>CAYPFH010000165.1:7165-8557 GCA_964409825.1 uncultured Desulfobacterales bacterium | reverse complement strand
CTACCGGGAGCGGGCATCTCCCGGAGGAGGACTTTCACCTCCCTGTTTGCGCTTGCTCTCAGGCGCACGGATTCCGGCTTCCGCCGGAATGACGCAATACGGAGCGTTGATTAGTGTCGGTTCGCGGGTATCGGTCTTCGCACCGCTACGCCCCGACCCGTCGGTTTTACGTCTCCGCTTTACGAGCTTCGCCGCAAATGTCGCCAAGGCTTGGGGCTTCGACCCCACACGTCGCCCTTCGGGCTTCGACCCCACATGTCGCCCAGACAAGCGACCCGGTCCTGCAAGGGAAATGCCTGGAACCGTTGTAGGAGCGGGCCGCGCCCGCGAAAAAAACTGCGATAGCTTGAATGGGAGGGGAGGTTGCGAACGATTATCCCAGGTGTTCCATCAATCGCGGCAGGGAAATAACGGTCACGTCATCGCCAACGGGGAATTCGTCATCGCCGCCGTAAAGAACATATTTTCCGGTGGGGTCGCTGAGCTTGAGGAGGTCTTCCGGCGCTTCCAGGTCCAGGTAGATTGATTTCAGATCCCTTGCAATGGCCTTTGCAAGCGTGGTTTTGCCCACTTGACGAGCGCCAAGCAGCACCACCGCAGGCACTTGCGCAATACTTTTTTGAAGTGTTTCTGTAATCCATCGCTTGATCACACCTTGTATATTGGGAAACTTATTCCGAAATGACAAGGTATATTTAATTCGATGGGTTCAATAAAAAAATGTTAGACAGGATTGACCGGATCTTTTCTGCTGGCCGGCGAGTTCACGAGTATCGTTTCGCGGGTATCCCCCTTCGCCTTCGGCTACGGAGGACAGATGACCCGCTACTGCAGGGAAAATGCCCGGAACCATCGTAGGATCAGGCCACGCTCGCGATTGGCTGATTCATCAAAGATGGGGGCGGATGAGTTAAAACGGCAGGCTGAAAATGCTGGGCTTCACGAGTTCAGCCCAACCTAAGCGCTGCGCGCTAAAAGCGAAATAAGCTCTCGATCCGTTTTACGGGAACAAACAAATGTCTTTCGTCGACCGGCAATGCTCTGAATCCAAAATACTTGTAAAAATGGACGGCGTTTTTATTCAACGCATGGGCCGTCATGACATGCCACCCGACATGTCGCCCTGCTTTCAGGGCCTGCTTCATGGAATGAATCAATAACGTTTTGCCAAGCCCCCGACCCTGCATTCGCGTGTCGACGGCCAAGCGTGCCAATAGAATAGACGGCACGGGGTAACGGGGCAAATGTTTTACGGTATCCGAAGGGAGAAGGTCACGCTGAATGTTTCCGGTGGAAAGGGTATAGTATCCTTTTACCATCGGTTCTTTTGGGTCGACAGCGACATACGTAACACCGAAACCTTTTTTGTCGTTCTGAAGCGCAAATTTTTGT
>CAYPFH010000165.1:0-7065 GCA_964409825.1 uncultured Desulfobacterales bacterium | reverse complement strand
AGCGACATACGTAACACCGAAACCTTTTTTGTCGTTCTGAAGCGCAAATTTTTGTCAGTCCGCAGGTTGGGCGGAGAGAAGCGAAGCCCAACGGTATTTTCGCGGGTATGACCCGCTCCTACAGCGCCCGCCCACGGTTCTCTCTGTAGGAGCGGGCCACGCCCGCGAATTTCGCGCGAACGTGCCGTCCCGATTTCTTGACACGGCGAGACAGGTACCATATTCTGGTATCCAAATTATTCACGTCCAACATCTTGCGATCGGGGGGTGGGTCCGTGAAAAATACAAGCATCATTCTCGGCGAACACTTCGATTCCTTCGTTTCCAGGCAAATCAAAAACGGCCGTTACGCTTCGGCAAGCGAGGCCGTCCGTGATGGACTAAGGCTTCTCGAAGAAAGAGAGGTTAGGCTGACGGCGTTGAGACGTGCCCTGGAAGAAGCGGAGAACAGCGGCCTTGAAAATGATTCCTTGAACGGTGTAATCCAGGAGCTCGATGAGGAAAGCAGCGTCAAATGACCCCCTTTCGGCTCACCCAAAAAGCGGTCGAAGATTTACGCGCAATCGGTCGGCATACGGAGCATCACTGGGGCCGAGAACAACGAAACATTCACCTGCATAGACTGGACCAGGGATTTCAGGCCATCGCCCTTGAACAATCCGGCGCATGAAAGAAAAAAAGATCCCCGGTTTAGGTCGCGGGCACGGCCTGCTCCTGCAGAGAACATTGGAGGCAACCGGTGTAGGAGCGCGCCATGCGCGCAAAACACAAATCTTTATCGATACCGCAATAATCTAACATTCCCCCATCAATTCCTCCAACCTTTCCGCAACATCCTCAAAGCAATCCCCCGGCGATTTCTGTAGGGTATTTTTTCAGGTCAAGACAAAGCCACACCCCGGGCGACCGGGGGCCGGAAAGCCGCGGATCCTCATCTACTGAAAGGACAGCCGGGCCGCCTTGCAACGGGGGGCCCGGCTTTTTTTATGGCCAACCCCCGGCTCTTTGACGACAAGATTTGCCCTCCTCCGGGTGCCGGGAAAAGGCCGGGGCTGACCCCCCCGCCTTTTCCCGGCGGCAACAGGGAACCCCGTGAAAATCGGGGACGGACGCGCCGCTGTGATCGGGGACGAACGCCGCGATATGCCACTGCTACGGTTTAGCCGTTGCGGGAAGGCGCGGTCAGTAGGCTGATCCGAGAGTCAGAAGACCGGCCCGGACTTTGACGGCAAGACGCCCGCGCGAATCGCGGCGTGCCGTGGACAGGACCGGAAAACACCCTGCCCCCGACCCGCGCACCGCGCCGGCCGGGGGTTTTTGTTTGGGTTGAAATGAATTGCAGGAAAGGAGGTGGTATCACCCGATATTTTGGAAAGATCCACTATCGATTGCCGATGCACACATTGAGTACGGTGGCGTCAGGCGCAAGCCGAAAACATCTGACGGAAAGGAAGAATCGAAATGAGACGGATGCCATTGTTTTTTGCAGTTTTCTTTTTACTGTTCACCGCCGCCCCCGGCTATGCGGACGTAGCCAGCTTCGACGATCTGACCCTGGCACCGAACAGCTATTATGGGGGCGCGGGAAGCGGCGCCGTCGGTTGGACTAACGGTGATGCCTATTTTCCCCACGACGCCTCTGATTGGGCTTGGAGTGGATTCACTTACTCCAACGTCAACGACACCACCACGGCCGGCTATACGAACCAGTTCGCCGCCTACACCGGCACGGACGTCAGCGGCTCGGGCAACTACGCGGTTTCCTATGTGCCGCTGGACTGGATGGGCGGCGACGACCCGATTCCTCAAACGGTGAGCCTCGGTGCTGTAACCGGCAAAGATTACGACTCGATCATCTCCGGAGCCTATTTCACCAACACCACTTACGCGGCGTTGTCCATGCTTGAGGGCGACTCCTTCGCCAAGAAGTTCGGCGGCACCACCGGCAACGATCCCGATTACTTTAAGCTGATCATCAAGGGGATCGACGCATCGGCCAGCTACACCGGAACTTTAGATTTCTACCTGGCTGACTTCCGTTTTGCCGACAACAGCCTGGACTACATCGTGGACGACTGGACCTGGGTGGACCTGACCGGCCTGGGCAATGTCGTCGGCCTGGAGTTATCCCTGGATTCTTCGGACGCGGGTGCCTATGGCATGAACACGCCGGCCTATTTCGCCATGGATAATCTCAACGGCAGTCCCGTTCCCGTCCCCGCCGCCGTCTGGCTGCTGGGCAGCGGACTGATCGGGCTGGTGGGCATTCGCAGAAGACACAGGGAATAGAAAACATAAAACGAAAGGCGTTTTACAGTCATGAAAAATAACAAAATTGTTTTACTCGTTTCTTTGGGCTGTTTGCTATTCAGCAGTACGGTCTTTGCCGGTCCGTATACGGGTGACGGCATTGCCGGGTTTGTCGATGGTGAGGTCAATCCCATTTTCAAGGGGTGGGCCACCGGCTACATTTACGAGCCTTTTGATTTAGCTGAAATCCAAGGCTATGCGGGTGGCGCATTTGCTGATCCAGAAAAAACGCTTGGGCCGGTAACCGGCAACAACGGTGATATCGCCTCTCTCGGCGACATGGACGCAACCGAGATCGCCGCCTGGAAGGCCGACCCGGTGAACAATCCAGGCCCTGGTCAACTCACCCTGTCGTTTGAAAACCCCATCCTCAACGGCACCGGCTACGACTTTGCCGCCTTTGAAAACGGGTTCGGCTCCGGCGGGGGCATCTTTGCCGAGCTGGGTTACGTGGATGTGTCCACCGACGGCGTCAACTTCGCCCGCTTCGACAGCGTTTCTCTCACGCCTGGCCTCGTAGGCGGCTATGGCACGATCGACCCCACGGATGTCAAAAACCTGGTGGGCAAGCATCCCAACGCATACGGCACCTCCGAAGGTACGGGCTTCGACCTTGATGATCTTCTTGACAACAGCCTGGTTATGTCCGGCCTGGTGGACCTGGATGAGATCAACTACGTCAAGATCGTGGACATTCCCGGCAGCGGGGACTTCCTTGACTCCCTGGGCAACCCCATCTACGACGCCTGGCCGACTTGGGGTTCCGGCGGGGTCGATCTGGAAGCGGTCGGTGCCATCAACGCCGTCCCCATCCCCGGCGCGGTCTGGCTGCTGGGCACCGGGCTGCTGGGCCTGATCGGCATCCGTCGAAAGAGCGCTGCTATATGACGACAGCAAAGAAGATAACAACAATTTACAATGATCGCGCAATATAATCAAAGCAGCAAAAGGCTGTTTGTTGGATTATAGAAGCGTAATTCTTTCGGTAGCTCCTGATCAAAACCAGAAAGGGAAAAAATATGAAAAAAATATTACTATTCAGTACCATGATTCTTCTTTTGGTTGCTGCCGCACCGGCCTCGGCCCATTACGTGTGGATGGACCCCATCGGCCAGCAGGCCGTATCGTCCGGCGAGCAGGTCACCGTGGACTTTTATGCCCATGCCGCTTGGGACGACGCCATCCCCTTTTACGATATCAATGTCGGGTTCGACGATGCGGCCCTGGACGGCTTCGAACTGGAGTACGTTAGTTGGAGCCGGAATGCGGCTTTCGGTGCGCTTGGTCTCGTGACGCCTGGATACGCTGCCGAGGCCTCCGTAAAGCATCCCGGAGAAAGCCTTTATAAGCATGTCAGCGGCGATGTCGGACTGAATAACCCCTCTGTTGGCGTGTTGGCCGGTCAGGACCAGCACCTCGCTTCGATCACCTTCACGTTCACCGGCCCGCCGGATGCCGTTCCCGACTGGACCGGCGAAGATGTATGGATCGAGTGGGATGAAGGGACGTGGGGAGGAGTCTATTGGGACAGCGTTGGATTTACTCCCGTACAAGACATCGGCACCTCCGCCACGGATTCGACACCTTTGGGCAACAACGGGCCGGACTATGCCGCGGTGCCGGTTCCGGCCGCCGTCTGGCTGCTGGGCTCCGGCCTGCTGGGCCTGATCGGCATTCGACGCCGAAACGTTTAGCGTACTCTACCTGAATGGGTATTCAATGAAAAACGCATTGCCTCCCTTGCCAGCGGAGCAATGCGTTTTTCAGTTTCTCGGCCGGTGAACGAAACAGACGAGACGCATGCAGGAAACAACACAAGGAGGGCTCACGATGAAAGATAGGTGCCTTAAAACGGTTTTTACGGTTTTGGCCTTTGCTGCCGGCATCGCCCTGGCGCCGGTATCGGCCTGGGCCGACTCCACACGGGTCGCCCCAGAATCCGGATGGGCGGTCAACGACTATGTGATGGAGCGTACGCCGGACGGATATCACGGCGGACTGGACATCGGCTATGCCCAAGTGGCCACCGGCAGCGGTGCCGCCAAGACGCGCTGCATGCTGAAAGCGGAAAATTACGGCGGCGGTATCGGCGGCGATTCCATCCGCGTCAGCCTGTACGACTACGCGGGGAAACCGGTGGCGCGCTTCGGCGACGTGACCGGCTTGGCCTACGCTTGGGCTCAGGCAGTCCGCCTGTCCCCCGACAAGGATGAGATCATCTACTCTTACACGGATTGGAACGGCGGCGGCGACTTCTACGCCATCCAAATCGATCCAAACACCTTGCAGCCGCTGCCGGGCGCCACCCCCCAGAAGCCCTTCAGCGTGCCCATGAAGGGCAACTGGGAGGTGGAATACGATCCGGTCAGCGGCAATGCCTTCGTAGCCGGCAGAATGAGTCAATGGTCGGGGACTCACTCCATCTGGATGTGGGATGCCGACAGCAGCGCCTGGCAGGAGGTGGTGGATGTCACGGGATTTTCCTGCGGCTTTGCCTTCGATACCGACGGCAACCTGTGGACCGGGACGTACACCAGCAGCGGGCCAATGGATGTTCAGTACGTGCGCATGTATACCGCAGATCAGGTTGCGACTGCGGTCAGCACAAGCTCATTGCTTGCACCGGGCGATGCAACCGTAGAACTAGAACTCCCCCATGACGATACCGTCGGCTGGTGGATGGGGCCCAATGATCTTGCGAGCGGTCCGGATGGTACCATTTATGTATCCATGAATTCCGGCTGGACGACAGCCTATGACTCCGAGGTCGGCTTCACCGCACGCATCGAGAACAATGGCGAGTTTACGGTTCAGGGAGACATGGAGGTGTTGTCCGTCAGCACCCCCACCGACGACAGCGACTGGCAGAAATCCCTGGCCTACGACGGTGAGTCCTGCCTCGACGATCCGTCTGCCGCTGTGTACACGGATCCCACTCAGGCCGGCCCGACGGCCAACCGCCTCTATGTGGATCAGGACACCATGGCCAATAGCGGCGGCGACGATATCGTCACCGTGCTGACCGTGGACAGCGACTTTGACACGGACGGGGTGCCGGATGCCGTGGACAACGCGCCGGAAACACCGAACCTGGACCAGATCGATGCGGATCAGGACATGTACGGCAACATCGCGGATGCCGACTTCGACAACAACAATGCAGTCAATTTAGGGGATTACTTTATCTTTCGAAGCAAATTCGGCACCACCGATCCCGTGGCGGACATGGATTCCAGCGGCGGAGTCAACTTGGGAGACTATTTCTCCTTCAGGGGACGCTTCGGCCAATCCGCTCCGTTCAAGTAGCAGTCAGATATTCTTTTGAAAAAGAGCTGGTTTTTTCCGGCACGACATCAACCGCTCAAAAGGCCCGGCAGGATGGTTCGCCGGGCCTTTTCCTGTAGCACCCACATAGAACCAAGCGAGGAGATCAGGTCCATTGACACCGGAAGTCAAAAAGCCATTACGGGCGGCAAATCGGAAGAAGATGACCATCGTCATTGCAGGGATAGGGGTCGCTGCCGTCGGCGCAATGCTGTTTCTTCTTCTTTCAGGAACCGGCGAAAGACCGGCGGCCGAGGCGCCCGCCTCCAAAAAGGAAAACGCACCGGCAGAAACCGTTCGGAATTTGACGGAAAAAAAGGAGCCCCGTGTTTCCGGTCAGGCGACAACGGGGCAAAACGTGCCGCAAGCAGAGAGAAAGAAAACTGCAGAATCGCCTTCGGAAGTCACCGAATCGGCCTTTCAGCAAAGGACAGCCCCATATTCCGAAGTGCTGAACCGGGTGGCGGACCTGGAAGCGCGCGTGCTCCAAGAGACCGAGACCGCCAACATCCTGGTGGAAAGCTTCGGCGCAAGGATCGGACAACCCATCCCGCAGCCGCAGCCTTCGGAAGACGGACGGGAAACGGAAATCGCCGTGGACGTTCCGGGCTATGTCGCTTTTTCACCCAGACCGGAAAGCGCCGATCGCATGTCCTACACCATGGCCAAGATCGCCGAACTCTATTTCGCCCGCTTTCCGAAGTCCCCCAGGCTGACCATTTCCGTGATTCGCGGCGGCGGTGTGCAGGGCTCCGAGACCTACCACAATTCGACAGAGGCGACACCAGCGCAATAAACCCGCAGTTCGCGTCGCGGGCATCCCCCTTCGCCTTCGGCTACGGAGGACAGGTGGCGCGCTCCTACGGGGTCGTGAAGACCGTGTCGGTTCGGATGGCAGGCTACGTGTGCGGCAGCGCCTCGATGCTGCGCCAACCGAGCACATCGCCGTGCTTTCGTGAAAGGTTTTTGCTGCCGCCGTAGATCAGGAAAAAGGCGTCCGGGGGCAGCGCGGAGATTTTCTTGAAATAGCGCAGCCCGTTGAAAAATGCGTCGTTCAGCGTCTCTCCGGATTTGATTTCGACCCCTTTCAGGTGAGGGCCGTCTTCCAACAAGAGATCGATTTCATGACCGGTATTGTCTCTCCAGAAAAAAGCGTTTGGCCGCAGGCCGGCATGGTGCCGCATTTTCATGTATTCGGACACGACGAAAGATTCGAAGATATTTCCTCTCAAATAATGGGCGTTCAACTGATCCGCAGACCGCAGTTCCAGAAGAGCGCACAGCAGGCCCATGTCGTAAAAGTAGAGCTTCGGCTGTTTGATCACTCTTTTGTTGAAGTTTCGATGGTGGGGACGAAGCAGGAACACGATGAAACTGGCCTCCAGGATGGATATCCAGGATTTGACGGTTTTGTAGTTGATGCCCAGTTCG
>CAYPFH010000164.1:0-8644 GCA_964409825.1 uncultured Desulfobacterales bacterium | reverse complement strand
CAGGGTTCAGGGTTCTGGGTTCTGGGGTTCAGAGGTTCAGGGTTCTGGGTTCAGAGGTTCTGGGGATGATTGTGCTGCATCAAATAGCCCATTTCACTCCTCTACCGGAGACGAACGCCGAAAGTTGAATGATAAGATAGAAGATGGGGCCGGACGAGGCAACCCGATTCTTGCGGTGTTCGGCGCATGAGCCGCCAGGTTTTTGCCGCCCTCCGGATTTTGGTGGGGATCACGGGCTCGGTGCTTGGCCATTTAGCCCCAGGCATCAAAAAGAGTCGAGCAAAGAATGCCATATGAGCGTTTCAGTACGGCCCACCGTTTTCATCGGGTCGGATTTGCGCTATGACAGAAAGAACATTTACCCCATGATTCCACAAAGGCGAGATACGGCATGAGCGAGAAATTTCCCCGGATCGCCAGAGCTCGGCAGACGATTCCCACTCCCCGGGTCGAGGACGTGGCCGGCGAGGTCCAACGCGGCCTCTCTGCCTTGAACCTGAAAGACAGCGTCGAGGCCGGGCAGACCGTGGCCGTCACCGCAGGAAGCCGGGGCATCGCCGACCTTGCGGTGGTGGTTCGCACCGTGGTGGACCACCTGCGGACCCTGGGCGCCGAGCCGTACGTTGCCGCAGCCATGGGCAGCCACGGCGGCGCCACCGCCGACGGACAGCGCCGGGTGCTGGCCGAGATCGGGATCACCGAAAAGGTTGTGGGCGCGCCGATCCGGTCGAACATGGAGACCGAGGTGGTAGGAAAAAGCCGCTTCGACCAGGCGGTGCACTGCGGCCGGGATTTTACAGAAGCCGACCACGTGGTGGTGGTCAACCGGGTCAAACCCCACACCAGTTTTCGCGGCGAGGTGGAAAGCGGCCTGCTCAAAATGGCTGTTGTCGGCATGGGCAAGGCCGCCGGCGCCCGTCTCGCGCACCAGATGTTTTTCCGCCACGGGTTCGAGCCGGTGGTGCGGGACATGGCCGGCATTTTGTTCGACCGCTGTTCGGTGGTGGCCGGCATCGCCCTGGTGGAAAACCGGCTCGAACAGACCGCCCGGATCGAGGCCTGCGAAAGGAGCCGCTTTTTCGAGATCGACCGGTCGCTGCTGGCCGAGGCCCGGAAGCTGATGGGGAGAATCCCGTTTTCCGAAGTGGATTTTTTGATCATCGACGAGATGGGCAAGAACATCAGCGGAAGCGGAATCGATTCGAACGTTGCCGGCCGGATTTTCAACCAGGTCACCCCGGAGCCCGAGATCCGGCAGTTCAAGCGGATTTACGTCCGCGACCTGACGGCCGAAAGCGACGGCAACGCGCTGGGCGTCGGGATGGCCGATTTTGTCTCCCGGCGCCTGGTCGAAAAGATCGATGCGGAGAAGACCAAAATCAACTGCGTGACCGCCTCCGTGCCCGAAAAAGGCCGGATCCCGCTCGCCTACGAGCGGGATGAGGACGCGATCAAAGATGCACTTTCCTGTGCGGGGCTGAAGGATCCTGCAGCCGCCCGCCTGGTCTGGATCAAGAACACTCTTGCTCTGGGCACGTTCTGGATCTCCGAGGCGCTGGCAGGAGATGTCCAAACAACAGACGGGGTTTCCATGGAGACCGGGTTTTCCCCCTTTCCGCTGGACGAAGACGGAAACCTTCCCTTTAACACCTTCGATTAACCGCGGCTGCGGTATTTTTTTGCTGCGTGCGCCGGTTTTGAAAACGCACCGGCAGCGTCGACTCCTGGCAGGAACGAGCTCGGGCAAGCTACGTTCTCCGCATGACTTTTGGTCGTTGACCGGCCGATTCCTTCCCGCCCCGATGCGGCAAAGTTTTCTGTGCAGCACTGCACAGGGAGCTGTGCAGACCCATATCACCGACTCGATTCTGTCCACCTACGAAAATCCCTCCCGCGTGGAAAAG
The DNA here is from genome assembly GCA_964409825.1 of uncultured Desulfobacterales bacterium. GTDB lineage: Bacteria > Desulfobacterota > Desulfobacteria > Desulfobacterales > CAFBRK01 > JAIPEL01. The sequence continues at coordinate 6,740 of CAYPFH010000164.1, read as the reverse complement.
GAAGGACTCACCCGGACCATGAGGCTTGCCGTCTGCTATGAAAACCACGAACAAAAGCATCGGTTCTGGGAGACCGTTTTTCGAAACAGGGGATACATGGCCCGTGTTTTCAATCCGCTTTTCCGGCTGCAGCCTGATCATCATCGCAATGCGTGAAAACCGATGACACGTGCCGGATAATTTGATACCAGGGGCTCGATCGATTCATGGCTTTCGGTGGCAAGCGGGTTGCCAGCGGAGGCTGATAACACAGCCGGCCTTGACGGCCCCCTTCAAAAAGGAGCAGCAATGAAAATCGTTCGATTCGATACGGCCGAACGCTACGAACCGGAAAAAGACTGGAAACGGGTGAGTTTGTGCAACGAAGCCGACATCTCCATCGAGCATTTCGTCAAACCGCCGAGACATGCCTCACCCCACCACGGACATCCGGCTGCCCAGATTCTGGTGATTCTCAAGGGGAAAATGTCGGTCACCGACGACAGCGGCAACCGCCACGTGCTGGAGGAAAACGACTGCATATACATTCCGGGCGATGAAAAGCATACGGTCACCAATGAGCTGGATACCCCCAGCATCGGACTGGACATCTTCGTTCCGGGGCGGTCTTTCGATTTCTGGCTGAAACGCAAGGAAACGGAAAGATCCTGAGTCCGGCGATCCCCTCAGGGGATTACCGGCAGCGCAAACCTTCACCTCATCGGGAGGTTGCATGGCCCAAGCCGACGCCAACGGCATTCGAATCGAATACGAAACCCTCGGATCGCCGAAGGACCGACCGCTGGTGATGATCATGGGGCTGTCCAGCCAGATGGTCGCCTGGCCGGATGAGTTCTGCGACATGCTTGTCCGGGCAGGCCACTTCGTGGTGCGGTTCGATAATCGGGATGTGGGGCTGTCCACAAAGCTCGATGGGCGGGGTGTTCCGGATCTGGAGCAGATGGTGCGGGACGACCGCTCCGGGTCGCCGCCGCCGTACCTTCTTGACGACATGGCGGCGGACACCTTCGGTCTGATGGATGTCCTCGGCCTTGACAAGGCCCACATCTGCGGGATTTCCATGGGGGGGATGATCGCCCAGTTGATGGCCATCGAGAGGCCGGAAAGGCTGGCAAGCCTCATTTCCTTCGAATCGACCACCTCGGAAGCGGATCTTCCCGGATCGACGCCGGAAGCCGTTGAGGCGATGATGTCCAAGCCCCCCGTTCGGCGCGAAGGGTACATCGCGTATCAGGTGGCGGTGTACCGGGCCTTTTCCGGCGGGTCGACCTACTACGACGAAGCCGTCCAGCGGCGATTCTCGGCCCTTGCATACGATCGCATGTTCTATCCCAGTGGATTTGCCCGTCAGATGGCCGCCATTTTGTGCGCCGGCGGGCGGCGGAAAGCCCTTTCGAAGGTGGCGGTGCCGGCGCTGGTGATTCACGGCGACTGCGACACCGTGTTTCCTCCGGCGCACGGCAAAGATACAGCAGACGCCATTGCCGGAGCGACCCTGAAGATCGTCCCGGGACTCGGCCACGGCATGGCCTACCCTGCACTCTGGGAACGGATCACAGAGGCCGTCGCCGCGCACACGAAGACGATTCCTTCCCAATTCTGACGGAGTTTTTCATCGGCATCCCGGGGGGTCGGCGGCAGGGGCGCATGGATGAAAAAATTGGGTCTCGCTTGCTGCCGCAATTCTTTTACAATCCGAGCCGGCCATCCATATTGGGGTTGAATTTTGCCCCGGGGGCGGATATCGATGGTGGTGCAGGAAATGATATCAAACCTTTCTCCATTGGTGCCTTTGCATTTCCTGCGATCAAGGAGCCGGGGCGGAACGGTTGCCCCCAGCCGTTCCGCCTCCCGCTCGTCCATGCCGGCCTTTCATCCGTCGATGCAGACATCGATGGGATCGATCCCCCGGCGCAAAAAGCGCCGAAACCCCAAAGGGGTGGGCTGCAATGAGTGAAATACCGGATAACGGAGGAAGAAGGGGCGGGCCGGACCGGCGGCAGCGAAACCTGCCGATCGATTTTCGAGACCGCCGCAGCGGCGGCGACCGGCGCTGCGGCTGGGACCGCCGAAGCGGACAGGACCGTCGAAGCCCAGAAGGGCTGCGAAAGATGATCGGCCAGGATCGGCGCAGCGCTTTTCGGAGCGAGCCCCTTTTTCTGAACGACGAACTGCCGGATATCAGATAGACAATGTCCTGCTGCCGAACCGCTGACGGGTCATGCCGCTTAGGGGCCACCGTCGAAATTCGGGAAAGGTTGCAGGGGACGGACACTCCGATGAGAAATCGAAACCCCTCTTCCCTCGGAGTATTGTTTTGTCCGGCGCCCTAAAAGGGCCAGAAGCTGTTGTCGAACCACACCTTTTCGGTCACCTCCCGATCGATTTCTGCCAGAAATTGCAGGTGCTCGCTTTCCCATTCGGCCAGCCACCGGTAGAGTTCTTTTTCATCAGGGTCTTTTGCGGCATCGGCCCGGTCCGAATAAAGGCGGATCGAGCGCTTTTCCATGGCCATGGCTGCTGAAACCGCGGCCGCCTCGAAACCCGCAGCGGCGATCTGGTCCTTGAGATCCTGGGACAGAATTCGGGAGGCAACTTGGCTGCTCTTGCCATCTTCCGCGGCTGAGGGGGAAAACCGGCCGGTTTTTTGAAAGTGCTTTGCCTGGTCGGAGAGCACTTGGATGTGTCTCTTTTCTTCTTCTGCCATCATGTTGAAAAATTCTCGCACAGCCGAACTTTCAGTTTCATCTGCCACTTTCCGATAAAACGCGTTTCCCCGTCGTTCCAGCAAGATGGCGCTTTTTAAAATATCCAGCGGGGTTGATTTCTCCATCGGTTCATTTCCTCCGTTCAGACATTGGGATCTCGGGCGATACTCCGCTCTTACTAATGGGTACTTTACGGCCCCCCTCGACACCGAACCGTGTCGAGGGGGCAGCTTGCTCCTTGGTAAATCCATGTGGGCGTAAATGATGCCATCGGGCATTCATCGTTTTTCCCCGCCAGAAATCGGAGCGGGAAAAACCCTCACAGGCCTGACCACATCCTTAGAATGGTACATAGTTCCGTCAAAAAAATCAAGCGGTTGCCGCCGTCGATGGCGCTGTCTCGTAGCTGAGGCGGTGCGGGTTCTCCGGTTCGATCTGCTGCCAATGTCTGGCGATATGCATTCGCTCGGAAGGAAGCAGCCGCGCCGCTTCCCCGAAAAACTGACGGAGCAGGGCCGAGAGCTGTTCGGCCAAAACGCCGTAGGAATAGTGCCGGGCCGCTACGGTGTAGTTTTGCCCGACCATGGCGTCTTTCCGCGCGGGATTTTCCAGTATCGTCTTGACTTGGGCGGCGACCGCCTTGGACAGATAGCCGTCCATGACGATCAGATCGAAGCCGAGGGGTTCGATGTCCCTGACAAAGGTGGAATAGCGGTTGATCAGCATCGGCTTCTTGAAGTAGACAGCTTCCAGAAAGGCGTTTCCGAAGCCTTCATAGAGGCTGGGATAGGTGATGAAATCGGCATAGGGGTAGACGTCCCAGAGGGTGGAGGGGCAGGCGGTTTTCCGGGTTTTCGTCCAGGGATCGGCGATGTGCTGGTGAACGAAACGCAGATCGACGGCGTGATCGCGGGCATGATCCTGCAGCCATTCGGCATATTCGAACCCCTCGTCTCCGGCTTCGTGGGAGACAACCAGCTTGTTTTTCGGATCGTCCAGCGCCTTGACCAGCTCGATGGCATGCTCGATTCCCTTCCGACGAATGACCCGTGTCGGCTGCAGGATCATCCGATCGTCTTTCGCCAGCCCGATCGCTTCTCGAAAGCCTTGAACCCCGTTTGGGCTGGGACACGGCGGATGGTCGAAATCGAGCACGTTGGGGACGATGGTCGAGGCGATTCCGGTTCTCAGGGCGAGCTGTTCCTGGGCTTCGGAATTGATGACGACGTGCCGGATATTGGGCAGGTTCGGCGGAAAGGCCATCCGCAGGTAATCGCCGACCGCATTGACCGAATAGCGGACCCGTTCCCAGTAAAAATCGTGATTGTGGGAGATCGCGGGAAGCTGTGTTTCTGCGATGGTTTCGGTGAGGGCAAGCCCCAATGGAACGTGCATCGGGATGGTGAGAACGTTTTCGGCCACGATCAGGTCTATCTTAAAACGCTCGACAAACCGGTGGATCTGGGCCTTGAGTTGAGAGCGAAGTTCGTGGATGGTGCGGGTGACCAGCGGCGCGCGGCGTTTGGTTCCCAGAATCTGTTGGTTGATCCAGCGGTTTTTTTCGTGATGAAAATGCGCTTCGGGAACGACGAGGCTTTGCATCGGCTCCCGGTCCGCCTCTCCGGCGAACCAGAAGCATCGGAAGCCGTTTTCTTCCAGCACCTGGGCCCACTTGCACGATTCGAGGGAGACGCCGTCCGTTCCGGAAAAACGGGTGGAGATGAAGCCGATGTTTTTTGCCTGGGAAGGGCTGCGATCCATCATGGCAGAGAGGGAACCTTGACGGTCATCGGGTGCGAAGTTACGGGCGTCGGCAACGCCGGAGGATGTCGATAGCTCTGGAAGTATAACAATATATGGTGTAAAGTCAACAGAAAACGTCAATTTATAGTGGGATTGTTGGACGGGAGAGATGGGAAGGGACGCGCCTCAGGATTTGTTTCGTATTTCGATATTCAAATTTCGGATTTAATGGAAATACGATTACCCGTCCGCCGATCCAGAGATAAATTGCTGGAATCGTTTTCAGCCCCCCGCCGAATTGACGATTCAACCATTTGACCCATCAACCCAATTCTGCGGGCAGTTCGCAGGACTCGGCGATCTTTTTGCTTTCCACGAAGTGGGCTGCAGCTAAAGCGGCAGTGGACCCGTCAGCCGCTGAAATTACGATCTGGCGGGCGTATTTTTCTCGAAGGTCGCCGATCACAAAAAGACCGGGGATGGCCGTTTCACACTTTTCGTCGGTGACCGCGTATCCGTCCGCGTTCATTTTGACCCCGGCCGGGACCAGTTCGTTGTTGGGATGGAAGCCGATGAAGATGAACGCACCGTCGGCCTCGATGTTTCGCTCTTCACTGGTAAGGGTGTCCATCAGGGCGACCTTGTTCACGCCGCTGTCGTCGGCGAGAATTTCCGTCAAGACAGCGTTCCATACGATTTCGATCTTGCATTCGTTCTGGATCCGTTTTTGAAGGATCTTGCTGGCTCTCAGTTCATCCCGGCGGTGAACCAGATACACCTGCTTGACCAGTTTGGCCAGGTACAGGGCCTCTTCACAGGCGGTGTCCCCGCCACCGACCACGACCACGGTCTTGTTGCGGAAAAAGAAGCCGTCGCAGACAGCGCAATAGGAAACCCCTTTGCCGTAGTACTTTTCCTCTCCGGGCACGCCGAGCCTTTTCGGGTTTCCGCCGGTGGCCAGAATCACGGAGTATCCCTTGAGCGTTTTGCCTCCGGCGAGCCGGACCTCGTGAAGGTCCAGTCCCGGGTCGATGGCCGCCACTTCGTCGGAGACGACTTCCAGTCCATAGGAGCGGGCGTGTTCGGAAAACTTCATCGAGAGCTCCATGCCGCTGATATTCTCGAATCCCGGGTAGTTTTCCACCTCGTCGGACATGGTCATCTGTCCCCCCTGGGCGCCCTTTTCGATAAGGACGGTTTTCAGGGCCGCCCGCATCGCGTAAATGCCGGCGGTCAATCCGCCGGGACCGCCTCCGACGATGATCAAATCGTAGATGCCGTCTTCTGACATGTACCTCTCCTTTTCCGGTTTTTCTTCTCTGAATCGCAGGCCGCCGCCAAGCTTCTAAAAAAGTTGAATCAGTCTAATCAGAGAAAGTGTCCCCGTCAACCCGACGATGGATTCTTTCATGAAATGAATTATGATAAATACTTATGCAACATCGCACCGCTTGCTGGAGGTGGCACCCGTTGGTTGAGCGCATCCGCTTCTTTTTTCGACAGTTTCCCGGCAGCTTCTGGGCTCTTTCCCTGGGGTGGTTCGTCAGTGCCCTGGGATTCGGAATTTCCATCCCCTTTGTCTCCATTTACTTTCATGGCACCCTGGGACTGAGCCTGGCCCAGATCGGTCTTTTTTTCGGCGTTCTGGCCGTGGTGAGGAGCTTTTTCCAGCTGCTCGGTGGAGAGATTTCCGACCGGTTCGACCGCAGAAAGTCGATGATCCATTACCAGTGGGTGCGTGCCGCCGCGTTTTTGATCACCGCAGCCGCCATCTACCGGGACTGGGGGTTATGGCCGGTGGCGGCAAGCATTCTGGTCAATTCCGTTTTCGGCGCCCTGTACCAGCCGGCGGCCAATGCGGCGGTGTCCGATATTCTGCCGGAGAAAAAAAGACTCGAAGGATTCGCCGCGGTCCGGTCCTCGGTGAACCTCGGCTGGGCGGCAGGGCCGGCGCTGGGAGGATTTTTGGCCGCAGTTTCCTACGGCCTCCTGTTTGTCATATCTGCGGTGGTTACCGCTGTTTCGGCCGTGGTGGTCCTGCTTTTTTTGCAGCTTCCCGAAAGCGGAAAAAACCGGGAGCAGTTTCGTCTCTCGGACCTGGTAGCAGTACGCGAAGATCCCCTCCTGGCCGTTCATGCGATCTTGATTTTCGTTCTTTACCTGGTTCACAGTCAGTTGATCGCCCCGTTTTCGGTGTACGCCGTGGACATGGTTCACATCACCGAGCGCCAGCTCGGCATGCTTTACAGGTTGAACGGGCTGATGGTGGTCGCGCTTCAGATTTCGATC
>CAYPFH010000163.1:7177-8670 GCA_964409825.1 uncultured Desulfobacterales bacterium | reverse complement strand
AAGCCTCTGCCGGTGTAGTGAACGGCTTGTCATGAGCAAAGTCGAATGGCCTCTGTGCCGTTCACATCGGCACGGCAGGGACGCCGTGCCCTGCAAAAAACCCCGGCCTCGACCGAAGTTTCACATAAGATACTGGGCGATGAGCAGCAGGGAAAGAAGAAACAGCACCCTTCGAAGCCAGCCCCGGTAGGTCTGCTCATCGAGCCTGCCGCGAAAGGTCATCCCCGCAGCCAGGGCGATCAGGGCCGCGGCCGCCAAGGGAAGGGTTGCGGCAATGGTGGCGGCTGTAAGAATCCCAGAGGCGGCGAAAACGACCCCTTGGGCGGATTTTCCGAAAAGAAAACAGAAGTTGAAGGTCTGGATCATGGCGGTCGGTGAAAGCCCCATTTCCAGGGCGAAGATGACCAGCGCCGGAAGCATGACGTTGACGGTGCCCGCCAGCATGCCGCCGGCCAGTCCGAATACCGCAATGGCGACTTTCGGCCGGCGGCGGATCCATTCCATCCGCATGCCGAATCGGTGCACGTTCAGATAGAGCAGAATCGCAGCGGCCAGAACGAGGCGGTAGGGGGCCGGATCGGTGACTACCAGAAGCCTTGTCCCGACCACGCTCCCGGCGGCGCCCCACAGCGCCAGGGGCCAGAAACGGCCGATGCTCCGGCCCCAGTGGCCGCCCCGGACGGTGTTGGCCAGATTGATGCACAAAGTCGGCAAAAGAAGCATGATCATCGCGCTTCTGACGTCGGTGATCATCGCGATCAGCGGTGTTGCGATCAACGGAAAGCCGATTCCCAGGGCGCCGTGCACGAGAGCGGCGAACAGGATGATCGCCGTCAGAAAAACCCAATTCAAGACGGTAAAGTCGTCAAAGAGTGGCATGGAAGATGGGTCGGTGCGCTGTCAAATGGTCAACAAATCGACCACTTCCTCGTGGTCGAATTTTCCGGCCGGGGTAACCGGGATTTTTTTCACCACCCGGATCCGCCGGGGAAGGGCGTGGGGTGCCAGGTGACCGGCCAGTTGGCGGCGCAGGGCGGCCGGGTCCACGTCGCCTTCCAGCAGGGCCCCGATGGCCGACTGACGGCCGTTTTCCGTGGGCAGGGCCGCCACCACGGCCTCTTTTACGCCTGGAAAAGACCGGATCAGCTCCCGGATCTCTTCGGTGTCGACCCGCTTGCCGGCGACTTTGACCACCCCGTCGGTTCTTCCCAGCAGGGTGAAGCCGCCGTCTGCGGCTGCCGCAGCCCGGTCTCCGGTCTTGAAATATCCCTTTGAATCGGTGGCAAGCTCGGGGGAAAGAAACGCCGAGCGCACATGCAACTGCCCGGCGGAGTTCTTCCAGTCCACGAGGGAAAAGGGCTGCAGGTCCTGCCGGCCTGCCGCGCGGCAGCGCGCGGCGATGCCCCCGGTCTCTGTGGAGCCGTAGATCTCGGTCACCCCGGTGCCGGTTTTTTGAAAAAAGGCGTCGGCGTCGTCGGCATCGAGGGGACCGG
>CAYPFH010000163.1:5550-7167 GCA_964409825.1 uncultured Desulfobacterales bacterium | reverse complement strand
GGGGGGGGGGGCAGTGCACGTCCGCTTCTTTCATGGCCCGGTAGTGGATCGGAACGCTAACCAGAATCGTGGCCCGGCAGGCCTGTGCGGCTGCCGCGATCTCCCTGGGAAACGACGGCGCTACGGCCGAGACCGCCGCCGATGAAATGAGCGGAGCCAGCACCGAATACAGCAGTCCGTAGATATGCAGGGCCGGCACGGTCGCCAGGATCCGGTCGGCCGTTGAAAACCCGTAGGCTTCGACCAGATAGGCCGCCTCGCCGACCAGGTTTTCCACGGTCTTGGACCAGATCCGGGGCCTGCCGGTAGAGCCGCCGGTAAACAGATAGACCCATGCGGCCTCGGGCGGAGGCGGGATGATATCGGCGCTTTGGGCGCCGCCGCTCGGCACCGGCAAGAGCGGCCGAATTCCGGCAGGAAGCGCCGCTTCCCGGTCGACGACGGCCAGGGTAAAGTCGATTTGGCGCCGCATTTGCGCCATCACGGCAATCGATAGGCTATGGGGAAGGAGCAGAGGCCGGCGGGTAAAAAGGCCGGCGATCAGGGCGGCGGCGATCACGGCCCGGTTTTCGGCAAAAATGCACACCGGCCCGGAAGATCCGGCCATGGCCCTGCGAAGATGCGCCGCCATGGCGTACAGCTGCCCGTAGGTCGTTCCCGGAAGCAAAAACTCCCTCTCGGGCCCTGCCGGTCCGGCCATCAGCTCCTGGACAACGCGGACCAACTGTCCGGATGTGCTAGGGTGTCTATTCATGAGCAGGCTATTCCTCGGTGAAACTGTTTCGGGCCGACCAGAACGACGGCATGTGGACGATCAGACGAAGAAGGCTTTCGCGGTGCTGCCAGAGCCTCCGGGCGAATTTTCTCCGCCACGGCTTTGAACGGTAAAACCGCTGGACATGCCAGTTGTAGAGCCGATCCAGGGTCTGAAACGAGTCGATTTCCCGCGGCAGAAAGACAAAGTTGAGGCAGTTCATCAACGGCCAGCGGCACTCGAAGGTTCCCAGAGACGGAATCTCTTTCCACACCGGGGCACCCGGAAACGGGGTGAACTTGGCCATATTCATGTCGTCCAGACCCAAGGAAAGGGCAAAGTCGCTCGTTTTGCGGATCGACTCTTCGGTCTCTTCGGGAAGTCCCATCATGAAAAGCCCCTTGACCCGCAGCCCTTTGTCCTGGATGCGGCGCACCGTGCGCCGCACTCCCTGTAGATCGACGCCGGCTTTTTGCCGGGCAAGCACCTGTTCGTCTCCGGATTCGATGCCGATCGACACCATCAGACAGCCGGCCGCCTTGAGCATGTCCAGCAGTTCTTCGTCTGCGTGGCCCACCCGAACGGCGCAGTTGAAGCGAATCCCAAGGGGGCGGTCGACCAGCCGCCGGCACAACTCGACGATCCGCCCGCGGTGAACGGTAAACAGGTCGTCGTAGACGTTGATATGCCGCACGCCGAAGCGGTCGCGCAGATAGCGCATATGCTCGTAGATGTAGTCCGCCGAGTTGAACCGGTAGTGGCTTCCGAACACCGAGCGGTCGCAAAACGAGCAGCGATAGGGGCACCCGCGGCTGGTGACCATGGTCGCCCCGGGTCCACGGATGTAGCTGAACAGCGGCAGG
>CAYPFH010000163.1:0-5540 GCA_964409825.1 uncultured Desulfobacterales bacterium | reverse complement strand
GTGATAGCTGCCGGGAAACCCGGCAAGCGCCTGGTAGGCCGGAAACGGCAGAAGGTCCAGGTCCTGCAAAGGCTTGCGCGGAGGATTGACAACGATTTTGCCGTCGTCTCGAAACCCCAGCCCGTCGATTTGCGCCGGATCGCTTCCGGAGGCCAATTCCGCCAGCGTGGCCTCGCCTTCTCCCATGCAGAGATAGTCCACGGAGGGAAAGTCCGAAAGCAGCGGCCCCCCGACGGCCGAAATATGTACGCCGCCGAATACGGTGCGGATGTCAGGCCGTTTTTCCTTGAGCCGGTCGGCCAGCTCGACGCCGTCCAAAAAGCCCGAAGTGGTAGCCGAAAATCCTGCCAATTCCGGCCGGTCGGCGAGAATCCGCGCGGCAAAGGCCTCGTTGTTCGGCGGTGCATCGGGTCCGAGTCCGTCGTAAACGAAGACCCGGTGTCCTTCTTGCTCGAGCCACGAGGCAATGGATAGCAGCCCCAGGGGCGCCATGCGGTTTGCCGTTGCGGTGATGTCCTTTCTTCCCGGCATCCAGTTGGAGCCGGCCGGGTGAATAAGAGCGATGCGCATGGGTCAGCCGCCTTTGGATGCCGATCCGGTCAGTTTCTCCATGACCGGCCGGCCGATGAGGGTTTGCAGGGAAACGGTCGACAGCCCCCGGCTGTGGATGCCGGCCACGGTCTTTTCCACCTCCGAGAGCCACAGGCTGCAGCGACTGCCGGTTTTGGGCATTGAATCGTGCAGCACGATTACGTCTCCGGGGCGCAACCGGCGAAGAATCCTGTTCGAGAGCCCTGCCAGTCTCCGGTTGCCGGCATCCCATCCCCGGCGGCTGAACGTGACCGTATACATCCCGGCAGCCGAAAGTCCGGATGCGATCCGGGGGGTGACGATGCCCACAGGCGGCCGGAAGGCAAGGGGCCGAATTCCGACCCCTTCGAGGGCGGCGGCCGCCTTTTTCAGGTCCCGGCTGACCGCCTCCGGGTGTCTCAGCCCCAGGAGCAAATCGTGGACGTAGCTGTGGCAGCCGACCTCGTGGCCCCGGCGCACCAGTTCCCGGGTCAGGTTCGGGTGGGCCTCGACCTTTTTTCCGACCACGAAAAACGCAGCCTTTACGGCCAAGCGGTCCAGCAGGTCAAGCAATAACGGCGTGGCGGCCGGATCCGGGCCGTCGTCGAAGGTGATCGCAACAGACGGCCGGTTTCGGGGGCCGCGGCTGACCACGGGCGCAAAAAAACCGATCCGGGGAAGAAAGGGGGCCGCAACGCAGGCGGCGACAAAGGCGGCAAGAGGACCGACCGCCGCCGCCGGATGGACGGCGCCCAGAACAGCGGCCCCGGCCAGTGCCGCAAAACCGACCCGTTCGGCTGTGCTTCGAACCGGCTTCATGCCCTGTCCTTTGCTTCGGTGCCGGTCGCCGCCGTCTTCCACCAGGTCAGCTTTCCGGTCTCGTCGCCCGACGGCTGCCTTCGGTCGATCCGAAATCCGCAGGCCTCGATGGCGCTGGCGATGCGGGCTTCATTTCGATAGTACCCCGGCACGCCCTGCAGCCGGAGACGGATTTTTTCCAGGTACCACAAAAAGGTCCCGCGCCGTTCCGGCGGCAGCGCCGCCCGGACGAGAAGGATGCCGCCGGGGCGCAAGGTTCTATGAATTTTTTCCAGCGTCTCTTTGAGCGCCGCATCGTCCAGATAATGGACCATGTCGAGCAGGAGCGCCATATCCGCCGGTGCCGGAACGGCCGGAACAGACGGCGCGCGGCCGGTCGAAACGACCGCACGGTTTTTAAGGGCCATGGCCGCGACCCGGGTTCGGTCTGCGTCCGGCTCGATTCCCCAGATCCGGGCTTCCGGATACCGCTCGACAAGCCATGCCGCAGGAACCCCGTAGCCGGTTCCCACGTCAAGGATCGTCAAGACCCGTGCGGCATCGTCCAGCAGGCCGGGAAGCTCGGAAAACATCGGGTCGAATCGGAGCTTGTACCGGGCAAAGAGCCGCGGATAGGCCTCCAGGTTGCGGTACCGCCGCAGCACCCGTTTTTCGATGGCGCTTCCGGAAGGAAGCAGGCGCCGGCGGCGCTGCTGCAGCCGGGTCATCACCGGGGGCAAAATGAGAAAGGCGCCGATCATTGCGTAGCCGATGCCCAGAAAAGAGGTGATTCCGGCGCTTTTCAGCAGTGTATGCTCGGAAAAGCACAGCACGCCGAATCCGATCAGGGTCGAAGCCCCAGCCATGAAAACGGCCAGCCGGATACGGGAAAAAGACGGATCATCCAGGCTTCCATAGCGCTGAAAAGAGCGGACGAAAAAGAGCGAATAGTCGATGCCCATGCCGACAACGACAATCGACAGCATCAGCCCCGGAATGTCAAGGGGGCGGCCCAGCAAGGTCAGGGTGCCCAGGGTACAGACCATCGCAAACGCAACCGGCAAAAGGGATACGGCCGCTACGACCGCATCCAGAAAGAAAAAAAGCAGCAGCACGACGACGCTGATGCCGATGACCAGCAGCAGCGTGGTAAACGAAGAAAAAAGAAGCCTGCCGAGTCTTTCCGAAAAAAAGGCCGGGTCGAATATGGCCGCCAGCTCCTTGTACCGGTCCCGAAAACGGGCGCCGTCGTATTCGTCGCCGGGGGTCAGGGCCGAGACCTGAACCCATCGGCCGCTTTGCGCTGCCCGGGAGATTCCCGCCAGATCGAAGAAACTTTCAGAAAGCGGCGCCCCTGGATTCGTCGACCCGCCTGCCGAAAGCTGACGGAAAAACGGTTCAAAGGCGCCGGGGGAAAATCCGTAGTCGGCGGAGATCGCCGACAGCCGTGTTTTCACCTCGAAAATCGTCTCGGGGGTCCAGAACGCCTGCCAGGCCTCCCGGTTCTGTGCCGCCAGAACCGGACCGGGAAAGACAGCCGACGGAACGAAGCCCTTATCGAGCACGCCGGCTTCGATGTCCGGCCGCACCTTCAGATAGAGCGCGTCCATCTTTTTTCTGAGGCCGGCAAGGTCTTCGGATTCGACCATGACGAAGATGCGGTCGAAGATCCCCCCCCAGACCCGGGAAAACATCGCTTCGGCCGTCTGGGTCCGGACGGAAACCGTGTTCATGCTGTTCAGGCTCACGTCGAAGCCGGGCCGGGCGAATATGCCCAGCACCAGGGCAGCGAGCAAGGCCGCTGCCGCTCCGGCGGCTCCGAAACGGGCAAGGCCGTCGGCCGTGCGCTGAAGAAGCCGGCGGGTTCGCCGGGCCGGCGGCATCGACTTAAAGATTCGGGGAAACACGGTGTGGACAAAGAGAAAGGAGATCCCGATTCCCAGGGCGGCAAACAGTCCCAGCTGGCGGAAGGCCGGAAACGAGGTCAAGGCCAGGGCCGAAAAGGCGCCGATACTGGTCAGTGCGGCCAGCAGACCCACTGCCCGGACTTCCATCGATGCACTGCGGCCGTCGTTTTTCTCCGAACGGTCGACAAACAGCAGGTAGGCGATTCCGTGGTCCACGGTGATCGAAACGACGGCCCCGCCGAAGCCGAGCACCATGGCAGAGATTGCGTCGTCAAACAGCGAATAGACGAAAAGGGCGATCATGGCGCCGACCATCGCCGGCACCATGGCGGCCAGCCCGAGCAGGGGCCTGGAAAAGGCCAGCAGCAGCAGCAGCAGGATACCGGCTGCCGAGAGCAAAATCGCCGCCTCCACGTCCGAGCGGATCATCCGTTCGTTGTCCAAGGCGGAGCGGTAGGCGCCGATCGGTGTCACCGTCACCGGCTGGACCGACCCGGCGGCCCCTTCGTTGAGCCCGAGCGCCAGCGTTTCGAGCTGCGCTTCGATCCTGCGGCCGAATTCGGTGTCGGTCGCCGACCGGCTCGGTTTGGCCGGCAGCAGCAGATGGGCGCCGTCTTCGCTGATCACCCAGCCCTTGTAGATACGGGCGTTTTCGGTGGGAGCCGCCCCCCGGAGACGGGCGAGAACGAGCTCCGAAAGGCCCAGGGGATCGGCCTCGATCAGGGAGGCTTTCCCGATGCCGGAAAGCGAGCTCAGGGCGTTTACCGTTTCGCCCATCCGATGCGCCATGGCTTCGGCCGAAAGCCGCGGCGCCACCTGCCGCCGGAGCTGCTCTGCGGTGAACAAGTCGGGGAGGTTCGAGGAGAGCTGCTGCACCAGCGACGGGACGGCGTTTTGCCAGTTCGCCGTCCCCACTTCGTCAAACAGGCCGCTGTTTTCCAGGAGTTGCCGGGCCTCGGCCGCATATCGGACAAGAAGCTCGGGATCTGCTTCGCCCAGGGAAAGATCGATCAGCACCTGGTCCTGGATCGGGTGGTTTTTGAAAACGGCCGCCGTTTCCCGGATGACCGGGTCGGCCGTGGGCATCGCATTGAGCACGTCGGTGTCGATGTGCAGCCGGAAAACGCCGACGGCAAACAAGGCGCAGGCGGCAAGGAGGATCGGCAAAAGGAGCAGTGGCCTTGTCGAGATTCTCATGGGAGGGGCGATCCGATGGCCGATGCCGCCAGGTAGACGACGGCCAGAACCGCCAGGATGTGGGCGAAGATGATCACCGGCCGGTGCCGGTGGTAAAATTCGTTCATCTTCTGGATCCGGCGCAATCCGCCGCACCACCGGCGGAACTTGTCGATTCGCGGCCATTTATAGTTTTCGGTGGCCGATCCGCTCTGAAAGGCGAAGCAGGGATAGACGCTGAAATAATGTCCCTGCTCGTCGCGCAGCAACGCGTCGAACGCCTTTCCGTCCCAGTGTTTTGCTGCGAGGTGTTCGGCAAACGGGCGGTTGACCGCATAGGCATGGGCCAGACTCCGATACCGGATCCCGACAGCGGCCCTGCTTTCGATTCTCCAGCTTTTTTTCACCAGGCAGCCGAAAAAAAGAGCATCCCACGGGCGGCTGGATAACCAGTCGATGCAACCCATCAGGGTTTCTGGGCAGTAGCGGCGGAAGATCACGTCGTCTTCAAAAACGGCGATGGTCTGCGCGCCGGCGGCGAGGCCCGTCTCGAGGCACTGCATGTGCGATTCGAAAATGCCCTGCTCGCTGCTTTCCGGATGGCGGCGCACCGATACGAATTCGACCCGGTCTCCCAGTCCCACCTGCGCGAACTCGGCAGCGGCCGATACCCGCCGATCGGGCCGCTCTTTGAGCGAGATGCAGTAGATCCTGTCGAAAAAATCCCAGGGGGATCGGGCTGCCGTCATTTTCCGTTCCCGTTTGCTGTCTATGCCGCCGAAAAGCTTGATCCGGGGCCGCAGGGATGCTTAGAATGATCAGAAGGCATCTCAAAAACAATCTGGCTTGCCCCTGATTCCCTCGTTTGAATTTTGAGATGGCTTCTATTCAAAAAACCGTTTCCTTCCGGTATAGGATCCGGAAAGGTTGCACCGCTCCGGCGGAAAAAGTATACCATGCAATGGTCGCATGATCGGATGAAACTAAGTACATATGGGTGTAATTATGGTGACGATTTTTTCACCGCCGAGACGCCGAGGACGCAGAGGATGCACAGAGAAGATCGTGAAGGTTTTCTCTGCGTCCTCG
>CAYPFH010000162.1:0-8760 GCA_964409825.1 uncultured Desulfobacterales bacterium | reverse complement strand
CATTACCGGCAACACGGACTAGACTGCGCGCGTCCCTCCACCGGCAGAGGCTTCGGGGGAAGTTTCACGGTTGTTCAAATTGGCCGGATCCTTTTGATATGCTTAAATTTACCTCGGGTTACTCTTGGACCATACTTCCGGGAAAGACGCTATCCGGCGCTGGCTTGATGTTTCCCCTTCCCGTTGGCCATCATGTGCCGGTGCAGGCGCCGGGCCCTGAGGCAGAATGCCTCCAGCTTGGCATTGATGAGCTGGGGAAACGGAGATCCGTCGCTTTCCACAGCCAGAAACGGCATCGATTCGACTTCCGTGAGCACCGCCCGCAGGCGGCTGTTGGACGGTTCTGAGGCGAGCTTGTCCTCGCGGTTCATCACCTCGGTGAGGATCGCCTCCGACAGCCGGTTGGGCATGCACCCGAACGGGCCGATGGCGATGACGCCGCAAACATGGGAAGCGACTTCGGTCAGGGCGCCGCCTACGGTCAATACCGCTTCTCCGGGCAGGTTGCGGGAGATAAACGGTGCGGCATGCTCGATGATGTCGCCGACTCTGATCGGTTCGGCATGGATCAGGCCGGAGGCAGACAGCGCCGCCTTGATCCGCTTTTCGTAGCTGACCATGAATTTTTTCTTGGCCAGGAAGCCGAGGCGCTCCATTTTGGAAAGACGACGGATGCCGAGGTTGTTTTCCACCAGGTAATCCGAATAGTGGAGCCATTCGGCAACGGGAGTGCAGACGGTGGCAAACCCCATATCGGCCAGTTTCCGGACCAGCTGCTGGCGGGAAAGGCTGTCTCTGCGCACGAAGATCTCTCCGGTCAGGTTGATGGTCGGCACCGCAAAGGGGGGCAGCTTCATGGGGATCGCGCCGAACCGCTGCGAAGAGCTTCGAAGCTGGTGCTCGATGGCGGGAAACTCTCCCTTCCCGATTTTTTCGCGGATTTGCCTGACTTCTTCGTCAAAAATCGCCATTGCTGCGGCGGGGTCTTGCGCGTTGGCCAGAATCATCGAGCGGATGTCTTCCAGCAGATCGGAGATGACGATCGCCCACCAGCCGTGGAGCTGGAAATCGTTGCCGAGACCGGCGTAGCTGTTGTCCGAGGTCAAGGAGAACATGGCCACATCCGGGATCTGCAAGCGGCGGATCAGGTCTTCCATGAAGATGAAGTACTGCCCGAACCGGCAGGGCCCGGAGCCGGTGGCCATAAAATAGACGAGAATTTCGTCGTCTCGTTTTTGGTGCCAGGCGTAGTTGAGCAAAATACCTGTGGTCAGAATCAGGGGAAGACATTCCTTGCAGGAAGTGTTGGCCCGGCCGATTTTCAGCACGGCCTCGTCGGCGGGCGGATGGGCATAGGCACGAAATCCCCGCGCCTTAAAAACGGCCGCCAGCAGGTCGGTGGCAATGGCTCCCATGGACGGGAACAGGACCGTTACCCGAGGATCGGTCACTGGCAGCACCTGCCCCGAAGAGGTTTCCACGACGGCCTTTTCGTTTCCCAGGCGGACCCGTGCGGGGCGGTAGCCGCTGGGCTGTTTTTGCAAGTCCTGTCCGGCCGGAAGCTGCCGGTATGCGGCCACGATGTCTAAAAACGCCTCGATCCGGGTTTCCAGCCCGGCGTCCGCCGTATGGCTGTCCAGTTCCAGCGTGAGAGAGGGCTTTTTGCCCATGATTTCCCGAAAATAGCCGATGACAAAAGAGTCCGGCCCACAGGAAAAATTGGTGATGTAGGTGCCGAACAGCTGGGGGTGGCGCTTCACCTGGCGGGCGGCCTTCAGGATCAGTTCCCCCATTCCCCAGTACATGTGGCGCTTTGAATGCTCGTCTTTCAGGTCGAGAAAATCGAGGGGGAGCACGGTCACGCCCCGGGAGGCGAGCTTGTGGGGGATGCCCATGTGGGCCTCGTCGGCAAACGCGTTGTATGGCCGCCCGAAGATGACCACCGCCGTTTTTTCCGGATCGCTTTCGATTCCGGCCAGCGTCTCTTGGCCGATCCGGATCATTTCCTCGCGGCACCGGTGCTGTCGGTCCAGGGCTTTTTGAAAGGCGGCCTCGGCCTGCCGGCGGCGGATTCCCATCTGCTGGGCCGTCTTGACCAGCGGCTCCCTGGCCGCAGAAAGCCCGTCGCGAAGGTCGAGCAGCGGCCCAAGCACCCGGGTTCCGGCTTTTTTCAGACGGTTGAGCTGCTCTCTGAAGGTGGCCTGGAGGTAATAGGGCTCTCCCTGGACCAGCGGACAGACATAGGCGCTGGAAACCCTCCTTGGAACGGGAACCGAGCGAAAGTGGGGAAGAAAGATGTAGTTCGGACGAGGCTCTGCCTGAAGCAGGAAATGGAAAAAGCCGTGGGCCAGCTCGGCCGGATAGCAGAACGCGGCGTTTCTCTGGTCGATGCCCGCCCTTGACGGCGTTTCGGCAAGGACCGGTTCAAAACCGAGTTCGGCAAAGAATGTCGAATACAGGGGGTACAAGTTGCCGACTAGAAAACTTCGGCTGATGGCCACCCGGGGCAGATCGGTGCGGTTTCCCGCAGGCTTTCCGGCGTAAGTGTCGAAGATCAGCTTCTGTCGGACCCGGACCAGATCGAGGCTCTCCACCTCGTAGCGGACGTTTTGGCGCAGATTGTAGTACCGGTTGCAGGCGCCGCCGAACGGGTAGGTCCGGCCTTCCACTTCGATACGGGCAACTTCGCAGCGACGGTCGCAGCCCTCCTTGCCTCCGCGGCAGGTAAAGGGCTTTTTGTAGCGCACTTCCCGGTCCTTCAGGGCCTGAAGGTCGAAGCGGCGGCTTTCCATCAGACCGCTTTGAATTCGGTGCTTGACTTCCAGGGCGACCCCGTATGCCCCCATCAGCCCGGGCTCCGGCGGAACGATGATCGGCTTGCCAACCAGGGCCGCCATGGCCAGCGGGACAGCCCGGTTGTAGCAGACCCCTCCCTGCATGAATACTTTTTCCCCGACAGGCCGGTTGCCCTTGACCCGGTTGCTGTAGTTCATGCAGATCGAGTAGACGAGCCCGGCCACGATGTCCTCGTGGGCGATGCCTTCGTGGATGGCGTTTTTGATGTCGGAGGCGATGAAGGCCGCGCACTGGTCGTTGAAATTCGGCGGCCGCCGGCCGGCCAGGGCGATGCCGGCGATTTTCTCCATGGGGACGCCCAGGGACTCGAATGCCGATTCTTCCAGAAACGATCCGGTGCCGGCCGAGCACGCTTCGTTCATGGCGTAGTCGGAAGGGACGGCGTTGGTGATGTAGGTGTATTTGGCATCCTGGCCGCCGATTTCAAAAATCGTGTCTACCTGCGAATCGAAAAGGACCGCAGCGGCGGCATGGGCGATGATTTCATTGATGACGCCTTCGGTCAATGCGTGGAGCCCGGCGATCTGGCGCCCGGAGCCGCAGACCCCGAGCCCTTCGATAGCGATCTTCTCCGGGGCGACCACGGCCTGGAGCTGTTCGAGCAGCGCGGCGTAGCATCGGCGGGAGGCGCCTACAGGGTCTCCGTTGGTGCGCAGGTAGACCGAGGCGAGCACGGCGTCGTCGGCAATGCGCATCAGCACCGCCTTGGTGGTGGTCGAGCCGACGTCGAGGCCGAGGATGCAGCGGTCCCCGGCCGCCGGCTGCCCCATTTGCATCTGCTTGAACTCCACCATGGACGAAAAATCGGACAGGGGCGGCAGGGCATCGAAGGTGTTCACCTCGGTTTTAAAGAGCCGGTCCATTCCGGGAAACGGAGCGGCTTCATGGTCCAGCGCCCACAGGGCGGCTCCCAGGGCCTCGAAGTAAGGAGCCTCTTTGGGGACGATGAGCCCGTCGATCTCCCGGCCGAGGTATTCGACCATCATCCGGTTGCGGGTGGTGCCGCCGGTGACCATGACATGGCGCCGTTCGACCTTCTTGAGCAGTTCCAGGATCTTGTTGGCCATCATCATGCAAAGGCCGGCGGTGACCTTGGACCGGGGGATTCCCTTGTTGGTGGCATGGGTGCAGTCGGACTTGCAAAAGACCGAACAGCGTCCGGACACGTGATACGGCTCTTCACTGGCCGCCCATTTGGCCGCTTCCTCTAAGGTCACGTCCATGCGGCGCAGCTGCTGAAGAAGAAATTCACCGGTACCCGAGGCGCACTTGTTGCCCGTGAGCACATTGGCGATCCGGCCGGAGCCGTCCAGGACGTAGACCATGAATGTTTCCCCGCCGGCCGACACCACGGCCGGGCAGTCGACGCCGGTGGGTTTGGCGAAGCGGTAGGCGTATTCCACGGCCTCGGGCTCGGAGATGGCGCTCAAACGAACGAAATGGCGAAACCGCCGGCCGGTGGCCGCCACCCGGTCAAAGACGTCCATGTCGATGCTTTGCAGTGCTTTTTTCAGGGTGCGCTTCGGGTCTCCCTCGTGGGGGAAAAGCCATTGGTTGACCACCCGCTGGTTCAGGTTTCCGTCTGCGTCGGATTCGAGCGCGACATGAACCAGGGAGACGGTGGAGGCGCCCAGGCACAGCCCCAGGCTGTTGCAGACGGTCGCTTTTTTCTTGACGGCGTCGATTGTCATCGGTGTACGTCCTGTGTTTCCCTTTTTACAAGGGATGAAAACGGCTATGTCGATTTTTGTTCCAAGTTGACGAGGATCTCCCACAGCAGTCGTACCCCGAAGCCCGTACCCCCGGGGCCGCAGTAGTCGCCGGATTTTTTCGCGTAGGCCGGACCGGCGATGTCGATATGAACCCAGGGTGTTTCGCCGACGAATTCGGACAGAAACAGCGCTGCAGCGATGGCCCCGCCCCATCGGGAGCTGCCGATGTTGCGGATATCGGCAAACTTGCTCTCGAGCATTTCCTTGTAGTCGTCGGGCAGCGGAAGACGCCAGCACCGCTCGTGGGTTTTTTCTCCGGCCGCAAGGACGACCTCTGCCAGCCGGTCGTCTCGGGAAAACACCCCGGCGATCTTTTCGCCCAGCGCCACGAGGCAGGCGCCGGTGAGCGTGGCCATGTCCAGGATGATGTCCGGCCGGTACCGGTCGATCACGTAGGCCATGGCGTCGGCCAGAATCAGTCGTCCCTCGGCGTCGGTGTTTCCGATCTCCACGGTCTTTCCGGTGTAGGCGGTTACGATGTCTCCGGGCCGGGCCGCCGCACCGGACACCATGTTTTCGACCATCGGCAGGGCGGCCACCAACCGGATCTTCGGCTTCAGCCTGGCTGCGGTCAAAAGGACGCCGGCCACCGCTGCTGCGCCGGCCATGTCCGCCTTCATGCCGTCCAGGGAATTGGAGGGCTTCAGGTTGTAGCCGCCGGTGTCGAAGGTGATTCCTTTTCCGACCAGTGCAATCGTTTTTGCCGGCTTTTTCGGCGCATGTTCGAGCAGCACCATGGCCGGCGGATTTTCGCTGCCTGCGGCCACCGCCAGCAGGGCTCCCATCTTGTTTTTTTTCAGCGCTTCGCGTTCCAGGACCTCCACCCGGAGTCCTGCCGCCTCGGCCCTTTTTTTGACCGCGGCGGCAAGGAGCGCCGGGGTCTTTTCATTGGACGGATCCGAGACCCACTCCCGAGCCAGGCAGGTTCCTTCACATACGGTCTGCACGGTTTTCGGAAGGGTCGAAAACGCTTCGACCGCACCCGGTGAGGTTCGAAAGCAAATCGTCTGGAGCGGTTTTTTCTTGGGATCGCTCCTGAACCGGTCGTAGATGTGGTTGGCCAGGCATGCCCCCTCCATGAGGGCTTTTAGCAGCGTTTCCGCGTCTATCCCAAGCTTTTTGAAGGACGGCACCGCCAGGCAGAGCGATTCGAGCCCCCGCTCGATGGCGGCCTTGACGGCCTTTCCGGCGAAGCGCCGTAGCGCCTCGGCATCGAGCTGGTCTCGGGGACCGATGCCGAAAAAGATTGCCCGGCGCACAGCGGCCCGGGGCGGATCATAAAGATGAAGTTCGCTTCCGGATTTTCCGGTAAACTCCTCGTATCTTTGGGCGCGTCGCACCAGCGAGGCCACCGGACCCCTCGGGTGGATCGAAACTTCTTCACAGACAGGTACTGCCAGGGTTTCGGCGGGCAGTTTTCGCAAGTCGGCCGCAGTCAGCTTCAGCACAGCAGGCTCCCTTCGTTCAGGCTGAATCGGCGAATGACGCCACTACATACGAACTATAAATGATTTTCCGGGGAAGCTCAAGGCGCCTCTTACCGCGGTTCTGTCCTCAAATTACCCGCGCTGTGCCGGGGATGCCCCGAGTTTATGAGCCAGTTCCTCCGGGTCGGTCACCGGTGCATCGCAGCGCTGCCCGCTGCACACATAAGCCATCGCTCGGTCCTCTTTCAACGCCATGTCCCCGGTAAAGGGCGCCACCCGGGCCAGGGCTTCGGCGGTATCTTCATCTTTTAAAATGAGCGCGTCGGCGGCAATCATCCGGCTTCCGGCGGCCTTCAGCATTGCCTGGGTGTCGGGGCGGTCTTTCGAGCCGGTGATGACGATTTCCCGGCTTGGAAACAGCAGTAAATCCAGGCCTGTCAGCATCCGGGTAAAGGCCGTCGGCTGACGTCCCACGGTGCCGGCCACCGAAGCGGCAAGCTTGCGGGCGCGGTTTTCCCATTGCGGGTCGCCCGTGAGCCGGGACAAAACGTCGTTGAGCACCTTGGCCGCGGCTTCGTCTTCGAAGGATTCGCGCTCCATCACATGACACCAGTGGCAGGTGGCGTATCCGATGGAAAGGAAAATCGGCTTGTCCTCGGCGGCCGCCCGGGAAAAGGCCTCTTCCCCCCAGGGATGCCAGTCGACCGGATTGTCGGCGTGCTGCTGCAGATAAGGACTTTTTTCGCGGTCGAGCCGGTTCCGGGTCATTTCCCTCTCCTTTGTATGTCCCCCGGACGGCCTCATCGGCCGCCGGCCAAATGGGCATACGGCGGATGGTTCTGAAGCCGCGGGTCGTCTACCGGAAGTCCCACGGTGAAATGGTACAGGCTTTGAAAACGGTTGTCTTCGATGCCTGCCAGTTCGTGCACCGCATCGTCGAAATAGCAGCCGATCCCGGTTCCCCTGACCCCGCGGGATTCGGCTTCCAGGTACAGCACCTGCCCGACCATGCCGGTTTCCCAAAACAGGCGGCGATATTGCCATGGAGCAGTGCGCAGCACGTCCCTAAACCGGGCGATCATGCCAAGGGAAAAAGCGCCGTCGCCGGCGATGTGCTGGTGGCAGGAAACCCGCATGGCGATCTGCCGAAAGTCGCCGGCTTCCAGCGCAAACAACGGGAAGCCGGCCTCGACGGGTTCCCAGGAAAAATGGGGATGAAGCGCGCCGCGCAGCAGGTTTTCGTGACCGGGGTTGCGAACCAGAAGGTACATGCCGGGATCGAGCTCCTCGATGCGATGGACAAAAATGAGCAGGTGAACCTCGGCCGGCCCGATCGCGGCGTCGAAAGGAGGTGCGTCATACCGGGGCCGGGTTTTGTCGAGCATGGCCAAAAAGTGCCCCCGGGAAAGCGCAAATTCCGGGTCGAAATCCAGGGCGCTTCGCCGTTTGCGAATCGTTTCGGCGGCGGAAAGCGACGCCCCCGGATCGGGGAAATAAGCGGTGCAAACAAGCGGTTTCACGCAATCGCCGCCCTGCGGCTTTCTGGTGCTTCCGGCGATTTTCGCGATGGCCGGCCAGCGAACCTGGGTTCGGCTCAGGCGGTTAGGCCTGCCGGAAAGAGGGAGCGATGAAAATTCCGAGATGACCTCATCTGGCAGATCCGGCGATGGAAGGACGTGGTCTGCGGGATGAACCGCGCACATGAGATCTGCGTGTTCTTCTTCTTCCGGATGCCAGGCGATCCGATCGAAGCCGAGCACCTGCTCGATCTGCCGGTCGGACATCGCCAAAAGCGGCGTCACCTTCCAGCCGAACAGGGCCGCTGAAAATGCCGCCGCTGCCAGGGCGTGGCCGGCATCGTGCTGGCAGTATCGAAAGGCCCGTTCCCCGTATTTCCAGGACTCCCGCCAGAAGATGCTCGAAAGCCCGAGCAAAAAGCCGGTCGAGCCCAGATGCGCCTCGATCTTTTGCCAGAGGCGGTCGGGGACCCGGGCCAGGGGTTCGAGGGCATGGAGAAACGGACTGTAGTGGCAGCGGCCGGCCGGCCGATCCCCGGACGGCGGGAGAATCAGGTGGGCTTCGGTAGGATGCAGATTGCCGCTGGAGGGGTTGATCCGCAAAGCCCAGCGGCCCGCGCCGGCGGATTTCCACGCGGACAACCCCAGGCAAAGCTCCAGAAAGCCGCCTACTGTTTTTCGGTTAACGGGTTTTGTCTCATGGCGGCTTCGGAGATAGAGGTCCTGGTGGCCGCCGCCGGGATCTTTTGCAATAAAAGGGAGCGGCTCCGGCTCGACTCTCTCGTGGAAACGAAAGGGGTTGGGCTGGTTTTCAAAGTCCATGTATCCCGGAGAGCGCGCGTACCGGTCGAACCGGTGCTTGGACCGCTCGTGATAGCGAACCGTGGCCTCGAAGGCCGTGATGTGCCTGTCGTCGTCCATTGATGGAACATAAGATGGAAGCCGGAAGGATCAAGAGTGCCGGCGCCGGAAGCGCCGGCGACGTGGGTTGGGAAGCTCGGATGCGGGGACGCTGGAAAACCGGGGCGCTGAAAAGGGAGGAATCAGAGGGGCGGCCACGGCAGCGGGAAAAATGCCTCAGACATTCCTTTCCAAGGAAGCGCGTAGGTTGGGCTGAGCGTAGCGAAGCCCAACCTACGAGTTCGGCATTCCGTTAAAAATCCGAGTAGCGCAGCAAGCACTATTACC
>CAYPFH010000161.1:0-8783 GCA_964409825.1 uncultured Desulfobacterales bacterium | reverse complement strand
AGCCACCGGCGGTCCGAACAGGTGAACTCCATCTTGTTTCGGTAGCCGAAAATGCGTTCGGAGGGAATCGTCTCTGCCACCGGCACATCATGGATCTGCCCGATGTGGGACAGCGCTTCTGCCACGTGCCGGCGCTTGAAGGCGCACTGCACCTTATAATCGACGAACTGCCACTTGCACCCGCCGCAGGTGCCGCTGTACGGACAGGGGGCCTGCACCCGGTCCGCCGACGGCGCCAGAATCTCGACGGCCCGGGCTTCGGCATAGCTCTTTTTCTTTCTAAAGATCCGCGCCCTGACCGTGTCTCCGGCAATGGCCCCGTCGACGAAGACCGCAAAGCCGTCCGGCTTGGCCACCCCCCTTCCGCCGAAGGCGACGTCCGTGACGTCAAAGGTGATTTCCTGTCCTTTTTTCATGGATGAACCTTTTTCAATGTTCGGATGTGCAGAGTGAAAATGCTTCAAAAAAACCGTGCAGGATTCTATGCTGATGTTTATAATAAGTAAAGATCCGGGCCCGGAGGACCCGGCTTTGGGTTAAGCTCGGAGGGCATGAATCCCTGTAGTTGTCTTAAATCCGTGCTTCGAATTTTTTCGCTTCGGGCGGAACCGCAGAGCCAATTGCCTCTGACTTGGTCCCGAGTACCAGAATGGTAAGATTCATCCAAGGCGAGGGGTATGGTTGACGCGAACACAGGCGAAGCCATCGAACCGATCACATTTGCGGCAGGCGGGTTTTTGATCCAGGGATGGCTGCACCTGCCCGACACGGCCGGTCCGCCGTTTGTCGTCGGCTCCCACGGCCTGTTGAGCACCGGCGGCTCCCCCAAACAGCTTTCCCTGGCCCGGGCCTGCGCCGGACAGGGAATCGCGTTTTTTCGGTTCGACCACCGCGGCTGCGGCAGGAGCAGCGGAAGATTCCGTCGAGACACCTCCCTGGCTGCGCGACGCGAGGATCTTGCCGCCGCCGTCGATGTCCTGAAGCAGAGATTTGATCTTTCCGACCGCTTCGGTCTATTCGGCAGCAGCTTCGGCGGTACCGTGTGTATTTGCGCGGCGGAACGGGTTTCGGCGTCGGCCCTGGTGGTCAATGCCGCGCCGGTAAGGAGCCGAACGCTGTCCGGGGCAGAAGTGACCGCCTCCGGTCCGTTGGAGCTGGATGAATCCTTTTACCGGGAAAAACTCCAATTCGATGTTTCAGAAGACCTTTCCCGGCTTGGCACCGTTCTCGAATTTCACGGAGACGAGGATCGGGTGGTTTCCGTTGAAAACGCCCATGAAATTTACAAGAAGGCAGGCAATCCGAAAAAACGCTGCATCCTTGAAGGGGGAGATCACATGATGAGTGTTGGGTCTCATCAGACCCGCTTTATCCGGGAAGCCGTGGCGTGGTTTCGGGAGCATCTCATGTGAAACTTCGGTCGAAGGCAGATGCGACAGGGAAGAAAATTTTCAAATCCCAAGCACCAATTTCCAAATAAATTCCAAATTCCAAGCACCAAACTCCAAACAAACCCCAGGCTTTCCTTTTGTCCTTGTTTGGATATTGTCATTTGTTGTTTGGTGCTTGTTTGAAATTTGGTATTTGTTGCTTGGGATTTTTTAGCCCGCCGGTTTCCGTATCTCGCCATCTTACCTTGCTGCAAAGGGGCGACCGGGCGCAGACTCAGACCATGGGGGCGACGTACTGACAAGTTTCATCTTTGATCAATCTAGACGCTCCGCCGGCCAGCGGCGGGGGCCATGGCCTGGAAGAGATGAAAAAACAACGCCATATCGCTTACTGAAGAACTACAGGAGTGAATATGCCTGAGGAATCATCCAAAAAATTCGTCAATAGGGCTTTTGTCAAGACCGCACTCCGCCGGGTCATCGCGCTGATGGCCGTCGCCGGAATAGTCTACGGACTGGTCGCCGTGGTGTATGCGACAAAAACGATCTTCAAGGTGAAGAAAAACTATGCGGTGGTACTGGAAAAACTCGGCGGCCAGCGCCAGTCGGTCACCCAGGTCGGTTGGCACATTCGGCTTCCTTTTTTTACCCGGATCGAGCAGGAAGTGCCGCTGATGAACCAGACCCTGTTTCTTTCAGGCCACATGGAGCCGGTGCGGATCATTTCCAAAGAGAGCGTTGCGCTGTGGACGTCTGCGGTTCTCACCTATCGCATCCGCGACCTGGGCAGATGGGCCATTGAAAATCTCAATCCCCAGCAGCTTCTCCAGGGCGATTACGACGGTATCGTCAAAGACATTTTGCAGGCCCAGGAGATCAACGAACTGGTCAGCAACCGAGAGTCGATCAAGGAGAAAATATTCCTGGCCCTCAAATCCCGTCCCATCAACGAGGGAGGCCCCACCCTGGAGGAAAAATACGGCATCGATATCGTCAGCTTCGTTCTGAAGGAGACCCGTTTCGGGGACAAGCTCATCGAGGCCAGCGAAGAAAAAAAGCGGCGGCAGCTGATCGCCGAGGCGGAAAACTACGCCGCGGACCAGGAGGCCAGCAGAATCCGCAAGCTCTATGCCGCCTATCTCGACGGCATCGAAGCTCTTCAAAAGAGCGTCGGCCGGAAAGACGGGACCACCGACAAGGCGCTTTTGGAATTTCTGACCCAGCAAAAATGGGCCACAGCCTATGAAAACAGCGCCGAAGGACAGCGGACGGTGGTCATCCAAAATACCCAGACCGGCCCGGGGCTGACCCTGCCGGCACCGGAGCCGGCCGTTTCCGCATCCTCCGGCAAGGACACCGACAGCGGCGGCGAAAGATGA
Organism: uncultured Desulfobacterales bacterium; assembly: GCA_964409825.1. Lineage (GTDB taxonomy): Bacteria > Desulfobacterota > Desulfobacteria > Desulfobacterales > CAFBRK01 > JAIPEL01. The sequence goes on along the minus strand of CAYPFH010000161.1, from coordinate 6,013 downwards.
CGACAAGAAAAACAAAAGAAAAACAATACGTCAGGCTGCCGGAAAAAAGGATCCGGGAAATACAGGAACTGGTGGCCTCCTGGCCATACGAAACCAAGGCCTTCATGCGCTCCCGGCTGAACCAGTATCACCCGCCCTCTGCCGCCCTTCATCGGCTCTTTGGCGGTTTTTTTTCGCTTTTCGCGGCCGCCAAGGAGCGGCGTTTCAAGATCCTGAAAGACCCGCAGATCATCACCGACTGGCAGCGGCGATTCGAACTGTCCGGGCAGACCAATCCCCAGGATGCCTGGAACAAGCTTCTGGAAAAAGAGGTGTCGGCAAGCGACTATGCCTACATGCTGTCGCTGCTTGACCGGGAATTGACCGATGTCCACGTCCCCCTGGAACTTCGCAGCCTGTTCGAAAAGATTTACCGGGTCCATATCCGCAAAGAATACCTTGCTGATTCGGGGGTGCCCAAAGCCCCCCTGATTCTGATCGCCGGCCCCAGCGGCGGCGGCAAGACCTCCACCCTGACCGAGACGGTGGATAAGGTGGTATTCGAAAACGAGGTGCTGCCCGAAATCGATTTCAACCAGAAAAAAGAGGAACTGCTGGCTGATCAACCGTTCTGGAAAAGCCTGGACGACATCGATCCGGCGCTGGCCGCTGAAATCGAGCGCAGGAAGAAGGTTCGCTTTTATAAAAGACTGGCCAGGATTCCGGTGGTCAGCCACCTGCTCAAGCACCGGATCACCCGGACCCTCTCCCGGCTGGAGGAAATCGGGGTGATGGTCGACTACGCCATGATCACCCCCAACGACTACCAGACCGCCCTGGCCGGCGAGCCCGGCAACTATTTCAAGAAGGCCATGGGAGACCCCGGCAAGACGAGCATCCGGCACGTGGAAGAGGCCCACAGCGCCTTTGGCCGAGCCGACGGCCGCCAGTCCGGGGTGGAACGCCAGCAGCGCAGCCTGATCGACACCGCAAACATCGTCATCGATGAAATCATCAGCGGCCGCAGGGACTGTCTGCTCATCGCCACCACCGACCAGCCCGAGCGCTTCGACACGGCCATCTATCGTCGGTTCGTCGAAAAAGGAAAGGTCATCGAAATCTCCGAATTCTGGAAGAATCCGGAAAACCTCAAGGCCATCGTCCGCCTGGAACTGAAGCGCAACGATATCCGAATTGCCGATCCGGCTCAAGATAGCTGCCACGAAAATTTCGCCTGCCTGGTCCCGGAGAGCCTCGACCGGGTCGTAGAACAGTTGATTTCCATATTCGAGGACCGGACCTTGAAGATCATTCCGGCCTATGTGCGGAAACTGATCGGCTCGGTGATCGAAATCCAGGGCGATTTCCGGCCCGAATACCTGGACGATCCGGTGCTGGTCCGCCATGCGTTCGAGCTGGTCGCCAAGAATTCCTTCGGCGACCTGTACGGCAAATTCGTCGACCGGATGGACCGCCGGGTCAGCTGGGAGCAATATGTCGGCAGCGTGAAAAACCTTTTTTCGGAAATGGTCAACAATTCGCTTTTTTACGGCGTCAGCGAAGAAAAGGGCGTTGTGTTGAACGGCCCCCCCGGAAGCGGAAAGACCTTCCTGGTCCGCTCCTGGCTCAGCGAAAACAGCCAGGTCCACGACATTTCCGCAAGCCCGAGCTCCCTGCAGGATCCGGTAAACCCCATCGACGGGGCCATTGAAAATCTGGAAAAAGTCTACGACATCGCCAAGATGATCGCACCGACCGTTGTCTTCTTCGACGAGGGAGATTCTCTTGCCCCGAAACGAAGCCCCTCAGGAGGACAGCCCTCGGACAAGCTCACCAACCGATTTTTGAGCATCATCGACGGGGAACTTCCCTTGAACCGGGTGTTTACCACCCTGACGACCAACCGGATAGACATTCTCGATCCGGCGCTGATCCGTTCCAAACGGCTCAAGGTCATGGAGATCTCCGGTCATCTCGGCAAAGAAGATATCCGAAGAATCATCCAAAACAGCCTGAAGGGCGTACCCCTGGCCCCCGGGGTCGACGCCGACGCCATCATCGAGTCGGCAAAGGGGATCTGCTATACCCCCGCGGATTTTGCCGCCTTCGTGGAAAAGGCCAGAAGTCTTCGCAGTACCGAGTTTGCGGTGCTTCAGCGGCTGCGCCGCCTGGCCGAAAGCGACGACGACGCCCGGAAAAAATTTCTCAAGTTCAACTACAAGACATTGACCGGAATCCTGGATGCCGCAGCCGCCCCCGAGGAGCTGAGAACGGCGGTCAAAAAAGATCCCCAGGTGTTTGCCGACCGGTATGCTGAAATCATCCGGCTGCTGGAAGATATCAAGAAAGTGGAAAACTACCCGCTGATGGAGTCGCATCTTTTTTCCGCCCGCCGGGAGATCGCCGAAAGCCCGGTCAAAAAAGGAAAAGTTCAGCTCGACGAATTTCTCGAAGCCGAGCTGAGCCAGGAGCCCCAGGTGGGATTCATCATCGGCGTCGGGGCCAACGACGTGTCGGGCATGCTGCTGCCCATCGCCACCAGCCTGACCTACAGCCTGTCTTCGGAACGGGTGCTGGTTACCGGTGCGGTCTCTTCTTCTGCTTCGGCCGCCGCAGAGCTGGATATGGCCGTCCAGATGACCCAGCAGTCGGCCAAAGAAGCGCTGACCATGGTCAAAAACTACATCCAGGGACTTGCCCCGAAAATCAGCATCGCCAAGCTGCTCGGCGAGTTTCTGGAAAAGTACACGATCCACCACCAGCTTCTATCGGCGTCCTACAATGTCGGCGGCCCCTCGGCCGGCTATGCCCTGGCGTTGAACACGCTGTCGGCCCTGCTGCTCATTCCCATCTGCCACGACTTCGGCATCACCGGCGCTCCCTGGACAAAAGGGGTCAAAAAAGGAGAGGTCGGCGGTTCCGTCATTATCGGCGGACACAAGAAAAAAACGGAAAAGGTGCTGCTGCATCTTCGGCGGATGTTCATGCCGCTGCAGAATTACAAGGATCTGGAGCTTGAATTTCTTCTCAACTACTGGAGCCAGGGCAAAGACATTCTCGGGGTGACCCACTTCGGAGACCTGGTTCCGGAAGTGGTCTGGCTCGGCCCGGACTATGAAAACACCCTCCAGGAGCTGATCCGGCTCAGGATCGACTACAAGCTCAACAAATACAAAAACCAGGCCGCCCCAAACGCAATCAAGAACGAAATCCTGCGCAAAAAGGAGCGGCTGCGAAGCCGGGTAGAGGAGGACATCTCAGATCGCATCGATGCCATCCGGTTCTATCTGCGCAACCCTGTCAGGGATCCTCACCTGTCGCTGGAGGAAATTTTCCGAATCGGCGACCGGAGGGCCCGGGAGGCAACCTCTCCCTTTCGTACCTTCCTGGATCGGCTGCGTGCCGCCAGGCAGTAGCGGGAAAAGACCCGATGTCGGAGGTCGGATGTCGGAGGTCAGAAAAAAACCCGGTGTCGGAGGTCAGCAACAAATAGAGGACAGATGACAGACGACAGATGACAGATGACAGCAACTGCCCGAAAAACTTATCGGAAGGCTTTTTTGTCTTTTAGGCCCTTGGTGCAAAGCACCGCTGTCATCTGTCGTCTGTCATCTGACCTCTGGTCTTCCTCTGGCATCTGGCTCTTCACGGTTCGTCCACTGCCATCTGCCGCCCCTGCACATACACCGCCTTGAGCCGATGCAGGCTGTCGGGAAGCTGCTCCGGCCCGCCGGGGCATACCAGAAAGCTGGCCGGCCGCCCGGGCGCCAGGCGCCTTCCGGCATAGCCGACTCCCAGCAGACGGGCGCCATGCACGGTGGCGCAGCGCACGGCTTCGGCACAAGAATAGCCTGCGGTCATCAGAAGCCGGATTTCCTCCAGGCAGCTGCTGCCGTGGTGAACACCCGGACTGCCCGCATCGCTGCCCACGGCCACGACAACCCCCGCTTCTTTTGCCTTTTGCAGCTGTTCGAGCTGGTGATCGAGGTTTTTCAGCGCCCCCCGGGCCTCCGGCGAATCCGCCGGAAGCGCCTTTGCATAGGCCTCCATGGTCACGGCGGTCGGAACCCAGACGGTCCTTCGATCGGCCATCCTGAGCAGGTTGTCGGGCCCCATGAAAAAGCCGTGTTCGATGGAATGGCACCCGGCTTCGACGGCATCCCTTACTGCGGCTTCCCCGTTGGCATGCACCATCACCTTGACGCCCCAGGCTTCTGCCGCGCGGACTGCTGCGTTGAGCTCCTCCCGGAAAAACTGGGGCGGCGTGGTCTTTCCAAACCGAAGAAGACTGTTGAGTCCTGAATTGACGATCTTGACATGGTCCGGTTTTTCGGCCGCTGCCGCCGCTTCGATCGATTCGGAAAGCGACTTTCCCGGCGCCGGAGGCCTCCCGATCAGCTTTCCATATCGGCCGCTGCCGCGCCACGCCTTTCCGGCCGCCCGGACCACGAAGCCTGGAAACTGCTCCTGCGCCATCGTCTGCCGAAACCGCAGGGCGTGCCCGCGGCTGTCTCCTCCGTCGCGAACCGCCATGATGCCCATGCCCATATGCCGTTGGACCCGGGCCTCGATTTTCGGCAGGAGCTCGGAAAGCCCGGCTTCGAGCTGCCTGGCCCTTGTCTCGGGATCCGCGTTGCCGGACATGAACAGGTGCACATGGCTGTCGACCAGACAGGGAAGGACGGTGTCTGAGGAAAAATCAAGGACGTCCCTGGGCTGCGCGCCATTTTCAAAAGGTGCAATCCGGTTGACGGCACCGTTTCGCACCCCGATCATGACCCGCTTTCGTGCGGGCTCTCCGGATCCGTCGAGGAGCCAGCCGGCGAGCAGGGTGGTGTTGTCTCTATCGGTCAAGGACTTGATCTCCAATCGATAGGTTTGGAATTTGGAATTTGTTGCTTGGTGCTTGTTTGAAATTTGGTGCTTGGTGCTTGAGATTTAACTCCACGTCGTCCGCTTGCCTGTTCTAACCTTGGCGGAGCTTGAACATCCGCGTCGCCCTGCTAAGGCCGAGAGACTATTTCAGAAGATCTTCATGCTTCTTTAAAAATTTTTCAACGGCCGGAAGATAGCCTTCGGTTTGGCTCGAATCGCTGTGGCCGGCGCCGGCTGCCGCGTAAAAATCGACCTGGCCCGGCAAAAAGCAGTCCCGCAAATCTTTTGCAAACGAGATGGGAAAGCGCCGGTCCTCTCTGCCGTGGATGATCATCACAGGCATCTTTACTGCCGGTGCCAGCCTGGCCGGACTGACCTTGTCGGGCATTCCCCGATAGCCGACGTTCATCCAGAACAGGATCCCCGGGCCGAACACGGCGCCGAACAGTGGATTGAACCATCGGTAGAGACTGAACAGGGACCGGTTGGTGTAGGCATAGCTTCCCTCCAAAAAGAGCAGCCGCACCTTGTCCGGATGTCTTGCCGCGGCGATGACGGCACCGGCCGAACCGGCCGAGTGGCCGTATAGAATCACGGGCTCACCCGCCCATTTAAGGACAGCCTCGATGTCTTCGGCAAATCGGACCGCGTTCATGAAGCGGTGAGGGCTCGATTTTCCGTGATCCCTGGCGCTGTGGATGACGGCGGAAAACCCGAGACGGGAAAAGATCCTTGCCCGGGAGACCATCCGGTCCCGGTTACGGCCCCATCCATGGACGAAAACGACGATTCCCCTGGAGTTTTCCTCCGGATCGATCCGCCAGACCTCGAGGGTCCCTCCGTCCATTGCCGGAATCCGGTGATCGCTCACGGTTCCCCAGTCGGGGTAATCAGATGCCGGGTTTCGCGGCAAACGGTGAAAGAGCACCGTCAGCACAAGGGTCAGCAGGGCGTATCCGCCAAGCAGGGCGACAGCGATAATCAGCAAATCAGACATGGCAGGCTTTTACCCCCTGGATCGGCCGTGGTCAACCGTGACCGATGTATTTTAGGAGCCCCGCCGCTGAACGGCGGGATTCAAAATTCCAAATTCAAGATTCTACGGCGGAAGATTTATATGAATCTTTGGGTCTTAACCGGCCAGTTGGATCAAGGTGAA
>CAYPFH010000160.1:0-8787 GCA_964409825.1 uncultured Desulfobacterales bacterium | reverse complement strand
TTGGTGCTTGGGATTTTTTTAGCCCGCCGGTTTGCGTATTTCGCCATCTTACCTCCCTGCAAAGGCGCGGCCGGGTGCAAACCCAGACCATGGGGGCCACGTCCTGATAAGCTTCACGGTTGATCAAACTAAACGCCCCGGCGGTCAGCGGCGGGGCTTATGTGAAACTTCACGTTTCCGGGTCCGTCATTCCTGACCCCGGATCGAGTCCAGGGCAAGCTTTTTTGACCCGGAATCCATTCTTTTTTACTGGATCCTCTTTACCTTCCATCAGGCGCCGTCTCCACGGCCCGGGGTGGAGGCGGTTCTCCGAAGAGCAGGCGCGAGGGCTGCGTTGCGATTTCTTCCAGCAGGCGGTTTAAGTGCTCGCTGCTGCTCCTCAGTTCCCGCAAGGTGACGGCAAGCTGCCGTTCGGTTCGGGCCAGTCGATGCTTTCCGTCTTCGGCCAGATCCGCCCCTTCCTCGAAAAATCGGTCCGCCTTTGCCACCGCCGCCCGGAAATCGGCCAGGGCTTGCCGGAAATCGGTTTTCATCGCCTCGAAGTTCCGGTCCACCGAGGCCGCCGATCGGGCGACTTTAAAGACGGCGCCGTCCGCCGACCGGGAAAGACCGGCCAGGGCCTTTGCAGCATCTTCTCCGGCCGCCATGATCCGGCGCCATCCGGGATCGCTGACCAGGGCGTCCATTGAGTGGATGGCCGCGCGCAGATCCGCGGACAGCGCTTGGATCGCAGCATCGTCCAAGGTCCGGTTGAAGCGGTCGACCGCTTCCTTTACGCCATCGGCAATGCCTTCAAAGTCGATGACCTGAAACTTCTCTATCAGGTCGGAGACGCCTTCCGTGAACTGCTTGATGCCGGAGGGTTTGGTGGGGATCACCGGGTACTCGACGGTAAAGTCGATTTTCGGAGACAAGGCCGCCGCTTCTTCTCTTGCCTGGTCGAGCTCGATGAACATCAGGCCGGTGATGCCCACCGACTTGAGCTGGGCCACCCAGTTTTCTCCGGGCTTTGCGCCGGATTCGATCTTGATTACGGCCTCGATCAGCTTCCCGTCCGGGGCCACGCCGAGTCTGTCCACGCGCCCGATGGTGACCCCCCGATACTTGACCGCCGAGTCCCGATCCAGTCCCTGCACCGACTCGTCGAAATAGGCGGCATAGTAGTTTCCTTTTTGCAGGTAATTGGACAGTCCCAGCCAGACCACCGCCGCAGCAACGACCGCAAAACCTACGATAACGAACAACCCTACGCTGAATTGAGTCTTGACCGAAGCCACCGGTGAGGTTCTCCCTGGTTGCGTTCCCTTCGGCGGAACGTTTTATATCCATCTTGTTATCTCGGCAAGTAAGCCGATAAAGCACGAAATCCGAATATCGAAATTTTGACTCATGGGCCGTCGATTCGGTTCGTTGCAACCTTATGCATCGATTGGCGATGAGACTTTGCTCATTAGGCACTCTTGGCTTCTCTTCGGAAAAACCGTCTCACATCCGGATTGTCTGCGCTGTCTCGCAGGTTCCGCGGATCGCCTTCGGCAATGATCCCTTTTCGCTGTTTGTCGAGCATGACCGCACGATCGGCGATCTCCATGATGCTGCCCAGGTCGTGGGTGACGATGACCATGGTGGCGCCCAGGCCCCGGTTGATATGTCGAATCAGTTGGTCGATCTCGGCGGAGATGACCGGATCGAGTCCGGAGGTCGGTTCGTCCAGAAACAGGATCTCCGGATTCAGGGCCATGGCCCGGGCCAGGCCGGCCCGCTTTTTCATGCCGCCGCTGATCTCCGAGGGCAGGTAACCCTCGAACCCGGAAAGCTCCAACATGCAAAGCTTCATCCGAATCAACTGGTCAATGGATCCGGAGGGCAGCCGGGTGTATTCCAAAATCGGCAGCGCCACGTTTTCCGCCAGGGTCATCGACCCGAACAGGGCGCTGTTTTGAAACAGGACGCCGATGTTTCGAAGCGTGCGGCGGAACTGGTCGTCGGTGCATCGATGGATGTCGATGCCGTTGATCCTGACCTGCCCGGAAAACGGCCGGTCAAGACCCAGCATATGCCGCAGCAGGGTGCTTTTTCCGCAGCCGCTGGCGCCGATGACGACAAAAATCTCTCCGCGTTCGATGGTAAAGGAGACATTCTCCAGGATGGTCTCATCCCCGTAGCGGGCCACCAGGCGGTCGACCTGGATGATCGGATCGCGGCTCATTTTTACCAGTAGCTCCGGATGACGGCGAACACGGAATCGAAGAGAATGATCAAAAAGATGGCGCTGACCACTGCCGAGGTCGCGGCATTGCCCACTCCGGCTGCGCCCCCCCGGGTTTGAAAACCGCGCAGGCAGCCGACCCAGGAAACCAGCGCGGCAAAGACCACGCTCTTCATCAGCCCCCACATGACCTCGAACAGGGTCAGGGTCTTCATGGTCTGAGAGATGTAAGAGTGCGGCGTCAAGTCGAGCATGGTCACCCCCACCACCAGCCCGCCGGCGATGGCGAACAGATCCGAAAACAGGGTCAGCAGGGGTACGACGATTATGGCCGCCACCATCCTCGGGGCTGCCAGAAACAGCGTGGGCTGGAAGCCCATGATGAACAGGGCGTCGATTTCCTCCGAAATCCGCATGGAGCCAATCTCTGCGGCAAACGCGGATCCGGAGCGCCCGGCGACGATAATGGCGGTCATGATCGGTCCCAACTCGCCGACCATGGCCAGGGCCACCAGGGATGCCACATAGATGTTGGCCCCGAACTGCTCAAGCTGAAGAGCCGAGGTAAATGCCATCACCAGGCCGAGCAGGAAGCCGATCAGCCCCACGATGGGCAGGGCATCTACGCCGGTTTTTTGCATCTGGTCCAGGGTGTCTCCCCAGCGAAGCGAGCGGGGGCGGACCAGCACGGTGAGCAGGGCGAGCACCGAAGACCCGACAAAGGAGACCGTATCCCGGGTGTTGAAGGTCTGGCCAAGTGCGGCCCGGCCGAGGCGAACCACAATGTTGGGCCGCTCTTTTTTCGGAAGCGGCCGGCAGACGCTCTCGTCGTCGAAATGGACGAGGGACAGGATCCGCTCCACGTTTTTTGGAACCCGCACAAGAGAAAAGCCGCGTCCTTCGGTGGCCGCCTGTTGGCGAAGCTCTGATATCAGCAGGGCTCCGAAATCGTCGAGATGGCTGACCCGGTCCAGGTCGACCACCACCGCTCCGTCGGTTTTCGAGCCGAGGGCGTTCTGAAGCCCTGTGCGCAGCGCCGGAGCCGCACTCACGTCGAGCCTTCCTGCCAGCTCGATCCGGAGATCCCCGGATTCGGACGGATGGATTTCATAGGTGGCCCGGCCGCTTGAATCCCTATCGGCCGAGCCATTGGCCGCATCTCCGGACGACGTCATTTATGCCGGCCCTCGAAGTGCAGGGCATAGTCTTCGAAGGCGGAAAACGTTCGAGTCGAAGAGATGCCGGCGGCCAGGATCCGCTGAACACGGTCGATCAGGCGGCAGTTGTCGACACAGCCGGGGATGTCCGACCTGTAAGGGCAGTCCCGGCAGGGGCTCTTGACGAGGGTGCCGATATCGAAGTCGAATCGGTTGCGGTAAATGGTCATGGGTCGGTTCCGGATTGTATTGAGTAAAGATCCGTGAAGACAGGTAAGCTTAAATCCGAAATTCGAATATCGAAATTCGAATTTTTCATCCTTCATCCCTTACAGCAGAGCCAGATGTCTCCGGCCTGATCCTAAGGACCAAGCTTTTCAGACTGCATCAAGCATAACTTATTATTATTTAACATGTTTGACTCAAGAGCCACAATAAAAATTGTGATCAAACCACTTTTTGGATTTCATGCCGGAGTCCCGCAGCGGTGCTGGCGGGTGAGAAACTTACGGTATTCGACCATTTTAGAGACCGCCTTTACGGCGCGCTCCGGGGTGGGATAAAAAAGGCCTTTGTAACGTTTGGCTGCCACCGGTGTGACGGTGCGGTCCTGGGCTTCGGTGAGCAGGCTCACGCCGAATACCGGCTTTTGATACTGCTCCATGAGATCGGCGATGTGGGCAATGTATTTCTGTTCGAAAGCGTCGAACATCTGACGGGCCGAGGCCAGTGCCTCTTTCGTATAAGAAGGATCTGCTTCACTCACCGAATCGACCAGGCGGCGCAGCAGGATGCGCCGGCCGACGATTCCCAGGTTGATCACCGCATCGCAGCCGCCCCACCGGAGCAGCGCCTCGATGGCCACCATCGGGATCGTGTTGTCCTTTTCCCCGACAATATCCACGGGATTGGCCCGGCTCCAATAGGCGGGCAGAATCCGGTCCAGCTGCGAGACGATGCTTTCGGCAAGCTGCGGCACCGCAAGGCCGTATTGGGCGCAGAGGTCGGCAGCCACCACCCCCCATCCGCCGCCGAGGGTCATGATGGCCACCCGGTTTCCTTCGGGAATCGGAACCGAGGAAAAGGCCGCAGACAGATCGAGCAGGTCCATGGGATGCTCTACCTGGACGATGCCCGCCTGGCGGCAGACCGCATCGAATACCCGCACGTCCGAGGCCATGGCGCCGGTGTGGCTTGCCGCAGCCCGGTGTCCGGCGCCGCTTCTTCCCCCCTTGAGCAGGACGATCGGCTTGGTCCGACCCACCCGGCACGCGCTGTTGAAAAATCGCCGGCCGTCTTTGACGCTTTCCACGTAGAGCATGACCGTCTCGGTGACGGAATCCTGTTCGAACCCCTCCAGAAAGTCTTCCACCGTGACCATCGCCTCGTTGCCGGAGCCGCAAAACCCCCGAATGCCGATCCCCTGCTGCTCGGCAAAGGCCAGGAGCTGGGTGCCCATGTTTCCCGACTGGGCCACCACGGCCGTAGCGCCGGGCTGGGGCCTGACATGGCTGCCGGTGCAGTACAGCTGGATGTGAGGATTGCAGATCCCCATGGTGTTCGGCCCGATCATGACGATGCCTGCCTTCCGGGCCGATGCCACCAGGCGGGATTCGAGCCGTCTTCCCTCCTGCCCGGTTTCCCCGAAGCCGGAGGAGACCAGAAGCATGTTTCGAATTCCTTTGGCGGCAAACTCCCCGATCAATCCGGGTACGGCGGGGGCGGGAACGGTGACCACCGCAAGGTCCACAGCGCCCGGGATTTCTCCGACGCTCCGGTATGCCGGTCTTCCGGCGATGGTTCCCCCCTTTTGATTCACGAGGTAGATATCTCCGGCAAAGCCGCCGCTTGCCGTCAGGGTAAAGAGCATGTGTCCCCACTTGCCGATCTGTCCGGAAACGCCGACAAAAGCGATCGATTTCGGATGGAAAAAGTCGCCTAAAAGGTCTGCGGCCACCACGGGTGTAGACGGCGGTGCCGGGATTTGTTTCCCCGCAACGGCCAGGGCGTCGGCGATGACCGGCTCGCCGGAGGCCGACAGGATCATCGGGTTGATGTCGATTTCGGTGACTTTCGGGCATTCGACGCCGATCCGGGACAGGCCCAGCAAAACTTTCCGTATTTTGGACCGGTCGGCTGCGGCCTCTCCCCGAAAAGGGCCCAGCAGGGGCGCCGAGGCCAGTTCGTCGAGCATTTCTTCGGCATCGGATTCGGTCAAGGGCGCCAGCCGCATACTCACGTCGGAGAATGCTTCGGTGAAGATGCCGCCGACGCCGACCATGACCACCGGCCCGAATAGAGGATCGTGAAACAGCCCGGCCAAGAGTTCCCGCCGTCCAGAAAACATCGGCTGGACCAGAAACCCCTCCAGGAATTTGCCGGCTTTTTCCCGAATCCGCCTGCATGCCACCGCCACGCTGCTGCTGTCGGCAAGATTGAGGCGTACCAGGCCGGCTTCTGTTTTGTGAAGAAGGTCGGCCCCGAGTCCCTTGACGGCCACCGGATATCCGATATCGTCCGCCGCCCGGACGGCGGCATCTTCGTCGGCGGCCGCCGCCGTCTCTTTGGGAACGGCGATTCCGAACGCGGCCAGCAGTGTTTTCGATTCGTGTTCGGTCAGGGCCCGGTTCTTTCGCTGCCGGGCCCTTTGTACCAGTTCTTCGACGTCCATCGATGCTCCTCATACAAAATCAGGTTAAGCGGTTCCAGGGTTCACGGTTCACGGTTCCGGAACCTATTCAGAAGCCCCGCCTTTTTCAATTTTCGGTTATCTACGAAGATCAAGGAGGCTTGAGCCGGATGCCGATGGGTGGAGGATTCCGGATAAGCGCATTTCAATTTAACCCATCAACCAGTTAACCAGTCAGCTTTTTTTGCGCCCAGTACCTGTTCGGCTTTTTCATACAGGCGGGGGTGGGTGCAGACTTCGTAGTAGTGTTCGGTGGTTTTTCCGATCACCTGAAGCGTGTCCGGGGACACGCGAAACACCGGCGCTTCCCGGATCACGACGGTCTGGTAGCGACCGCTGATCAGCGGCAGTCTCCCGGCATAGAAGCGATGCCCGGCATCCGGCGCCTCGACCCCGGCGGAAAAAGGCAGGGCGACCAGGGTGATTTCGGCGGACAGCTTGTGAAAACCGCCGGCGTTCAGCTCGATGCCGTTGACATTGTATCGAAGAAGCAGGTCGTCTGCAGTCTGGGCCTTTTCTTTTTCCGAAACGCTTTGAAAGACATAGAGATGAAACGGCAGGTCCCTCTTCTCGATCAGTTTTCGTAGAGACTTGTTGCAGCCCGAGAGGCGGTCCGCCCGGTTGATGGCCGGAGAGATCATGATCCGATTGGCCCCGTCGAAGAGAAACGCCGGCGTGGTTTCGCTGTAGCAGATGCCGATGCCCATTTCCAGGGTCGGCAGACGGTGCTTGCGGCTCTTGATGTTGCTCTGGGCAACGATCTGCAGAATCCGGACGGCCAGTCCGCAGGCGCGCCCCACGCAGTACCATCCTTCCGGCGTGTCCTTCTGTTCGGAAATGGACAGAATCAGGGCATCGCCTTCGATAAACTCTTTTGTGGCGTCGTAGTCGAACTGGACCTCGGTGATCGGGTCGAACAGGTTGAGGCTGAAAAAAGAGGCCGGATTGAGCTGTTCGGACCTCATCCGGTACGTCAGGTCGGTCGACCCGCGAACATCGGCCTTGATGACGACATGGCTGATGATCGGCTGTTCTTCCTTGACCTGCTCGTCGGGAAGCAGGAAATCATACAGGGTGCGATTTTCCCGTGACAGGTGCATCGTCCGTTCGTCAAGGTCGATGCTGGCGGCGTCCATGGCCGCCTTGATCAAGCGGTAGTGAGTCAGCTCCCGATGATACCGGGACAGGGCGCGGAGAAACAGCAGCAGCCGTTCCCTCAATTTCGCCCCGGGCAGGGAGCGGATATGCCGGATCGCTTTGTTCAGGGAGGAAACCGAAAGCGGGCGGTCGTAAAATCCCCTGAGCCGGTTGAGCTGGGCCGTAATTTTCTTCCGGGCGGGCGGTTCGATTAAAAAGCGCAGGACCTGCTGGGAAGACAACGGCGGGCAGAATTCATCCACCAGGGATTGGACCTCGAAGCCGGCGGCGACCCGGTTCACAAGTCCGGCCCGGCGAAAGCTGCGGTAGATCGAACGGATCATCCGGCGCTGCGTCCGCCGCCGCCTGGAAAGACGCCGGCGCTCTTCCCGGCCCGGCTTCCCCGCCGGAAGGCGGCTGAGGGCGACCGCAGTCTGCGAGTCATCGAACAAGATATCGACATTTTCAGGCACCAGCCAGATACGGGAAAGCGAGGCTGCCGGTTCCGGGTCGTCGTCTCCCTTGCTGATTTCAAGTATAGCGGGCAGATCCGTTTTCTGAAGAAATTCGTCCACCAGCGTCATCAACCGTTCATAGCTGTCTGGATCCTCGAACCGGTGTCCCAGCAAAACGTAGGTGTGAAGCAGAAGCCCGTCGTCGTCCGGGCTTTGGGCATAGAGCAGGGGATTGCAAAAAAAGTCGGTCGGAAGCAGCGCATCGCTGCCGAAATTGGCTTCTCGAAGCGCATCGATCTCTTTTGCCTCTCCGGCGGCCAGGTCCAACAGTACTGCGGCGGCGTCCCTGATCAGATCTGCGAAGTGCAGGCGGATCCAGCTCAGCTTTTCCTTGATGGCGACACAGGCCGCCAAATCCTGTCTGTGGGAAAGCTCGTAGCTGCGGAGCTCCTTTTCGAGCCTTTCGATGGTTTTTTCGTACTGGGTTTCAACGGCGGTTTTGATCAGTTTGGCGATCGCGACCCGGCCCAGGTAGTCGATTTGGATTTCCTGTTTCGACTTTGCCTTGTGCACGGCCGCCGTCATGACATGCCGGCACTGATCCCTGAACGCTTCCCGGATCGGCTTCCATTTTCCGGCTTCCTCGGTTTGAAGCAGGGCCTGGACGCCGGAGTGGCGGATCATCAGGCAGAAAGCGGCCCGCTCGGTCGTCCGGCGCAGTTGGGAGCTGAGGTGGACATCAAAATGGATGTTGTCGACCCCCCGGACAAGCCGACTCAGTGAAAACTCAAGACGATAGTCGCGGATCGGAAGATCGAGAAGGCTCGGTTGGCGGGCCAGAAAATTGCGTATGGCACCCATGGCATATCCGAAGCCAGGTCTTCGGTCTCGAACAAGGCCTGACTGGTAACAGATCAAGGCATAAGGGTCGGCAAACCCCCCAAGAGCGATACGATCCAATCCTCAAAATGGTGATTCATACCATCAATGCGAAGGGCTGTCCATTGCCTCGACCGCCTCCGCAGGGCCCCGGCAAAGTCCGCGCAAGGGCGGGTACGGTGCCCGGCGTTGCGCAAGCAGAGGGCCGGGGCAGAAAAATACCAAATCCCAAGCACCAAATCCCAAATTTCAAACAAGCAC
>CAYPFH010000159.1:0-8851 GCA_964409825.1 uncultured Desulfobacterales bacterium | reverse complement strand
AACCGTCACAGAAATCCGAGGGTTCGCGTTGCGGCCGTCTGAACGCGACCTAACCGGCTCAAACAATTGCCCGGCTTCCGATCTGACACCCATCGCCCTCCGGCTCAGGCTTCCTGGAGTTTAATGGAGAACCGCATTTTTTCATTCTAGCAAGAAAATCGCGAAGCGATTTTATTGCTTTTTGATTTCCTCGATGATCG
Source organism: uncultured Desulfobacterales bacterium (assembly GCA_964409825.1). GTDB lineage: Bacteria > Desulfobacterota > Desulfobacteria > Desulfobacterales > CAFBRK01 > JAIPEL01. The sequence continues at coordinate 8,651 of CAYPFH010000159.1, read as the reverse complement.
CCGGCACCACCTCGTGCAGATCTCCCACCACGCCCCAGTCGGCCTTGGCGAAAAAGGCCGCTTCCGGGTCCTTGTTGATCACCAGGACCCGCTTGGCCCCCTTACAGCCGACCAGGTGCTGGATAGCGCCGCTGATGCCGCAGGCAATGTATAGTTCCGGGGCGATCCGGTTGCCGGTGAGCCCGATCTGGTCTGCGTGGGGCCGCCATCCGTTGTTGGTAGCCACCCGGGAGCCGCCCACGGCGCCGCCGACAAGCTCGGCCAGCTCTTCGAGCACCGCGTAGCCTTCGGCGCTGCCCACCCCCCGGCCGCCGCCGATCACCACCGGCGCGGTCTTCAGGGAGATCCCTTCTACCACCTCTTTTTCCAGGCCCGAAACCCGGACCCGGATGTGTTTTTCATCCAGGACGGGGGTGAAGGTTTCCACCGGCACGTCCTGCGGCTCCTGCAACTGCTCGGCGGCCACCACGTGAAGCCCCACGGTCATCAGCTTGGGCTCTTTTCCGAGCTTCGCCTCTTCCAGCAGGCTGCTGCCCCAGCGCATGCGGGTGATCTCGAACGGATCGAGCCCCCGGATATCGGTTAGATTCGAGGCCATGGGAAGATCGGCCGCGGCGGCGCAATGGGCGAGGACCTCGTTTCCGCGGTCGGTGCTCGCGGCCAGCACCGCATAGGCCTTTTTTTCCGCCATGAGCTGGATCATCGCCCGGCCGTATGCCTCCGGTGCGTAAGCGTCGAGCTGTTCGTGGCGGATCTGGATCACCGAAGCGGCGCCGAAGGAAGCCGCCTCCCGGGCCAGAAGGTCTTCGGCGGCCTCGAAGGTCGCGGCCGCAAGCGGCACTTCGACCCTGCCGGCCAAGTCCCTTGCAAAGGTGAGCATCTGCTGGGAGGCTTCGTCGAGCTTTCCTTGAATGGTTTCGATCAGGGCAAGAATCATGGCTATATCACCTCCAGGGATTTGAGCAGCGCAACGACCTTGGGTGCGGCCGCAGGGCCTTCGCCGAGAATCTCGGCCTCCTTCTTGATCTCCGGCGGAAGCCGAAGCCGCTGCATCTGAAGACCGGCATCGCCCTTTTCCGGCGTCTGGCGGTCCACCGGCTTTTTCTTGGCCTTCATGGTACCGCGAAGACTCGGATACCGGGGCAGGTTGACCCCCTCCTTGACGCTGACCACCGCCGGTAAAGCAACCTCGTAGATTTCCCAACCGGCGTCGACCTCCCGTTTGGCCACCGCCTTGCCGTCCTTGATCTCCAGGGACTTGACCCCCGTCACGCACGGAAGATTCAGCAGATGCGCCACCCTGACCCCCACCTGAAAGTCGCCGGTGTCGGCCGACTCGTTTCCGAACAGGAAAAGGTCATAGGCGGTCTCTTCTTTTTCAACGGCCGCAGCGATGGCCCGGGCGGTCTGGCCCGGGTCCCATTCCTTTCCGTCGGTCTGAAGCAGGATGCTGCGGTCCACGCCCCGGGCCAAAGAATCGCGCAGCTGCTCTTCGGCCTTGTCCGGCCCCAGGGTCAGCACGGTGGTGCTGCCGCCGTCGGCCTCCACCAGGCGGACCGCTTCTTCCACGGCGCATTCCTCATGCGGGCTGATGGTAAAGCCCAGGTTTTTGCTCGAAATCGCCTGCCGGTCCTCGGTCAGATCGAACCTGGCGCCGACGTCCGGCACCCGTTTGATGCAAGCCAGTATGTTCATCGGTTTCCTCCAGTCACTCAACCTTTCATCCGCCCGTTTTCCGGGTCGAACAGCGCCCCGCTGCCCACGGCCGCCACGGTCACCGGGTACGATTCGGCGAAATACTCCACCGTCAGCTTGTTGCCAGTAGATGCGTGCTCCGGCGGCAGGTAGGCCATGAGCAGGTACTTGCCCAGCGACGGTCCGGCCCCGGCGCTGGTGACGTAGGACCGGCGGCCCTTTTTGTCGACGATCGGAGCCCCGTCGGCCGTGAGCACCGGCATGTGGCCGATCATGTAGCGCTTCTCGCCGGAAGAAGACGTGTGATCGTCCACGGTCAGGGTGCACAGCACCGCGGCCGGCTTTTCTTCCCGCGCCTTGAGGTAGGCCTCTTTTCCGATGAAATCCTGGGCCTTGACCTTCGGCTTGGCCATGGCCGCCTCCACTGGATCGTACTCGGTGTCGACGTCGTTGCCGTAGAGGCGGTAGCTTTTCTCCATCCGGGCGGTGGTGCCGTAGACGCCGATCCCCACGGGCACTACACCCAATGGCTGGCCTGCCTGCCACAGGATGTCCCACAGACGCTGCCCCTGCTCGAAGGGGGCGTAGATTTCCCATCCGAGCTCTCCCACATAGGAGATGCGAAGCGCCCACACCTCGATTTCGTTGATGCGCAGCCGCCTGGCCGCAGCAAAGGGAAAGCCCGCGTCGGACACGTCGTCGTCGGTGACCTTCGATAGAAGCTCCCGCGCCGACGGCCCCCACAGCCCGAGGGTGCACAGCGCCGAAGTCCGGTCGCAGAGCTTCACCGAGCCGTCTTGCGGGAGGTGGTCGCAGAACCACTTTTTGTCCACGCCCCCGTGTCCGCCGCCGGTGATGATCCGGAACCGGTCCGCGGCCAAACGGGCGATCATCAAGTCCGAACGGATCCCGCCGCGGGGGCTTAAAATCAGCGTGTAGGCGGCCTTTCCGACGGCCACGTCCATCTGGGATACGGCCATTTTCTGGATGTAGTCGAGGGCGCCGGGTCCGGACACATCGAAGACGGCAAAGGCGCTCAGGTCGACCATGGCCACCCGGTCGCGCATGGCCAGATGCTCTGCGTTGACAATTGGCGACCACCAGCGGGCGTCCCACTCGTTTGGCCGGTCGTTGATCCGGTCTTTGTATTCTTCCAGCAGCTTCCGGTTCGATTCGTACCAGTGGGGCCGCTCCCATCCGGCGGTCTCGAAATAGACCGCCCCCAGCTGCTGGGTGCGGGCATGAAAGGGGCTGAGCCGGACGTTTCGCGAAGACTCCCACTGTTCGGCGGGGTGGACGATGCCGTAGGTCTTGTTGAAGCCCTCCGAAGCCCGGGCCCACACGTGGCTCTTGGTGCGGGCATACGGGTAGAAGCGGGAAATATCGACCTCGTTGGGATCGATCTCCGGGGCGCCGTCGGTCATCCACTCGGCCACCATCCGGCCGATGCCCGGCCCTTCCTTGATCCAGACGGCCGCCACCGACCAGATGCCCTTGACTTCCGGACACTCGCCGACCACCGGACCCGCGTCCGGGGTCAGGGAAATCAGGCCGTTGGTGGCATACTGGATTTCCACCGAATCGTGGTCGAGCATCTCCGGAAGCAGCTCCAGGGCGTCTTCGAGCTGGGGATCGAAGTCCTCGCTGGTAAAGGGCATCTCGGTGGGGGAAAGCTTTGCCTCCTCGTTGGAGGGGATCTCGTTGGGATCATAGAGAATCGGCCGGTGGGCATAGGAGCCGACCTCCAGGTTTGCCGCCGCCTGCCGCTCGTACATCAGGGTGCTCATGTCCCGCAGGATCGGATATTCGATTTCGCTCTTGGCCTCGGCAAACTGGGGCACCGGGCCGGCATCGATCATCTGGTGGGCTACCGGCGCCAGGGGAATGGAGGCCCCGGCCATTTCGGCAATCCGCGGACTCCACACGCCGCAGCAAACGATGATATATTCGACGACGATCTCCCCCCGGGTCGTTTTCACCGACTTGACGCGGCCGTCTGACACTTCGATGCCGAGGACTTCGGTGTTGGCAAAGACCTGCAGCGCCTCCATTTCCTGGGCCTTTTCCCGCATGATCGTGCCGGCCCGCAAAGAGTCGACCACCCCCACCGAAGGCGTGTAGAAACCGCCGAGGATCTTTTCCTTGTTGACCCATGGAAAAAGCTTCAGCACGCCGTCCGGATCGAGCAGCTCGGATTCGATCCCCCAGCACTTGGCCGAAGCGATGCGACGCTTGAGCTCTTCCATCCGCTCTTCGGTCTGAGCCAGCTCGATGCCGCCGCACTCCCGATGGACGCCCATCTCCTTGTACTGCTCCTGGCTGTCCCGGGTAATCTGGGTCATCGCCCTTCCGTGGTCCACGGGAAAGATGAAGTTCGATGCATGGCCGGTGGAACCGCCCGGATTGGGCAGCGACCCCTTGTCGACCATCACCATGTCCTTCCATCCTTTTTTCGCCAGATGATAGGCGACCGAATTGCCCACGATGCCGGCCCCGATGATGATCGCTTTTGCCTGATCCGGAAACTTGCGCATGATGATACTTCCTTTCTGTCCAAACATGGGTTTATAAATTTCGTTGTTCTCGTTCGGGCTACCAGGAAAACTGGCTGCGGATGTACTCGATGAACCGCTTCGTGTGATTCTCCAGCAGAAGGCCGCAGGCTTCTTCGTCCCGCCGATCCAGCGCCGCCAAAAGATCATCGAACTCCGCGTGCAGACCGCTCCAGTACTCGTCTTCGGCGGGGGAAAATTTCCAGATGCGCACCGCCTGGTCCCGAAGCATGGAAAGGATCCGCACCAGCACCTCGTTTTTCGTCGAGCGGTTGATCAGCTCGTGCAGCTCCGAGTCCAGGCGCATGAGGGTTTTGGCGCTCTTTTCCTTTTTCATCCGTTGAACGAGGCCCCGGGCCTGTTTGAGCTCTGCTTCGGTGATCCGGGCGGCGGCCAGCTGCCCGGTGAGCCGGATCAGAAAAGATCGGATTTCGAACACGTCCCGCAGCTGTTGAAAGCTGATTTCGGTGACAAAGGTGCCCTGGTTGGGCACGATTCGGACCAGGTTTTCGGTTTCGAGGCGGATCAGCGCTTCTCGAACCGGCGTGCGGCTCACTCCGAACTCCCGGATGAGATCTTTTTCGCGCAGCACTTGCCCGGGCTCGTACTCTAAAAGAACGATCCTTTTTTTCAGCGCCTCATAGATGCCGTGGTTTGCCATGTTGTCCGATATATTGGTTATAAAATTTTTGTTGATTAGTGTTATTAAAATGGTGTATGGGTATTGTCAACCTTAAAAACAGCTTTTATCCAAAGTTATCAAGGGACGGTCAAAAACCTGGCCCCGGTCGCAGCCCCATGACAGACCGCCGCCGGGACGGGAGGCATCCATGGTCAGCCGAGAAATCCTCTGGAACATTTCAACGGCCGGTGAAGTGGTTTTTTACCTGATGGCCGCAGCCGCACTGGGCTTGTTCGGATACGGGATCTACCTGCAGGTCCGCCGCATCGTGGGCGGCAAAAAAGTACCCCTCGCCGGGACCGACATCCTCCTTCGGCTCAAGCGGGCCCTGGCCGACATCGGATCCAATCGAACGGTATTGCGGCAACACCGGCTGGCAGGGGTCATGCACCTGTCGGTCATGTGGGCAATGATCGTCCTGTTTGTAGGTACGATCATCGTTGCCGTGGAATACGACCTGTTTCAAAAAATCCTGAAGATGGACCACGGCATCTGGGTGGGGCCGTTTTTCCTGGGAACGGAACTGCTCCTCGACCTGTTCGGGGCGCTTTTGGTGGCGGGGCTGGCCGCCGCTTTGGTCCGGCGCTATCTACTTTTGCGGCCCCAGCTCAAGCGCCGGCCGTCGGATCTCATCCTGCCGGGCTGGCTGCTGCTGATCGCCGTCACCGGCTTTGCCGTGGAGGGGCTCCGGCTGGAGGCCACGTCCGGTCAGCTTTCGTATAACCCTGGATGGTCTCCGGTGGGTGCAGGGACAGCCATGCTCTGGTCCGGCGCAGACATCGGGACGCTGAAAAACTGGCACCTCTGGTTGTGGTGGGTGCACGGCATCCTCGCCCTTTCGGCCATCGCCTATCTTCCGTTTTCCGGCAAACCGATGCACCTGCTGACGGCAGCGGTGAACATCTTCTTCAAGGATCTCCGGCCCCAGGGCCGGCTGTTTCCTTTGGATGTGGAGGGGGCCTTCGAACGGGACGAAATTTTAGGTGCGGAAAAGGCGGCCGATCTATCACGCAAGGATCTGCTCGATGCGGCCAGCTGCACTGAATGCGGCAGGTGCGAGATAAACTGCCCGGCATCCATCGCCGGAAAGGTCCTTTCCCCACGGGAGATCGTCCTCGGACTCCGGCGGCAGATCGCTGAAGAGCAGCCGCCCTTTTCCGCCCCGACAGAACCGAAGCCGATCCTGGAATCGTTTATCCGCGCCGAAGCCGTGGAGGCCTGCACCACCTGCATGGCATGCGTGGAGGCGTGCCCGGTATTCATCGATCCGCTGAACAAAATTTTAGAGCTCCGCCGCTGCCGGGTCATGATCGAAGACGAATACCCGGAAACCTTTGCCGAGGTGTTTGCCGGTACCGAAAAGCGCGGCAATCCATGGAACGAGCATCCCACCGCACGGATGGAATGGGCCAAGGGACTGGCGGTGAAAACCATGGCCGAGGCCGCCGAATCCGGCGAAAAAGTCCAAACCCTGCTTTGGGTTGGCTGCTCGGCCGCCTTCGATCCCCGCAACCAGAAAATCGCCCGGAGCCTGGCGGCCATCCTCAACGCCGCCGGGGTTTCTTTCGCCGTGCTAGGCGAGGAAGAGCGCTGCACGGGCGATCCGGTCCGGCGTATGGGGCACGAATACCTGTTCCAGATGCAGGCCGAGGCCAACGTGGAACTCCTTGCCGAATACGGCGTTACGCGGATCCTGACCCTCTGTCCTCACTGCTACAACACCTTTAAAAACGATTACCCCGCCTTCGGAGGAACTTATGACGTCATTCACCACAGTGATCTACTCTGCCGGCTGATCGCAGAGGGCAGAATCAAAATGACCCGCTCAGTAGAGGGGACGGCAGCCTACCACGACTCGTGCTACCTGGGGCGGCACAACCGGATCTTCGACGCCCCGCGCCGTGTGCTGGCCGGCGTCCCGGGTCTGAGCATCGTGGAAATGGACCGGAGCCGGGAATACGGCATGTGCTGCGGCGCCGGAGGCGGGCTGACCTGGATCGAAGAAGAGGCCGGCCACCGGGTCAACGACCGGCGGGTGGCCCAGGCCGCCGAATCCCTGAAGACCGGCAGCGGCGGGCCGTCGATAATCGCCACCGCCTGCCCCTTTTGCATGACCATGCTCGAAGACGGCCTTGCCGCCGCCGACACCGGCATAGAAGATCGGGACATCGCCGAAATTGTCGCCGACGCCATGGAACTGGAACGCTAAGGAGAAGAAAAGATGCCGGACCGCGCTCGCGTAAAAGCCAAGCCGAGACTGAAAGCCTTCCGACGCAAAGAGGTTGAACAGGTCCACGAGGCTACCCTTGAGGTACTGAAAAAAACAGGGGTGAAGGTCACCCATCCCCGGGTGCTTTCCCTTATGGCCGATGCCGGCGCAAAAATCGACGGCAACCGGGTCCGCATTTCCCCCGATCTGGTCGAAGCCGCCTTGAAAAGCGCCCCTTCCCACATCGCCCTTTCCAATAGAGGAGGCCATCGGTCCGTCATGCTCCGGGCCAACAAAAGCTGGATGGGACCCAGCCTCGACTGTCTTGACTACCTGGTGCCGCTGACCGCCGAACGAAGGCGCTTCACCCTGCAAGACTGCCGGACGACCGCCTCATTGCTCGACGCCCTGCCCAACTACTCCTGGGGCATGACCTTCGGTCTGGCAGACGACGTGCCTCCGGATCTCGCAGACCGGCTTGTGCTCAAAGAGGCCATGGTCCACTGCGAAAAACCGATGGTCTTTTGCTGCAAGGACACCAACAGCCTGAAAGACATCTACGAGATGGCGGTGCTCATCGCCGGGTCCGCGAAAAAATTCATCAAGGCGCCGAACATCGTGATGCTGGCCGATCCCATCTCGCCGCTGGTCCATTCCGACCAGGTGCTCGACAAAGTGATCTTCTGCGCCGAAAACTGGATCCCCCATATCTATTTCGGCGCGCCCCAGGCCGGAAGCACCGGCCCGGCGACTTTTGCCGGAACCGTCGTCCAGGGCAGCGCCGAATCCCTCAGCGGCCTGGTGATCTCCCAGCTGATCCGGCCCGGGGCGCCGTTTATCTTCGGCGCGCTGGCCACCGTCATGGACATGCGCACCATGATCTTTTCCTACGGGGCGCCGGAGATGAGCCTGATGGCCACGGCCATGGCCCAGATGGCCCAATATTACCGGCTTCCCTCGTTTGGAACCGCCGGATGCTCCGATGCCAAGCGGCCCGATTCCCAGGCTGCGGCCGAAGCGACCTTTTCCTGCCATTCCTCCATTTTCAGCGGCGCCAACCTGGTCCACGACTGCGGTCTCCTCGACCACGGCTCATTGGTGTCTCCCGCCTGCATGATGCTGGTCCATGAGATCATCTCCATGATCAACCAGTACGTGCGCGGGATCCGGGTCGACGAAGACTCTCTGGCGGTGAACGTCATCGACCGGATCGGACCGGGCGGTCATTTCCTGGCAGACGACCACACTTTCGAACATTTTGCCGACGTCTGGTACTCGAACCTGTTCGAGCGGTCCAACTACCAGCAGTGGCTCAAAGAAGGGGGCCGGCGCTTCGACGAGCGCCTCAGGCAGCTCACGTTAGAAACCTTGCAGCATCAACCGGCGCCGCTGCCTGAAAAACTGGCCGCGGAATTGGATCGGATGGCGGCCGGCTGGAAATAATATCGCTCCGCGATTTTATAAAAGACGGCTTCGCCGCCGGGGCGGATAGGCGGCCTTTGCCTTGTTTATA
>CAYPFH010000158.1:0-8862 GCA_964409825.1 uncultured Desulfobacterales bacterium | reverse complement strand
AGATTCCCGGGACCGGTCCCTGTTTCACAGCCTCGTTTATGGGGTGCTGCGCTGGAGAGGCCGGCTGGACTGGATCGTCGGACACTTTTCTAAAACCCCCTTGAAAAAAATCGACCCCAACGTGATGAACATCCTTCGCCTGGGTCTTTTCCAGGCGGTTTTTCTCGACCGCATTCCGGTATCAGCGGCTGTCAACACGTCTGTTTCGCTGGCCAAGACCCATGCACCGGCTTGGCTCGCCGGTTTTGTCAACGCCCTTTTGCGAAACGCCGCAAAAAACTGGGAGCAGGTGCCCCTGCCGGATCCGAAGCGCTTTCCGGAGCGCTATCTCGCTGTCTATGGGTCGTTTCCGGCGTGGATGGTTCGGCGCTGGATCACCCGTTTTGGTTTCGAAGATGCCAAATGCCTCTGCGATGCCGCAAACCGGATTCCCCCCATTACGGTCCGGACCAATACCCTTAGAACCACTCGCCCGCAACTCTTTTCAGCCCTCCGCGGCTTTGTCGTAGACCTCGGAAAAACCCCGCATTCCGCTGACGGCCTTTGCTTTTCGTGTCCATCGATGCCCATCAACGAATTGCCGCTCTTTGAAGAAGGAGGCTTCCAGGTACAGGACGAGGCCGCCCAACTGATCTCCCTGCTGCTGGATGTAAAGCCCGGTCATTCGGTCTTAGATGCCTGCGCCGGTCTCGGCGTAAAAACAGGACATATCGCCCAGTTGATGGAAAACCGGGGCAGGCTTTTTGCGCTGGACAAAAATGCAGGAAAAACAGCCCGGCTCGAAAAGGAAATGAAGCGGCTCGGAGTCACCATCGTCCGGCCGACGGTTCAGGATCTTCAAGCGCCGATTTTAGGACAGGAAAAGCGTTTTGACCGAATTTTGCTCGACGCCCCCTGCAGCGGCCTTGGCGTCGTCCGCCGAAACCCGGACGCCAAATGGCGGACCCAGGTCAAGGACATCGCCGGATTTGGGAAAAGGCAGCAGGCCCTTTTGCGCCGGGCGGCCGATCTTGTCAGCCCCTGCGGCATTCTGGTATATTCCGTGTGCAGCATGGAACCGGAGGAAAATGAAACCGTCATCGATGCCTTCTTGAAAGATCATCCGATGTTTGTTGTCCATCAAAGATCAGACAGCCTCGATCGCCTATCGAACGACTTTTTCGACGATCGCGGGTTTTTCCGAAGCTACCCCCACCGGCATGGAACGGACGGCTTTTTCGCCGCCGCCCTGAGACGCAATTGAAGGGAGTCCGTTTTACGGACTCCCTTCAATTGCGTCTAGCAAAAAACCAATTTGGCAAGGGCAAATAATCGTGGTATCGGAGCAAGCCTGAAGCCAGACAATGAGAGTTGATTGATCGATGACGCGACGTCAAACCGCTTGGCTGAAAGGGGAAGCGCCGCAGAGATTCCAAAACCGGGGTTTTCTTCGAAGTCTCATTCTCTTTTTATTGAACCCTGGCGGCGCAGCCGCCTTTTATAAATACGCGAAGCGAATTTATGCGCTTTTATGCCGGTATTTGAGTATACAGCGCTGAACACCAGCGGAAAGACCGTGTCGGGCATTGTCGATGCCGAAAGCGCTCTTTCTGCGCGCCAGAAGCTGCGCTCCACGCGCATTTTTCCGGTCTCGCTCAAAGAAGTGGAAGATGCGGGTTCGCAAAAATCGGTCAAACCCTCGCGAATACCCCAACTATTTTCCCGGGTTCGGCCGGTGGAGGTCATGGTCATGACCCGCCAGCTTGCCATCTTGATCAATGCCGGATTTCCCCTGGTCACGGCCATGGACACCATGATCCCCCAGACCAAATCTGCGGCGTTCAAGAAAGTGCTGGCACGCATCAAAGATGCCCTGGTAGAGGGAAACAGTTTTGCCGGCGCCCTTTCCCTCTATCCAAGCGTCTTTTCTCCGCTTTACATCAACATGGTCCGTGCCGGCGAAAGTTCCGGCACCCTGGAAATCATCCTGACCCGGCTGGCGGAAATCAATGAAAAGCAGATGGCCCTCACCTCCCGGATGCACGGTGCACTGGCCTACCCGATTTTGATGACCCTTGTCGGCGTCGCGGTGCTTTTCATTCTGATGACATTTATCGTTCCGAACATCACGTCGATTTTCGAAGACATGAACCAGGTGCTGCCGGCACCGACCCGGCTTCTCATCGCCCTGAGCGAATTGATGCAGCATTACTGGTGGGTCTTTGTCTTGTTTCTCATCGCCGGGTTTGTCGGGCTTCGGATGTTTAAAAAAACCGAGCGCGGGCTTCGCTTGTGGGATCAGGTCAAGTTGTATACCCCGGGTATCGGCGCCCTGGTCCGCAAGATGGCGGTGGCCCGTTTTTCCAGAACCCTGGGTTCTCTTCTTGCCAACGGTGTTTCCATGATGCCCGCCCTGGAAATCGTCCGCAGCGTTACCGGAAACGTGCTGCTTTCCGATGCCGTCGAACGCGCAACGGACGAAGTGGAAAAGGGTCAGGGGTTGGCACCTGCCCTGGACGCCCAGGAGATGTTTCCCTACCTGTCGGTGCAGATGATTCAGGTCGGGGAACAGAGCGGGGAGCTGGAATCGATGCTGGATCGAATCGCCGATGTGTACGAAGGAGAAGTCGAATCCACCGTGATGCGGCTCACCTCGCTGCTGGAACCGATCATGATCCTGATCATGGCAGTGGTTGTCGGCTTTATCGTCATATCGATCTGCCTGCCGATTTTCGAAATGAATCAGCTGGTCCAATAAAATTCATGTTCTCGCAGGGCAAGGCCTCGCGGTAAAATGAATTTTTATAGAAAAAATCGGTATATTATGATAAAAATATCTTGAAATGCTCGACCTCAAACCAAGGCCTGCGCCTTGAAAAAAACCAAACCGATTTTTAACAGGCAGCTAATTCTCCCGGCATTGAATGGACTCATTTTGCTGCTTTCAACAAAAATATGGAGTTTCCATGAAATCGACCAATTGGAAAAGAGCGCTTGCATCATCGAGGGGCTTTACGCTGATTGAAATCATGGTCGTCATCGTGATTCTTGGGATTCTTGCCGGGCTGATCGTACCCCGGATCATGGGCCGCCCGGAAGAAGCCAAACGACTCAAAGCCGCCATTCAGATCGAAAGCCTGGAAACCGCACTGAAGCTCTACAAACTCGACAACGGCATGTATCCGACCACTGAACAAGGGCTTTCGGCATTGGTTGACCCTGCGGACGCCGAACCGAGCCCCAAAAGCTTTCGCAAAGGGGGGTATCTTGAGAAAGGAAGAGTGCCGAAAGATCCCTGGGGAAATGAGTTCGTCTATCTGAGCCCGGGAGTCCATCACGGCTATGACATTATTTCCTACGGCGCGGACGGCGTTCAGGGCGGCGAAGACAAAAACAGGGATATCAACAGCTGGGAGATCGAATAATAATAAATGCGCTGGCGCGCATTTATAAGATAAAACCGCTGGCGCGGTTTTATAGCGGGCGGGAATAACAAAAAAAAGTAATCCGGGCTTTTTACGAAACCAACAGCCTCTGAACCTGGAACCTCTGAACCTTTGAACCTCCGAACGTAGAACCTTGAATTTTGAATCTGGAATCATCAAAACTTCATAAAACCTGCACCAAGAAACACCAGACAAATGGCGCAGGCTTCACCCTGATCGAGCTGCTGCTCGTGATCTCTCTGATCAGCCTGATGCTCTTTTTTGCCATTCCCCGGTTTCAGGGCGGAATCTTTGCCAATGATTCCCGAAGATCGACGATCCTGTTAAAGCAGTCCATCGAGAGTTTGAAGCAGCAAGCGGTCGAAGAGCAGAAGACCTATGCACTTCGCCTCAATCTGGATACCCATCATTTCTGGATCACAAATGAAGGGATGGATGAGGAAGCCGCCCTGGAAGCCCAAAGTCAAGGAATCGCTCTGTCAGATGCCCTTTATTTGAAAGAGGTGGAATTTTCACCGAATGAAAAATTTTTGTTCGGAGAGGTAAATCTGTTTTTTTACCCAAAAGGCTACTCCGATCGGGCAAGAATTCATCTCCAGCAGGCAGACGGGACGCAAACCACGCTTCTGGTTGAACCCTTTCTTGCCGAGGTTCGGATCGAAAAGGACTATGCCTCCTTCCGGTGAGCAAGGCTTTACCCTTCTTGAAATTCTTGCGGCGGTCGCCATTCTTGCCATCGTTTTAACGGCCCTGTTTCGGCTTCACCTGCAGACGCTTTCCATGGGGGCAGATTCCCGGTTCTATGCCATTGCCCCTCTGCTGGCTCAGGGAAAAATCGCAGAAATCGAAGCCGAAGGAGTCGATCAAGTCAGATCGGATTCCGGCAGCTTCGACGAACCGTTCGACCGTTACCGCTGGGAGGCCGCCATCTCTGAAATCGAATCGGCGGAATTCGAGGAGTTGGCCGAAAGGCTGCACAGAATCGACCTGACGATTGTAGATAATGCCGCCGAAAAAACTTCTACCTTGCGGGCGTACCGATATGTGAAATGAACGATCCAGGAAACTGCCCTGGATCGTTCATTTCCCAAAAACGACGCAGCACCCTATACGAGAGCGCCATTTTACCATGCGTCTGAAACCTATGCATAGGAACCTCTATGGCAAGGCCGGCTTCACCCTTCTGGAGGTACTGGTGGCGATTTTGATATTCGGGGTCGTGATGACCAGTTTGTTTATCTCGTTTCGCTCTCTGATGTTCGAACCCGAGGGGATCAAGCAAACGTTGAGCAGGGAAGAAATCGCTCGTTCCGCTCTGGACAGGATGATATCCGACCTTTACGCCATCCATGTCTCACTTCCACCCCTGTACCGCCCCCCGGAAACAAACGATCCGCCCCACCCCCATCGGCTGGTTGGCCAAATCGACTTTGCGGTGAGACAGGAATTCAGCCGCCTTCGGTTTTCCTCCCTGGCACACCTTCCCATGCGAAACACCCAGCGCGAAGGAATCGCCCAGATCGTTTATTATATTCAGGCCGAAGCGGATGAAACCTACGTCCTGCGGCGCGCCGACCACCTGGAGCCTTACCCGCTTTCCAGCGAGCTGGAAAATGATCCGGTCCTTTGCGAAGGGATCCGGTCTTTGACTTTCCGATTCGTCGACGAAGAAGGCGACGTCTATGAAATCTGGAACTCGGACGCAAAAGAATTCGACCATGCCATGCCGTCTTCGATCCGGGTCCGTCTCGAACTTGAAGGAGAGGAAACCCCTTTTGTTTTCGAAACCCAGGTACGCCTGCCGCTCCAGAGGCGGATGAAAGGTTGATTTGTCCATGGGCTGAATGGTTGATTCGTTGATTGGTCGAATCGTCAAATGGTCGACTGCGAATTTTATGAGCAAAGGGAAACGATATCAACGACTTGGTGATATTCGCCGTATCTTCGGCCGACTGTCCTGCCAGCGCGGCATCGCCCTGCTGGTCACCCTTTCGGTGATGGCGGTGCTGGTACCGGCGACGCTGGAGCTGAACCGGTACGTCCGAACATCGGTCACCAAAACCAGCGCCGCCAAAGACCGCCTGGCCCTTTCTTATATGGCCGATTCCGGCATCGATGCGGCCACGGCCCTGCTCATCCGGGATCGAGGGCAATCCGACGCGGATTCGTTGACAGAAGACTGGGCCAAACCGGAAAAACTGGACCTGCTGTCGGCGGCGATACCCTTCGAGCGTGGGCACGTGACAATTCAGATCGCAGATGAAAAAAGTCGAATTCAGGTCAATGCGCTGGTCGATTTTCCCGAAAGCCGGGCGTTTAATGAACCGCAGCGGCAGATCTGGGAGCGCCTGCTGCAGATCCTTTCGGTGGGCAGTGATTTTTATCGGGACCTGGATGCGGCCATGGTCATCAACTCTTTGAAAGACTGGCTCGACAGCGGAGACGAAGAGGCGATCACCGGCTTGAGCGGTGCAGAATCAGACTACTACGAGGCACTCGATCCCCCGTATCGGAGCCGAAACGGACCGGTCATGATCGCCGATGAGCTGGCGCGGGTGCGGGGACTCAACCGGGCCTATCTGTATGGAGATCAGGAACTACCGGGTATTGCTGATTTTTTAACGCCATTCGGTATTTCCCCGGACGCCGGCAATGAGCTGGTCTATGATGGAAAAATCAATATCAACACGGTATCGCTTCCGGTGTTGATGGCAATGCTTCCGGTCGAAAGCGCGGACTTGGCAGAAGCCATCTTCGAATACCGCCAGAGCGCCGTAGACGACGAGCTGGTCGATCTTTTTGCCGATCCGCAATGGTACCGCAACGCACCGGGCTGCGCAGATCTTGAAATCGACCCTGCCCTTCTCACGGTCTCCAGTGATCTTTTTCGCGTGGAATCCAACGCATCCATCGACAGCCGGCAACTGACGGTCACCGCCGTCATTCGCAGGGTCCAGGACAGCCAGTCGGGCAAATGGACGGCCCAGATCCTGCGCAGGACAACCCAATGAATACGAATTGTTGCGCTGAGCGCATTTATCCGTATTTATGATAAAAAACCTTCGGTTTTTTCGAAAAATACGATAAATAAAATCGCTGGCGCGATTTTATATGACGCGACGATGTCGCTCTGCGGCAGTTGGCGAATTCCCGCGTTGGACGGTCGGGCAGCCAACCAGCCCCTGGATTGAATTTTCCTGCGGCGCAGCCGCCGCTAATCAATATGCGAAGCGAATTGATATGAGCAAAAAAATTCTCGGCCTGAATATCGGTTCGGATGCCGTTGCAGCGGTCCTGGTGGTAAGCAGCCTCAAGGGGGCACGGGTGGCGTCCGCTATCCGACTGCCCTTCCAGGACGATGAAGACATGGAACAGGCGCTTCACCGGTGTCTGGAGACCCTTCATCACAGCATGGATACATCCGGCGCGATCTGTGTCGCAGCGGTTCCCTCGGCAGATATTTCCTTTCGCAACATCCGCCTCCCTTTCAAGGATGACCGGAAAATCCGCCAGATTCTTCCTTTTGAAATCGAGCCGACCCTTCCATCTTCCGTCGATGATCTTGTCATCGATTTTCAGACCGTCTCCTCCAACGGTCATCCAGGCGGCACCCAGGTTATCACCGCCGCCGTGGACAAACTTCGGCTGGAAGCGCTTTTAAAAACTCTGTCCAGCCATCACCTGGATCCTGAAATCGTCACCCTGGGCGGCTATTGCGAGGCGGTATGTCTGAAAGAAGGATCGGATGCGGCCGGTTGCTGGTTTTGCGTGTCAGTGGGACCTCGGCAGTCCACGATTTGTATCGTTGATTCCGGGGCAATCCTTGCCGTGCGAAGGATTGAAGCCCGCCTTGACCAAAAAGACGGTTTGGAAGAGCTGTGTCGTCAGATGGATCATACCCGGCTTTTTTGCGAAAATATGAACCACACCGACATCGTTCCGGAAGTCGTCTATTGGGCGGGGCAAGAGGTCAATGAAGAAGCTTGGGAAAGCCTGATCGCTGAAAGATTCCAGTGTCGGACAGAAAAAGCCGATTTGCTGAAAAGGCCGGATTTTCACTGGGCCCCTTTTTCAGAAGTCAACCAGGCGGGCGACGTCCGGGACAGCGCCCTATCCCTGGCCCTGATCGAACTTACCGGAGCAAAGGTGATCAACTTTCGAACCGGACCTTTTGCCCTCCGGAAAAAATGGCTCGAATACAAAGGACCTCTGCTTCGAACCGCGGCCCTGCTTTTCATCGTTTTGTCCCTCGGGTTTTTTCAGCTATATGCAGAGACCTACACACTGAATCGCGAGGTCCAGCGCCTGAGAGCCGAAACCCGCACGATGTTTACCGATGCGTTTCCGGAAGTCGGCCGAATCGTAGACCCGGTTCAACAGATGCGGGTCAAGATCCAGGAAATGAGAAAGCAGGTCCAGCTTGCCGGTTCACCGGATGGTGAAAAGCTGAAAATCGATCTGTTGCAGGCCCTGAGCAGCCGGGTGCCGGCAACCATCGATGTGGAAATTACGCGCATGGTCATCGGACCGGATTCGATGACGATCGGCGGCAGTACTTCCACCTTCAACGCCGTGGATGAAATCAAGAGCCGGCTGGAAAAAGACGAATTGTTTCAAAACGTGACGATCAATTCGGCAAACCTGGAAAAATCCGGAGAGCGGGTCAACTTCAGGATCAGGATGGGGTTGTGATTCAGCTCAACAAACGCGAAAAAGCGGCCGTTGGTATTGCAGGCGGTTTGATTGCAGTGTTTTTGATCGCTCAACTCATCGTTTTTCCGGCACTGGACCGGAAAAAGGTGCTGCAAAGACAGCGCATCGCTCTAATGCAGGCGATCAAAGAGATGCAACAACTCAGGGCTGAATATGAAGGCATGCAGGCCCAGTTGGAAAGGTCCCGATCGAAAATCGCCGAAAAAAAACCCGGCTTTACCCTCTTTTCCTTTCTCGATCAGCTGGCCGGTGCGTCAGGGATCAAAGACTACATCACCTATATGAAGCCGTCGACCGCCGTTCAGAAAGAGACCGACTACAGGATCTCGACTGTCGAAATGAAATTGGAGTCGATTCCGCTGGACAAGCTGGTCCGGTATCTTCATGCGGTGGAAACTTCGGAAAATATGGTCGAGGTGCGGCGTCTTTCCTTGACCCAGACCGGCAAACAGGAAAAATTTCTGGATGCCGTGCTGGAAATTCAGACCATCGACATTTCCTGAAATTGGAATGGTACAGCCATTCCAATTTCAGGAAACGTTGGAAGCGGCTTCGCCGCTTGAATACAGATTGGATTCCGTGGCATAAGGAGAATGGATGCCCGCCGTAGTTTATCTCGCACCTGATACGAGGGGGCATGACAGAAAAAACATTCTATTCCCTCGTATGAAACTTCGCTCGAAGTCGGGGTTTTTGTAGGGCACGACCTCCGTGTCGTGCCTTC
>CAYPFH010000157.1:3528-8873 GCA_964409825.1 uncultured Desulfobacterales bacterium | reverse complement strand
GCGGGGATTCGACATCAGTTTCATATTTGATCAAACTGGCCGGTTGAGATCAAAAGATTCGTATAAATCTTCCGCCGAAGAATCTTGAATCTGGAATCTGGAATTTTGAATCCTGCCGTAGTGCCGTGGTCTGCCGTGGTCAGAGGCAGGGCTCACCTGAAAAAAGTAGCCATATTTTAGACGCGGTCAACCCTTTAAAATCGCGGCAGCAATTTTAAAGGCCGGGTTGACAAAGACATACAGAGACGGTAGTTTATATATTGACTTGGGGAAGTGTCTTACCCCAGGGATTCCCCGCTGCACTAATATTGGCCGTTCGGCGCCGCCTATCACATTTTTCTCATAGAGCGCTGCAATAAACGGTTCGCCGATGTTCGGCAAGGGGGTCACACCCCCTGCGGGAAATCGTGTGCCGACCCCCGTCTTCCGGA
Source organism: uncultured Desulfobacterales bacterium (assembly GCA_964409825.1). Lineage (GTDB taxonomy): Bacteria > Desulfobacterota > Desulfobacteria > Desulfobacterales > CAFBRK01 > JAIPEL01. The sequence goes on along the minus strand of CAYPFH010000157.1, from coordinate 8,442 downwards.
CGTTTCGGATCCTTGAAACGGCTCTGCGGAAAGCTGGCTGCAGGGGACCTGTCAAAGTCCCGACCCGTTTCAAGCGATCGAACGCCTGATGGATGCGGATGAAAAAGCTGCTTTCTGAAGGCTGGAAATTTCATCTCTCGCAAAAGGAGGTATCCCGAAGATGAGCGTAAAAATCCCCGAAGAACTTTTCTACGACATCGTTACGCTTCTTACGGAACCCAAGATGTTCAACCAGGCGGAAAAAGAATGCGTCGTCAGCATGGAACGCAGGGATGCGGTGCTTCAGCGGCTCCTGCAGATTCAGCGATCCCGGCTCTTCGGTGCCAAAACCAAGCGTCTCCGCCTGTGGACCTGATGGCGCATATCCAGCCCGTTGACCGGCAGACGCCGGTCCGGGCCCCGAGATCGCCCACTGAATTTTACCGCGAGACATCCCGCCGTACCTCTTTCATGGCCCTCCCTCTGAACCGATCAGGATTCAAATTTTGGAAAGGAGCCCACATGCTGCCGATTGAAAAAATCATCACACCGACGGATTTCAGCGAACCGGCCCGGGCCGGAATCGATGCTGCTGAGGAGTTGGCCCGGGAATTTTCAGCGGAAATCGTTCTGGTTTACGCGGTGCCCCGAATACCGATGGTTCCCGCGCCCCACGGCGCCGGTGCGGCAGGGCAGATAGAACTGGAGCACGAGATTCGGGCATCTGCCGAAAATGCCTTGGACAAGATCGCGGAAAAACTGCGGGCCGGCATCGGCAAGGTCCGATACCAAGTGCTTTCCGGGGATCCGGCTCACCAGATCGTGGAGACGGCCAAGCAGGAGCATGCGGATCTGATTGTCATCTCGACCCACGGAGAAACCGGCTGGCGTCGGTTCGTGTCCGGTTCGGTGGCCGAAAAGGTGGTCCGCTTGGCCGAATGTCCGGTTCTTTCGGTGCGCGGGCCCGCCGGCGGATCAGACTGATCCTGCGCCCGGAAGTACCGCTTTGCCTCGCCAAAAAAACAGACGCACGACAAGCGGTGCGCCTGTTTGACATCGGTAGCCGGAAGGCTACTCTGCAGCGACGTTTACTGCAGCCGGGCCTTTTTGTCCCTGCTCGATTTCGAACGTCACCCGATCGCCCTCATGCAAGGTTCGAAAGCCGCTTCCGGTGATCCCGGTAAAATGAACGAATACGTCCGGCCCGTCATCCTGTGCGATGAATCCGTAGCCCTTTTTCTCATTGAACCATTTAACCGTGCCAGTTGCCATCGGGACACCCCCCTCCTTTCTTGATAAGTCTCACTGTTTCATACCGAGGGCGCCACAATGGAACCGCCTTTCCGGTGAAACAGGCCTGATGAACCGTTCACAGACCTTTCGTGATGGGCAATTATTAGTCGATCCTTCAAACAAATCAAGAATTTTCTATCACGCGGCAAAAAAATGTCGCGGCAAAAAAAAGGCCCGCTGCCTGAATCGGCGGCGGGCCTTTTTATTCCGTATCGTGTTTTGAAACCCTAACCGACGGTCACGTTGACCGCAGACGGTCCTTTGGCGCCCTGCTGAATATCGAAGGTCACCTGGTCGCCTTCGTTCAGGGTCCGGAAGCCGCTCGAATTGATCCCCGAATGGTGAACGAATACGTCCGGTCCGTCTTCCTGCTCAATGAAGCCGTAGCCTTTTTGCTCATTGAACCATTTGACTGTTCCATTTGCCATGTTGCCACCCTCCTTTCATAGAATTTCACCGTTTCTTGACTTTGGGCGGCCACTTTCGACAAATGGTGCAAACCCGCAGAACGAAACCGGCCCGCCCCGGAAAGGGCGGGTTTTCAGTGACGGGGCAACATTAATGCTTTTCTAGAGAAAAGCAAGTACATTTTCACCTTTTAAAACTCCAAGAGGGCCTTGGTTGTCTCCGCTCAGCGGAATAAAAAGGAACAGGCCAGCACTGCAAGGGCCACGCCGGCCAGGTCCGCAGTCAAGCCGGCGGCCAGCGCGTGGCGGACCCGGCGCACCTGAACGGCGCCGAAGTAGACGGCCAGCACATAGAAGGTGGTCTCCGTCGATCCCTGCAGCGTGGAGACCAAAACGCCGGTGTAGCTGTCCGGGCCCACGGCCGGGTCCTGAATGATCGATGCCAGCACGCCGTATGCCCCGGAGCCGGACAAAGGCCGCAGCAAGGCCATGGGAAGCGCCTCGGCCGGCAGCCCTACTTTTCCGGTGACCGGCCCCAGAACAGAGACCATGACATCCATGGCCCCGCTGGCCCGCAGCATGCCCACGGCCACTAAAATGGCCACCAGATAGGGAATGATGCGAAGGGCCACCTGAAAGCCTTCCTTGGCCCCTTCCACAAAGGTTTCGTAGACGGATACCCCGCGAACTTTTCCGAAAACGAGAAATCCGGCCATCAGCAGAGGAAGAATCCACGGGGAAAGGTCCGATCCGAACCATACGGCCAGGGGAATGGCTGCGGCAACGACGGCAATAGCGGCGAGGCTGACCCAGAGAGGATACCCGGTGTCTGCATCCGTCGACGGGTCCTGGACGGCCGGCGGCTCGGCCGGTTCTTCCCTTCCTTGTTCGTCGCTGTCGTCGCTGCGGATCGGCGCCAGGCGCCGGAAGAGTTTGGCGGCCGCGATGGCCACCAGGGTGGAGCCTAAGGTGGCAAAAAGGGTGGTGGGAAGAATCGCCGCCGGATCGCTCGATCCGGCGGCGGCCCGAAGGGCGATGACGCCCGTGGGCAGCAGGGTCACACTGGAAGTGTTGATTGCCAGAAAGAGCGCCATGGCATTGGTGGCCGTTCCCCGGTGGTCGTTGAGCCGGTTAAGCTCCTGCATGGCCCGGATGCCAAAGGGGGTCGCCGCGTTTCCCAGCCCCAGGGCGTTGGCCGCCAGATTCAGGATCATCGCCCCCATGGCCGGGTGATCGGGCGGAACGTCGGGAAACAGGCGGATCATCAGGGGGCGAATCAGCCGGGAGAGAATCTTCAGCATTCCGCCTTCTTCGGCGACTTTCATCAGCCCTAAAAACAGGGCCATCACCCCCACCATGCCGATGGCCAGTTCCACGGCGCCGCCGGCCGAATCGACCATGGCGGCAGAAAGCGCCTCCATGGGCGACGGCGCTGCCGGGGGGAGTTCGCCGGTCAGCTGCCGCCAGCCGGCGAAGAAAAAAGCGATGAGGACGATGGAAAGAAAAACGAGATTCATCGATTCGGTTCCGTCGGTTCCGCAGGTTAAACGAAATTTTTTTAACTCAACTTTCGGGATTCCTCATGCCGCGAAATGGATAATTTGCTGCCGGTATACGAACTCGCTCCAAAGGATACCTAACATCAGCGCAGAACAAAACGCCACCAAAACGAGGAGGGGTTTGGATGGCCGCACTCATGGAAATTGGCTCGGCCAAGCGCTGATGCAAGGTATCCTAAAGAGCTCAGACAGCGCATACCGTCAGCAAATCACCCATTTCGCTCTATGAGAGCCGAAACCCGAAAGAGGAGTTTTTAGGATGTATTCAAGTCGATACTGGCTGATTCCCCGACAGCGGCCTGGAACTGGTTCAAATCATGGTTACCATAACAGGGAATTGTGCAAAATACTTGTGAAAGGGAGTTTGTATGCCGTCGCGACTCTGTTTGGGAAACACTCTGACAGACCGGAAGGAAATCTTCAAGCCGAGGGAGAGAAGCGGAGCGGTGAAACTGTTCACCTGCGGCCCCTCGATCTACAGCCGGCCCCACATCGGAAACTACCGGACCTTCCTGTTCGAAGACGTGCTGCAGCGATACCTCGAATATCTCGGGCACCCGGTACAGCGGCTGATCAACTTCACCGACGTTGAAGACAAGGCCATCGATGAAGCCGCAAGACAAGGGGTGTCGCTCAAGGAGCTGACCGAGCCCGTGGCGGAACGATTCTTCAAGGAGTGCCGCCTGCTGAGAATCGCGCTTCCCGAATCGGCGGTCTCCCGGTCCTCGACCAGCATCGACCAGGCCGTGCACCTGATCCAGCGGCTCCTCGACAAGGGAATCGCCTATCGGCACGGGAAAAACATCTACTACGACCCCTTGAAGTTCAAAGGATTCGGGAAACTGTACGGTCTGGACATGAGTCGTTGGCCCAGGAAAAAAGTCCGGTTCCACAAAGACACCTATCCCGGGCATCGCTGGAACCTGGGCGATTTCGTCCTTTGGATGGGCCGAGAAAAGAATGCCGAAGGCGGTATCTACTGGGAGACGGAGCTGGGAAAGGGGCGGCCGTCCTGGAACGTGCAGGACCCGGCGATGATCACCAAGCATCTGGGATACCGGATCGACATCAGCTGCGGGGGGATCGACAACCTCTACCGGCACCATGACTACAATATCGCCGTGATCGAAGGCGTCTCCGGGAAAAAATTTGCCAACTACTGGCTCCACGGCGAGCACGTGCTGGTCGGCGGGCTGAAAATGTCCAAAAGCCGGGGCAACATCGTGTATGTGGATGATGTGCTGGCCGAGGGGTTTTCAGCCCGCCATCTGCGCTTTTACCTGATTTACGGCCATTACCGGCAAAAACTCAATCTAAACCGGGACCGGCTCCACCTGACCCGGGGCAGGATCGACACTTTTTGCGAACTGGCTGCAAAAATCACCCGGGCAGGAAACGACGCCTCCCGATCCCACAAGTCGGTGCCCGGGCTGGTGCGCCGGCTCAAAAGCGGCTTCGAGGAGCGGATGAACAACGACCTCGACGTGGAAGGGGCTTTTGACTGCCTCTACGAAACAGTAAAAGCGCTTGCCGAGACGGCCGGCGCCGGCAAGCTTTCGAAAAAGGACCGGAAAGCGGCGGAAAAGAGTCTGGCCCGAATCGACGGGGTGCTGCAGGTTTTAAACTACAGGAGTCAGGAGTCAGTAGACAGGAGTCAGTAGACAGGAGTCAGTAGA
>CAYPFH010000157.1:556-3428 GCA_964409825.1 uncultured Desulfobacterales bacterium | reverse complement strand
CAGGAGTCAGTAGACAGGAGTCAGTAGACAGGAGTCAGTAGAGCAAGAAGGCGAGCCAGGGTCATGCGGAGTCGGTCCGGTGGATGGCGGATTTTTCGCCTCGGAGCAAAAAAATACGTGGTTGAGGTCAATGGCGCGAATTTTTTAATTCTGTCTCCTTTATGCTGTCTCCTGTCTCCTTCAGCAGGACACTTTCTTGCGCCATTTCTTGATTCGGCCCCGGCGGGTTTTGCGGTCCATGCGCCGCTGCTGTGAGCCGGTGGTGGGACGCGTGGGGGTTCGCGGCTTGGCCGTTTCAACCCCCCGGCGCAGGAGACGCCGGAGACGCTCCAGGGCCTCCTGGCGGTTTTTTTCCTGGCTTCGATGCTGCTGTGCCTTGATGATCACTATGCCGTCTTTGGTGATTCTCCGGTCCCTGAAGGCCAGGAGCCGCTTTTTGTAAGTATCGGGCAGAGAAGAGTTGACGATATCGAAGCGCAGGTGGACCGCGGTTGCCACCTTGTTGACGTTCTGGCCGCCGGCGCCCTGGGCGCGCACCGCGGAAAGTTCGATTTGCTGCTCCGGGACGGCGACTTTGTTTGAGATTCTGAGCACGGCTCTTTCCGGCATGATTTTGGGGGCGTCATTTGACGAGCACTTTACGTATAGATAGGTCAGAACCCGGTTTCGGTCAAATCCGGAGGAAGCGTTGGCGCATCCTTTATTGAATCTGCATGGTCGTTGGCCGGACGAAAGTCCGTCCGGCGTGATATCGGTCTGTTCTGCCCACCCGGCGGTGCTTCGGGCTTCCATCGAAGCGGCCCTGGAAGAGGGGCGCTTCCTGCTGGTCGAAGCCACGGGCAGCCAGGTCAATCAGAACGGCGGATATACCGGAATGACGCCCGCCGCATTTGCCCGCTTCGTCAGAAAAATGGCCGATGCCGCCGGGCTGCCGGAACAACGCCTCTTTCTCGGAGCGGACCATCTGGGACCGATCGTCTGGAAGCACGAATCGGCGCAAGCGGCCATGAAAAAAGCAGCGGAGCTGATTCGGCATTGCATACAGGCCGGTTTTGTTAAAATTCATCTCGACACGTCGGCGGCCTGTGCCGATGAAACCGGCTCGAGACTGCCGGTGCACATCGCAGCCGGGCGGGCGGCGCTGCTCTGTCGGGAGGCTGAGGCAGCGGCAGCAAACCGTTCCGGAACCTGGCCGCCGGTGTACGTCATCGGAGAGGATGTTCCCCCGCCCGGCGGAGGACTACTGGAGAGGAACGATGCGCCGCATGGATGGGACCGGAGTCCGGAACGGTCACCGGGGCCGCTTCCGGGCGGGTGGTTGAAGGTGACCGACCCCAAAAAGCTGATGGCGGCGATGGACCGCTTTGAAAAGGCCTTTCAGACAGCCGGCCTGCAAAAGGCATGGGAGCGGATGGCGGCGGTGGTGGTTCAGCCGGGAATCGAATTCGGAGATGAAACCGTTGCCGGATACCACCGGCATTCGGCGGCGAAACTGTCCGCCTGTCATGCGGAACTCCCCGGACGAATGACCTTCGAAGTTCACTCCGCCGATTACCAAACCCCCGAAGCCGTTGCCCGGATGATCGAGGATCATTTTACCATCCTGAAGGTCGGCCCCTGCCTGACCTTTGCCTATCGGGAGGCCTTGTTTGCCTTGGCCGGCATCGAGGAAGAGCTGCCGGCCGTATCGCGTCCCTCCAACCTGCGACGGGTGATGGAAGGGCTCATGACAGCCCGGCCCGGACCCTGGAAAGACTACTATAGAGGGTCGGATAACTCCCTCCGATATTTGCGCAGCTACAGTCTTCGTGACCGAATCCGGTACTATTGGCCGCATTCCGAGGCCCGAGAGGCCGTAGAACGATTGATGCAAAATCTTGCCCGGCCCATCCCCGGCGCCCTGTTGCGCCAGTACCTGCCGGATTTTTGCGCCGCTGCCGGAAACGGGGCGCAGTTGACTCCTCGAGAGGTCGTTTCCCGCCGCATTCGGGGGGTATTGGCAGGATATACCCGGGCTGCAGGGAATTAGAAAGATTGATGGGGCGCCAGTCGTATCGACAAATGGAGGGACGCGCTCTGTCGCGTCCGACCGCGGGCGGCCACGATGGAGCGTGGCCCTCCATTTTTTGGGCTTTGACGGGACCGTGGGGAGAGGGGCCTGTTTCCTTTGATTTTGCCTGAAAATATGAGATAAAGGTCTTGTCAGATTGCCGGCATTCATTGTGTTAGTTAAAAACCCTCCAACATCACCCGATCCGCTTGCCGGTTGCATCGGCACCAAAGGGCGCCGCCGGCGCCGGGAGAAGGCGATATCCGACGCAATACCCTCATGTATATCGGCATCGGCACATTCTTGGCCTGCTGGGTGCTGCTGTTCGTTCTTCCCTGTATTTTGAGGGGATGCCCCATCAGCGAGCTGACCCGGCTCACCCAGGGCACGATCAGCAATTTCATCCTGTTGACCCTGATCTTTGCCGCCGTGGCGGTCACGGCCGCTTTTTCGGTGGAAGCCCTTTTCCGCTATCTGCGCCGATTCAGGCCGTTCCGCCCCAAGCTGGGTGAACTCTTGGTCAACCGGGGATACATCACCGAAGATCAACTCAAGGAGGCCCTTGTCTTGCAGAAGCTCAAAATCGGCGAGCTCCTGCTGCATTTGGGGTATATTACCGAAGCGCAGTTGAAAGAAGCCCTCCGGCTTCAAAAAATGCAGCCAAAGAAGCTGGGGGAAATTCTCATCGAGCTGGGCTATGCATCTTCCGGGCAGGTCCGTCAGGCGTTGGAAAAAAGGTATCGGAAGATTGGAAAGATTCTGATCGACATGAAACTGATCGATCGGGACGAGCTTCGTGGCATCCTGGGAAGGCAGTGGTAC
>CAYPFH010000157.1:0-546 GCA_964409825.1 uncultured Desulfobacterales bacterium | reverse complement strand
ATCGGCTATTAGTCCAGCGGGAAATGGCCGCTATTTGATAGGTAAAAACCATGATGTTCAGCAATTGAGACGATTTTTAGGCGCTTTTCAAGGGGCCTGCCCCGGAAATCGGGGTCGAATTTTTTTCACTGACCAGCTGCGCCATCCTATGATGCCGCAAAGCATCGCCGAAAAAGATGCCCGGTGGAAGGGTTGCTTCGTTGGATAAGGCGGGAGGGTTTGAAACGTCGAACCGTGCCGGGTCAGGAAACCATCAGGTCGTTTGTGCGGGCTTTTTCCCTTAGGGACTGGAAGAGCCCATCAGTCTTTTCATCCCGGTCCTGGAATACGACGCCATGGCGAAGGTATTCGATCAGATCGAGAAGAATCTGCTGGTACAGGAGGCTTCGGGTCCGTTCTTCATTGGACAGCCCCTTGCTCGGATGGGCCTTTCGCCAGGCCTCGAGCGCTTCCTGCTCGGCAAGATAGATGATCTCATGGTAGGGTTTTCCTGTGGCGCTGTCGACAAACTGCTGGAACCGAAATTCATCTGAGATCATTTTTTCT
>CAYPFH010000156.1:0-8876 GCA_964409825.1 uncultured Desulfobacterales bacterium | reverse complement strand
CCGGAAAAACCCTGTAGCAGCCGGGGCGGCGTTCAGCTCCGCTGCGGGCGCCGCTGCAAAAATAGGTATAAGCCGATTCCGAAGGCGATCATGCCCAGACACAAAAGCTGGCCCATGGAAAGACCGGCGAAAATCAGGCCGAGGTGCAGATCGGGCTGACGGACAAACTCGATGAAAAAGCGAACCCCGCCGTAGCCGATCAGATATAGAGAAAGGCTTGCGCCGGCAGGCATCGGCCGCTTGCGCACAGACCAAAGAACGGCGAAAAGAACGATTCCCTCGAAGAAGGCCTCATATAGCTGGGAAGGGTGCCTCAGCCGCGGGTCCGGCGCCAGGGGAAAAACCATTCCCACCGGCAGAGCAGTTACCCGGCCGTACAGCTCCCCATTGATGAAATTTCCGATGCGGCCGAAGGTATATCCCAGGGGAATCGCCGGAACGAAAAGGTCTGCGGCCCGGTAAAAGTCGATGCGGGCCTTTTTCGTGTAGATCCAGGAAAATAAAATGACGGCGGCCAGTCCGCCGTGAAATGACATCCCTGATATCCCGGTAAAGGCGATGCCGTTTTCGAATCGAAAAGGGAGGATGATTTCCAGTGGGTGCCGGAGGTAATAGCCGAGGTTGTAGAACAGAACGTAGCCGATCCGTCCCCCGACGATCACCCCCAGGATCATGGCGGTCATCAGATCGACGGCCTGGCCATGGGTGATGTCGAACCGGTCTTCGGTTTTCAGCCGATACCGTACCAGCAGATAGGTCACGGCAAAGGCGGCCACGTACATCAAGCCGTAATACTGGATGCGCAAAGAGCCGATCTGAAAGATGACCGGATCGAGGTGCTGCGGGACATGCTGCCACCAGTGCCAGAATCGTTCCATGGATCAGCGGTTTTCGGTGCGACGGATCGTGGCGATGGAATAGATGATCCAGCCGGCGGATCCGACGCCGAAAGCAATGACAACGGCTTTGACTGCAATGGGATCGATGACCCCGGACGATTGATAGCCGTATACACAGAGCCACACGCTGAAAAAGAGACAAACCGTAGCGATCAGGCGAAAGGCAAGCTGCATTGGCCGGCATCCTTGCAAAAGGCGCAGGCTCACGCCAACCCGGAACATCGAGCGCTGAACCGTTGCCCCCGCGATACGCGCAGGCGGCCCGGAAACGGGCGTTCCGGAACCGCCTGCGAAGGGTGAACCTGGCGGAGAGAGAGGGATTCGAACCCTCGGTGGAGGTTTCCCCCCACACTCGCTTAGCAGGCGAGCGCCTTCAGCCAGCTCGGCCATCTCTCCGTGCTTGGTTAAAATGGTCAATTCGTCGATTGGTTGATTGGGAATAAAAGCGGGCTTCACAGCCGACAACGCTGGCAAAAGGCCCAATTAACCAATCAACTATTCAACCATTCATCGAATCCCCTGATGGCGGAGGGAGTAGGATTCGAACCCACGGAGGGCGTAAACCCTCAACGGTTTTCAAGACCGCCGCTTTCGACCACTCAGCCATCCCTCCGAAGGAATTTGTATGTTTACCAAAGCATCGCCGATCCGGTCAACGGTTTTCCGAAACCCATCAAAAATCGGGGGCGGACAGTCAGCTTTTTTTCTTCCGTGTTGTGTGTTGACACCGCCGGATTTTTGTGGTTTCCAGAACGAATTTATAACGGCGTCTTCATGGCCGAATCCACTCCAGGAGCCAACCTATGAGACAGAAATTCATCGTTCGGAAAAACGACGACGGACAAATGCTGATCGTCCAGGAATTTGCAGAACTCGACAAGGACATTCTCTCCTTTATCTGCGAGGAGCGCTACCCCCTCGGGCAGATCGAGCAGGCCGTGCAGGGGGGCCGGGAGGCAGTCATCGCCCGGCTGCGCACGGAAAACATGTATCCGCCGATTCTTTACGCCCAGGCCATTGCCGATCTGGTCATGGCCCAGTTCGGAAAGGGCAGAGGCGACCGGCAGGAGCTTGTCTTCGATGACAATCAATACATCTCCAAGGATCTCCAGCCGCCGCTGGACGAAAGTGAGCTCAAAGAAGAGGAAAGCGACATAGACGACCTGCTCGACGAGGACCTGGACGACGAATACGCCGACAAAAAAATCATGACGGACTTCAAATCGTCGATCCAAATCGCAGACGACGATTCTCTGGACGTGGACGAGGAAAATTAGAGGCAGGTGCTGCTGCAAAGACGGCCGGAGACATTTTGCGCAAACCAGAAAGCCGGCGGGGCTGCTTCAGGCGGCTGTTGGAAAGGAAAGGATGAAAGTCGTCCCTTTTCCTTCTGCACTCTTGACCTGGATCTGCCCCCCGTAATCTTCCACGATGCCGTAAGAAATGGAAAGACCCAGCCCCATTCCTTCTCCCATCTCTTTGGTGGTAAAAAAAGATTCGAAAATTCTGGAACGAACGGCCTCCGGGATGCCGCTGCCATTGTCGGAGATTTCCACCACCGCTCTTCCATCTTTCTGGAAGGTTCGGATGCGGATCCATCGCCGGTCACCGTCGTTTTCTTTTTCTGATTTCTGATTCAATGCGTCGCGCGCGTTTGTCAGCAGGTTGAAGACAACCTGCTCTATCCGGTTGCGCTGGGCCAAAATCGGCGCCATCTCCTCCCCCAGATCGAGCTCGACTTCGATGTTTTGCAGCTGCAGCTGTTTTCCAAGAATTTCCAAAACGTTTTGGATCGGCTGGTTCACACAGATCTGTTCCCGGCTCAGATCCGATTTTCTGCCGAAATCCCTCAATCGCTGGATAATTGAGGTAGCCTTGTCCACCTGGCGGCTGGTTTCCTGAACCACCTCCAGCAGGTCCAGGCGGCCAAGGTCCTGGCCGCGCTCTGCCATCATCTCCAAAAACTCGCTTCCCATCTTGATCGCATTCAGGGGTTGATTCAATTCGTGCGCGATGCCGGCGGACATCTCACCGAGGGTTTTCATTTTGCTTGCCTGAATCAACTGGTTGTCCTTTTCCACCATTTCAGTGATATCGGTCGTGGCGACGATCAAGGCCGCTTTTCCCCCGTAAACGGCTGGGCAGACATGAACATTGACATAAAACGGGCGGCCTCCTTTTTTTCGGTATTGAACCTTGGCGCTGATCACCAGAGCTTGCCGGAGCGAAATCGATCCGTCCCGGCTCCACCCGCCAGGCGGAGGCTCAAAAGGCCCCAGATCCCTGAATGGTCTTCCAACCAGCTCCTGTTTTGAGTACAGATAGGTTTCTTCGGCAGCAAAATTCGCATCAAGAATCTCCAGGGTTGCCCGGTCCAGCACGAAAATCGGGTTGGGGCCGCTGGCAAACAGAGACCGGTATTTTCCCTCCGACTCTTGAAGCTGCGCCTGGGATGCCCGAATCCGATAGGTCATATTCACAAATGAATTGGCCAGCTGCCGGACCTCATCGCGCACGCTGCTTCTGTACACCGGACAGTTCCGGCAGGTCTCCAATTTTTCGGGAAATCGGCGGGCGGATTCGGGAAAATCCGGCGTATCGTCCACATACCAGCACGGCAGGTCCGCATTCCGGTGGGCCGGACATTGCGTCTGGCCGCAGTCTTTGATCTGCCAGCATCGCACCTCGAACCCGAGATCCGGTTGGACGTTGAAATTTCCCCGGCTGATGGCATCTGAAATCGTCGTCAGCTGAGATATCGGACGGGTGATATACATCGACAGTCGATGGCTGATCAAAAAGCAAACCACCGTCACGACCGAGACAAAGCCGAGAAAGGTGCTCCGGAGCTTTCCGATCAACACGTCGATATGCTTTTTATATAAGCCGACGTGTACGGTGCCGATCTGGTAGATCCCTTCCTTTACCGGCACGGCAACGTCATAGATAGCCGACGCCTCCATCCGGATCAGTCGGATACTCTGCGCCTGGTCTTCGGTTATCGGGTTTGCGTCTTGGAGTGCGGTTGGGAATTTACGCACGAACGTGTGCGCCAGGATTTGTCTGTTTTTATCTTCGACAAAGACGTAATTGACCAGCAGCTTCCGCTCTCCGAGCCTGGATTCAAACAGCAGGCTGGTCAGCTGCGGGACATCCGCCGTCAAGAGGTAGCTGCGACTGGCCTCGGCAATGCTGTATGCAATCCCCAGGCCCCGCTGCTTGAGTTCGGAGGTCAGACTCGAAATCAGGATCCACCGCGTAAACAGGGCAATCAAAACGCTGATCAATAGAACCACCGCCGTGGTGGAAAAAAAGATTTTGTTGCTCAGGCTGGCGCTTCGAATCCGGTTCAGTATGCGATCCCGAATCCTGGGGAAAACGCCCTTTCCCCGGTCGCCCAGCCCCGATTTTTCCGCACCGTTCAGTCTCATCTCCGCTGCCTTTGTTGACCGGTCTCTCCGGCGGCTTTGGGCAACTGATCGATCAGCACAAAACGCCCGTTTTCGATCCGCGTAAAATAGACCTGTTCCAGCCCCTGATGATCGTCGGGGCTGAAGGAAAGACGGTTGGCAATGCCGATGTCGAGCTCCCGGATGCTTTCGATGGCGGAAATAAACCTTTCCCGGTCAAGGTTTCGCCCGGCCCGCCGCAGCCCTTCCACCAGCACCCGCGCATTGACATACCCTTCCAGCCCGACGAAATTGGGCCGATCTGCCGGAAAGTATCGTTTCAGCAGCGCCACGTATTCTTCGACGCCGTGCAAATCCGGCAGCCTGTCTGACAATTCCGGGGGCGGAACCACCTGACTGACGATCACCCCCTCGCCGGCATCCCCCAGCCTTCGGGCCAGTTCGTCCGCCCCGACAAAGGAGACATTATAAAAAATCGGATGAAACCCCTGTTCCTGCGCCATGCGGATAAACCGGGCACACGGCTCGTAAGTCCCGATCATGACCACCGCTTCGGCCTCGGAGGCGGCGATCTTTTCCAGTCCTTCTTCCACGGCGAGGGTGCCGCGTATGTATGTTCCGGTCGCCGAAGGGACCCGTCCGTAGGACTTGAGGGCGAGCTCGGTCCCCCGCAGGCCGTCAAAGCCGTATGCATCGTATTGATAGAACACCGCGATTCGTTTCACGCCGAGTTCTTCGACAAAATACCGGACCGCGGCACCGGTTTCCTGGTAATAGGAGGCGCGCACGTTGATCAGATGCCGGTGCAGCGGCTCGCGCAGGGCGTTTGCCCCGGTGAACATGCCGACCAGCGGTACCCGGGCCTCCTCGACCAGGGGGATGATTTTCACCGTGGTCGGCGTTCCCACGTAGTTGAACAGGCAAAACACCTCCTCTTCGGTCAAAAGCCGTTGGGTGTTGAGAATGCATCGGGGCGGGTCGTATCCGTCGTCGTGGGCGATGATCCTGACCTTCCGGCCGTGGATTCCTCCCTGCTCGTTGATCTGATGGAGCAGGGCAAGCGCACCGTGGTGGATCTGTGTTCCGAGATACCCGGCATGTCCGCCCAAGGCCAGGGAAGAACCGACAATAATTTCGCTGTCGGTGACGCCTGGTTGTCTGGACGGAAGGGGTTTCTGGTCTACCGCGGCTTCGCAGGCGACCATGAGCACGAATGACAGAAAAAAAAGGAGGAGATGCCGCAGGGGAAAAGTCATGTCCGCCACCTCAAAAAAGACCGCTATTACTACGGAGTAACTTTTTGACCCGACATGGTCTGGGGCCGAGGCCTTGCTGGCGCCGATGCCTGGTGCTTAAAGTTCCCATTGGTAATGACAGTGCCGGGACCGTTTACCGGCCCTCTGCCAGGTCCGCCAGCGCATCGTCGACCGTATCGAAAAGGGGCGCCAAGCGCGAGATGCCGACCGTATCAAATATAGCGATGAAGTTTTCCGACAGCCCGGACAGGCAAGAGGGGGTGTTTTTCCTGCGAAGGTCCGACAAGACCTGTGTAAGAAGAGAGAGACCCGCGCCATTGACGGCCGCGCTGGGGTCAAAATCGAAGACGATACCCTTGGCATTTTGAACCAAAGCCTTCTCAACGGCCGAAAAAAGCCTTCCTTTGGCTTCTGCGTTGAGCGTGCCTCGGATCGAAACGACCGCCCCTTTCCGTTTTCGCTTCATCGAAACGTCGGGCAGCCGGGCGCCGGGATTCCGAAGCCTCGACTCGGCGCGTTTCAGTGCCGAGTCGAGCGCTACCCGCTTTACCGGCTTGTTGATGAAATCGATCGCCTCCAGATTCAAGGCCTGGACGATCAGGTCCATATCCCCGTGGCCGGTAATGACGATCACTTCCGTGTCCGGATCCCGCCGTTTTATCTGCCGGAGGACTTCGAACCCATCGATCTCCGGCATTTTCAGATCGGTAAAGACAATCTGCGGTCGCTCTGTCCGGTGCGACTCAAGACCCTCCCGGCCGCTCTGGGCGACCAGGACTTCGTAGCCGTAGGCCGTAAGGAAGAGCCGAAACATGGTCAGAGTGGCTCTTTCGTCGTCGATGACCAGGACTTTGAACACGATCGGATCTATTCTTTCGCCATAGTCTCGCGGAGCGGCATTTGAGCACGGTCAAACCGCCAATTGGATGTGGAAACCATCTCAACAAGCCGGCGGCGCAAAGAACTTTTATAATGGGTCGCAATTTTACCCCAAATAAAGATTTCTGTCACCCGTTTTCAAAACCGAGCAGGTTCTGATAAGATAATAGTAAAGGATCTGCGTTGCCGGCACCGCCTGGGGAAAAAGAATCCGATACCCAACGAAGGCTTGTCATTTCCATGACGACCGGTTCAACATTCGGAGGACTGCGGACGCCTGTGGTCGTCGAGCGCGATCGGCTGATTCGACAGCTCGATGCGGGTAGAGGCGGGCGGCTTGTTCTGATCGTCGCCCAGGCTGCACAGGGCAAAACAACGCTGGCGTCTTCTTACCTGGCCGCCTGCAAAGTACGGTCGGCCTGGATCCATCTGGAAAAAGAAGCTTCGGATACCGCCAAATTTTCTTGCCTTGCCGTCCATGCCATCGGACAGGCGTTCCCGGAAGAGCGCCTGTCTGATTTTCTTCACTCCCCGGCCATTTCGCCAAGGGCGCATACCGAGGTCTCCCGCTTCAAAGAGCGCATCCTTCATTTGTTCGACAGACTTCCGCATCCGGTGATTTTGACTTTCGACGGATTGGAGAATCTGGACCCGGCATCGCCTTCCATGACCCTCATCGATGAACTGATCCATGCGGCTCCGGCCAAGGTCCGCATGTTTCTGATCTCCAGAGAAATGCCGCCGCTTCGCTTTCAGCGGCTGAAAGTCAGCCAGGAACTGACGGTCTTAACCAACGAAGACCTCGCGTTTACGACTGAAGAGATCAAGGTTTTTTTCAAGCTCCGCGACGGCCTGGTTCTTCTGCCGAAACAGGCCCGGCAAATCCGGAAAATAACCGGCGGATGGGCCGGGGGCTTGGTGCTGATATCTGAAAGTTTGAAGAAAGTGCTCGAACCGGACCGCACTGGTTGGATCGACAGCCGGCTTCCCGATCTGCTCAAAGGAGAGGTGCTCCGGTATTTTTCCGAAGAAATTTTCGCTGCGCAGCCGGAGCAGGTCCGGAATCTGCTGATTATTTCGTCGCTGCTGGATGTAATCGACCCGAAGGTTCTTGCGAAACTAGCCCGGGAGCCGGAAACCGAGGCTATTTTCCATCAATTGGTCCAGCGAAATCTGTTCCTTCATCCAATAACCGATCCCCGAAAGGGGCGGCTATTCCGGCTCAACCGCCTGTTTCGAGACTTTCTGTTTTCACTTTTCCGGACCCGTCTTTCAAAAAAACAACAGGAAAAAATTTTGAGCCGAGCCGGCGAAATTTTATGGAACGCCGGAGAGCTGGAACAGTCGGTCGACTTTTTCCTTCGCGCCTCACGGATCGAGCGAGCGGTGGACGGCATCATGAAAACCGCCATGGATCTCACCGTCCGCGGCCGCTTCACCGAACTGGCCAAATGGATCGACGCCCTTCCTGAAAAACGGGTCAGCAAAGATCCTTGGCTCCTTTTTTACCGAACCCTGGCTCGTCGGATTTCGGGAGGCAAACAGACCTTGGCCGAGCTGGCGGCGGTTCTTGCCTTGTTCCGCGCTAAAAACGATGTCAGGGGGGAGATGCTTGCCCTGGGCTGTCTGATCGAAGCCGGTGTCTTCCTCGGTGCAGATCCGTCCAACCTTCATCGCTGGATAAAAGAAGGCGAAACCCTCCTGAGACGCTGGAGCGAAAAGCCTTTTTACGCCTATGCCAAAGCCATGCTGTGGTTTCAGATCGGCTTCGGTCAGATTGCTGTTCCGGGGGATCTGGAAAAAGGGCTTTCCGCCTGTCAGAACGCCTACCTTATTGCGCTGCGAATCGAAGACCGCACACTGCAGGTCAATGCGACGATCGTCAGCATTCTGGGCATGGCCGTATCCGGCGATTTCTCGGAAGCAGACCGGGCCCTGGAGCGGGTTGAACAGATCGGCGCTGCGGGCTACCCGGAATACCGGGTCCTTCATGCCCTGGTGGACATCGAGCTTGCCTTGAACCGGGGCGACTTCGACCGGGCCCTTCAGCTTCTGGAAAAATCGCGCAGCGACATCGAAACATTCGGGCTTCTTTTCGTCTATCCGGCTTTTGTGGAAACGGCCGGACGGCTTGCCCTCTACCGACGCGATTTTTCAGAGGCCGAACGCTGCACCCGGCACCTGTCTGACGTGGCCGTGATGGCGGACAGTCCATACTACCGGTCCCTGTCCCTGCGGCTGGCGGCGATGATACGATACCACACCGGCGATTTCGATGGGGCCTTCTGCTTCGCCTCCCGGGCGCTGGCCGACCTCCCCGACACCCTGAAGGCCGGTATCCACCGGCTTCGCCTCCGGCAGCTGGAGGGACTGATCTGCCTCCACCTCGGCGACACGAGAAAGGCGGAAAGCCGACTCAAGAAAGTCCTGTC
>CAYPFH010000155.1:0-8877 GCA_964409825.1 uncultured Desulfobacterales bacterium | reverse complement strand
GGCCTTGATGGCGAGTTTTGGCCGGCAGGAGAGCCGATATCCCTCGGCCCCCCTGCCCAATACCGAACCTTTCCCCGTTTTTTGAAAACGATTGGCTGCAACCGGAAACGGTCACGCTTTTCGTGATCGTTTCCGGTTGCGGTTAATCTCCAAGGTGGTGCGAAGGCCCCGGTGGCGGACCGAGTACCAGATCAGCCGCTTGCGGTCCATCACAAAGAACCGCTTTCCGTACTTTTTCAACGCCTTTTTGTCGATTTCGAAGCCGAGGCCGGGCCGGTTCGGAACCTGAAGCTTTCCATCGTCGTGGTAGAAAGGGGTTTCCAGGATGCCGTCCCGTGCCTCCACCGTCCAGCCGGGGGGGCTGATCGGGTATTCCAGCTCCTTTTCTGCGGCAAAGCCGCTGGCGGCAAACAGCTGCAGGTTGACGGCGAACCCGATCCCGTTGGTCCACGTGTGGGGGGAGTAGATCAGTCCTTTTTGCCGGCATAGCCGGGCCACCTCCATGGTCTGGGCGATGCCGCCGGAAAAGACGGCGTCGGGCTGAAAAATTTTGTAGCATCGGCGTTCGATCATCATCTTTAGTTCGGGCAGGCCGCCGGTGTGAAGTTCGCCGCCTGCGATCGGAATCCGGCTGTGGGCCGTCAGCGCCGCAAGGTCCTCGTATGCGTCCATGGGCAGTGGCTCTTCGAGCCAGGCGACGCCCGCGTCGGCGCAGCGGTCTGCAAACCGGCGCGCCCGGGCCGGGTCCCACAGAGGGGCGTCTGAGACGATGGTCACCCGCCATCCCTGGTTGGCGTCCACGCCGATCTTCATCTTGTGGCCCATGGCGGCCGACACCTCCTTGACCTGGCGGATGTCTGCGATTTCCTCAAAATCATGAACCCTGATCTTGATGGTGCGGAATCCTTCAGAAAAGCGGGCTTCGGCCTCCTCGATCCGATCTGCTGCAGATTTCACCTCTCCGGTGGATGCATACAGCCGAACGGTGCACGGCGCGCCGCCAAGCAGCGTGGACACCGGTTTTCCGGAAAGCTTGCCCTTGATGTCCCAGAATGCCGGCTCGATCCAGGCATTTCGCCACCCGAGGTAGGCAATTTCCCGCACCCGCTGCTGGATCAGCCCGATGTCGGCGGGGTCTTCGCCGATCAAATAGGGTCCCAGCAGTTCGCCGAGTCCGGCGCGCTCGCGTCCCATGGCCGGCCCCGCGCTGTATCCGACCACATCGTCGTCGGTGGTCGCCCGAAGGAGGGTAAAGCGGTTTTCGGTCTGGGGAAAACCGGGAATCCAGGCCGGATAGAATTTCTCCGGCAGGGGGACGGCCACATGAAACAGTTCGATCCGACGTATCGTCGTCATGATGGCTCCGACTCCTCGGAGGTGCCGCTGCTTCGGACAGCGGGCAGGTAGATATGAAATGCGGATCCCTTCTGCGGCGTCGACTCCACCTCGATATAGCCTGCGTGCCCCTTGACGATCCCGTATACTGAAGCTAGCCCCAGACCCGTTCCGCGCCCCATCTCCTTGGTGGTGAAAAAGGGGTCGAAGATCCGGTCCATCACCTCCGGTGTCATGCCGATGCCGGTGTCTTTCACCGACAGCTTCACATACCGGCCGGGCCAGGGCCGGTAAGGGCCCTTTTTCATCTGCCGGTGGATCCGGTTCCGGGTCTCTACGATCAGCTTGCCCCCCTCGGGCATGGCATCGGCTGCATTGATGAACAGGTTCAACAGGGTCTGGGTTATTTGACTCGAGTCTGCCTGGAGGGGCTTTAACTCCGGATCCATGTCGAGCTCCACCGTAAGCTGTTTGCGGGTCCGGAGGAACGTTTCCGCGGTCTCTTTCACCAAGTCGTTCAGATCGACGGTTTTGACTTCATAGCGCCCTTTTCGCGCATATCCGAGAAGACTCGCCGTAAGCCGTGCCCCGCTTTTCACGTGCTGTTCGATGTTTTTCAAAAACCGGTAATGTGCATGATCCCGGGAAAGGTCGTAGAGAACGAGAGACACGTTGCCCTCGATGGCCATCAACAGATTGTTGAAGTCGTGGGCGATGCCGCCGGCCAGGGTGCCGATCGCCTCCATTTTGGTCGCCTGCTGCAGCTGGCGCTCCAGATTCTTCTGCCCGGTGGTGTCCATCAGGCAGCCACGAATTTCCCGCAGTTCGCCGCCGGAGCCGAACACACCCCAGGTGTTTGCCACGACCTGCACAGGAGAACCGTCGATCCGTTTCATCGTCGATTCGAGGCGTCGGATTCGACCGGTTTGTCTCAGGGCCTCGAGGAACTGCTCGCGGGGGAAGTCATTTCCGTAAAGACAGTTCAGGTCGATGCCCAGGGCCGTTGCCACGGACGAGAAGCCGAAAATCCTGGCGAATTCCGAGTTGCACGCGAGAAGCGTTCCGTCGGGCCGGGAAATGTAGGCGCCGGCAAGATCGTCTTCGAAATAGCTGCGGTACCGTGCCTCGCTTTCCCGGAGAGCCGCTTCTGCTTTTTTGCGCTGTTTCAGTTCTTCCTCGAGGTTCCGCCGTTTCAGCAGACCGGCGGCGATTTCATGAAGCGCCTGTGCGTACCGGCGTTCGACTGCAGGTCCGTTTGCGTCGAGAGCCGGCTCCGTTTTTTTCTCCTGCGCCATGGTGTCTACCGGACCGGTCGATAAGGTTGATGGAGCGAAAAGAGGCCTCTGCCTTCAAGGAATCAGGACGATCTGGCCGGCGGCGGCGATCTGGAGCCGCACCTGACCCGCTTCCGGCTCGGGTTCGGCGATCTCTTCAAGAGCCATCGACTCCGGCTCTCCAAACTGATTTACTCGGATGGCTTTCATGGCGGCCTCCTTAGCCCAGCAGTTCCCGGATTCTCGACTGCAGGCGCGTATACCGCTTATGGGGGGCGTCGTTGCCGACGGCCATGGCCAGGGCTTTGCGGGTGCCGACCATCACCATCAATTTTCTGGCTCGGGTCACCGCTGTGTAGATGAGATTTCTCTGAAGAAGGATGTAGTGCTGAGTGACGACAGGCAGCACGACCGCTGGAAACTCCGAGCCCTGGGATTTGTGGACGGAAACCACATAGGCCAGGACGATTTCATCCAGATCCCCGAAATCGTAAACGACCGGCCGGTCTTCGAATCGGACGGTTACTTGCTGGGCGACGGGGTCGATCTGCTCGATCCGTCCGATGTCGCCGTTGAACACCTCCCGGTCATAGTTGTTTCGGGTCTGCATGACCTTGTCTCCGACGCGAAACCGCCTCTCTCCTTGTACGATTCCCTCCCCGACGGGATTCAGGGCCTCCTGGAGCTCCCGATTCAGGTTAACGGCCCCGACGGTTCCCTTGTGCATTGGGGTCAGCACCTGAATGTCTTCGATCGGATCGAACCCGAACCGCCGCGGAATGTTTTGGCGAACCACCTGGAGAATCACATCGCGCACCTCTTCCTGCGCTCTTTTTTCGATAAAATAAAATTCGGTCAATTCCCCGGGAAGCGCAAGCTCCGGCAGCTGACCGTGGTTGATCCGGTGGGCGTTTACGACGATCCGGCTAGTTTGCGCCTGGCGGAAGATTTCAGTTAGTTTTACCACTGGAATGCGCCCCGAGGCGATCATGTCGGCCAGCACATTGCCGGGTCCCACGGAAGGCAGCTGATCGACGTCGCCGACGAAGACAACCGTCGCCGAATCCGGGACAGCCCGCAGAAGATGGGCCATCAGGGTCGTGTCGATCATGGAGGCTTCATCGACGATGAGCAGGTCGCAGTCAAGGGAATTGTCTTCGTCTCGCTGAAAGCCGCCCTTTTGGAAGTTGAACTCGAGCATGCGGTGAATCGTCATGGCCGCGGTACCGGTGGCTTCGCTCATCCGCTTGGCGGCCCGGCCCGTGGGGGCGGCCAACAGGATCTTTCGGGTCCACCGGGAATAGAGACGGACCACAGAAGAAATAATGGTCGTCTTGCCGGTTCCCGGCCCGCCGGTGACGATCAGCACCTTTTCGGCGGCCGATTTGTCAACGGCCCTTTTCTGGTTCCGGGCAAGGCGGAAAGGAAGCGTCTTCAGCACGTCCTGGAAGGCCGACTGCCGATGCAAGCCGCCAATGGCCTTTGGACGGGTCATCAGCATCTGAATCCGTTCGACGATGACCTGCTCGTTTCGGTAAAGGGGAGGCAGAAAAACAGCCGCTTCATTTTCTTCCAACGCCTTCGTGCCGGGGAAGATCTCTTCAATGACGATTCGATGCGCCCGTTGCAGCTCGCCGGCCGCTGTCCTCACACGCTCCGGGTCTACGGCGAGCAGTTCACCGCAGTGTTCTACCAGCAGTCCATACGGATAAAACACATGGCCTTCTCCGGCCAACATCCACAGCCCGTGAAGAATGCCGGCCTGCACGCGCTTCGGGTCTCTTTTATCGATCCCGATCTTTTCGGCAATCTTGTCGGCAATGGCAAACCCGATTCCTGCGATATCGGTGGCCAGACGATACGGATTTTCCCGGACCACGGCAATGGATCGCTGACCATAACGACGGAAAATTTTTGCCGCATAGCCAGGGCTTACGCCGTGGCCCTGCAAAAAGAGCATGACGTTTCGGACTTCTTTCTGATCGTCCCACGCCTTGCGGATCATTTCGATCCGTTTTTTGCCGATCCCTTCGATCCGGGCCAGCTTGTCGGGTTCGTTTTCGATGACTGCCAGGGCTTGTTCACCGAACTGATCGACGATCCGGTCGGCATAGACTTTGCCGATTCCCCGAATCATTCCGGAGCCCAGATAACGCCGGATTCCGTCCTCGGTGGCAGGCACCCGGGTTTCATGGCGTTGGACGTTGAACTGCAGGCCGTACCGGGGATGGGTGATCCACTCGCCCTCCATGTGGAGCATCTCTCCGGTGGTGGGCGCCAGCAGGTTTCCGACCACCGTTACAGGCTGGCTTTGCCCCTCCACCCGCACCTGGGCCACGGTGTAGCCGGTCTGCTCGCTGGTGAAGGTGATGCGCTCGATCTGACCGTCGAGCTCGGCGAGCCGGTCGGCGTCATTGTCCGTCATGGCGCACCCAGTCCGGGACCTGAACATTTTCCAACGGCGGCTCGTCGGGGATAAAGCATTTGATATCGAGAACCGGGCTGCCGTCGACGGCGTCGATTTTTTCGACTTCCACGGTGTCGGGACCGATTGACACAATCTTACAGCGGGTCAGGGCGATCAGATTCGGCCGGTTGGGCGAATGGGTGGCAAAGACCCCTGTCAGGGGGTTGGCCGGATTTTTCCGGGGATGGACCTGGAGGGTTCGGCGCTTTTCCGGCGTGTCGTTTTCGTGGAACCAATACAGGATGTAGGCGTGGGAAAATCCCTCCAATCCCGGCAGAGCGTCCCGAAACGGCGCAAAGATTTCGATCGCAGCCCGTTCGCCGCCGAGGCGCACGACACCGACCGGAAAGACTTGATACGAAGTCTGCATCTCTCTCATCGCAAAACCCCCTGCCGGCACAACCATAATTTCCTCCAACCGGATTCGTACAGGAGGTGCTGCCGGCCGCCACGGATGATCGGATGCTTATCTATTGCCCAGAATCAGGGCATATTGTCAATATATTAAATATATTGGATCTTTATAAACCACCAAGGCAGAAGCAGCCGAATCGGCGCCAGGACTTTGATTTGAATCTGTGCTATGATTATTATCATTATAAAGAAGACAGCTTGCGGGCGGTCCTGGACCATCTCATGAATTTGAACTTCGCAGAAGAAAATGTGCGCAGATGAAGCCCGATCATAGCCAAAAACAGGTTCTTGTCGTGGACAACCACCCACTGATGCTGACCTATATGCGCCGGCTTCTCGAAAAGCGCGGCGACGCCGTGCTGACCGCAGAAGACGGGTTGTCGGCGCTGAAGATCCTCGATCAGCATCAGCCGGACGTCATCTTCGTCGACCAGGTCATGCCCAACATCAGCGGAGACAAGTTGTGCCGGATCATTCGGACCCGCCCCAACCTGAAAGATACCTGTGTAATCATTCTTTCGGCCATTGCGGCGGAGGCCGATTTTAATTTTGTCGAATTCGGCGCCAATTACTGTATCGCCAAGGGGCCGTTCGACAAGATGTCGACGCATATCCTGGCCCTTCTTTACCGGCTGGACGCCGAAGGCGAATGCGGCACGTCGGACCGGGTGATCGGCCGGGAGGATGTCTATTACCGGCAGATTTCCAGGGAGCTGCTCTACTCCACGAAGCATGCCGAGATCATTCTCAATTACCTGTCCGAGGGGATCCTCGAGTTGACCTTCGGCGGGGAGATCGTCTACGCCAATCCTACCGCACAGCAGATATTCAGCGTAGCAGAGGAGGCTTTGCTCGGGACCCGATTCCAGGCGCTGTTCAGCGGCAGAGAAAAACAGCGGGTCGAGGCGATGCTGGAAGCGGTTGCCGGCGACGGGCGGGCCTGCACCGGCAAATCTCCCATCGAGATCGCGAGCCGACAAATCCAGATGGATTTGATCCGGATAGATGACCAGGCCCACCAGGCCATCACCGTAATCCTCAACGATGCCGGGCGTCAGAGGCGGCAAGCGGCTTCGATTGGCGCAGGTGAAGAAGCGTATCGGCCGGCCTCGGAAAAGTTGACGGATTTCTCCCAGCCAGCCTTGTCAAAGGAAGAGCTCGTCCTTTCCGAACGCCTGGCCGCCGCCGGACAATTGGCTGCCGCCGTCGCCAGTCAGGTCCAGTCGCCGCTGCAAACCATCGATTCGATTCTCAGGTTTCAGGCCATCCAGCCCCAGGTAGACGACCGTCTGACCTCAGATCTGAAAATGGTCGAAGATGCGGCCGGCCAAATTCGGGATGCCGCGGAAAAGCTGCTCGAACTGGGCCGTTTAGGAGAAAAGGAGCGGCAGAAAGCCGAAGTCAACCGGATCGTAGAAGATGCCGTCTCCCGGGTTCAGGACGATCTGCAGGCCGCCAAAGTGACACTGGCCTTGAAGCTGTCGCAGGGGCTTGCTGAAGTGAACGTCTCCTTTGCTCAGATGAGCAGGACCGTGGAGAGATTGATTCGCAATGCCATCGAGGTGCTTTCCGGAGGCTTCGATACAAGGGACGAGGGGCCAAGCTCTTCCCCGGCCAGACAAGTGACGATCCGAACCGACAGGGCCGGAGGGTTCGCCCGGATCCGTATCGCCGACAACGGCCCGGGCATTGTCGAAGAAGACCGTCATCGTATTTTTGAGCCTTTTTATACCCGCAAAAAAAACCTGTGGATCGGGGCGGGGCTTTCGATCGGTCACCGGATCGTTGAAGCCCATGGCGGACGGATTTTAGCCGAAAACCGATCCGGGGGCGGAGCCCAGTTTTCCATACTGATTCCCTTCGCTTGAAAGAGGGGCGTCCATGGCCTTTCTGAAATCGGCATCGCTGAAAAGAGAGCAAACCCGTTTTCGGCAGTTTTTAATGGACGAGGTCCTGCCGTTTCTGTCCTCGTGGAACCGATCCGGCCGGATCCCGAAAGAATTCTTCCGGCAGATGGGAAATGGCGGTTGGTACGGGTTCGCCGTTCGCAATGGCAGGCTTGAAAAGCATTCGGTGCTTCGCGAAGCGATGCTGGCAGAGGTTTTGGCGTCGGTTTCCCCGGGCGTGGCTATAGCGGCCCTGGCGCACATCGACCTTGGATTCATGGGACTTTTCCTGTTCGGCTCAGAAGACCTGAAAAAGCGCTGCGGCCCGGCGGTGGTCTCCGGTGAGAAGCTCATGTGCCTCGGCAACACGGAGAACATCGCCGGAAGCGATGCCGCCGGAATCCGTATGTTCGCTGAACAGGTGCCGGGCGGGTGGCTTCTTGATGGAACAAAGGCGTTTGTGACCAATGGAGCCATCGCCGATCTTGCCGTCGTTACCGCCGTCACCGACCCAGATGCGCCTCGAAAACGGCGGATATCGATGTTTTTAGTCGATCTCGGGGCCTCCGGCATCCGCCGCAAGAAGCTCAACAAGGCGGTGTGGATCCCCTCGGACCTGACCCGGCTGCAATTTTCCGGGGTGTTCGTACCGGACAGCCATCTGCTGGGCCTGAGGGGGTACGGGCTGCGCCAGATTCTAGAGGTGTTTACCCGAAGCCGGATTCCCATCAGCGCATTGACCCTGGGGACCGCTGTCGGCGCTTTTGAATTGGCCCTGGCCCACGGCCTCAAGCGGCGCGCGTTCGGGGAGCGGATCGTCGATTTTCAGGCCAAGGCCTTTGAAATGGCAGACCACGCAGCCCGGATCGAAGCCGCCCGCCTTATGGTGCATAAGGCCTGTCAAACAGCAGACAACGGCGAAGACTTCAGAAGCGATGCCGCCATGGCGAAATATTTGACCGTCGATATGGCCCGGAAGGTGACCGCCTGGTCTGCGGACCTGTTCGGCGCGGTATCGGTCATCGCTGATCATCCCATCCACAAATACCCGCTCGATGCCTGGGCCTCTTCGCTGGGGGAAGGCACCCAGGACGTACAGAAACTGATTATCTTCCGGGAACTACTGAAAAAAATTTCTCCAGACCCCCTCGTATGAAACTTCAAGCCAGTTCAATTGCCATTTTTGTTGTCAATGGCACGGCGCGCTTGTAGTGACGCCGTAAGGCGTTTGGTTTTTGAAAGGTTGTGCAACAAGCGCCTCACGGCGCCACTACAAACAGGGCAGCGGCTTAAACAGAAGTTTCACCCTTGATCAAACTGACCGCCCCGGCGGTCAGAGGCGGGGCTTATGGGAAACTTCGATCGAGGCCGGCGGCAATAACCGACCTGCCCATCCTTGGGCTTTGGGGGTTGGAGGGCCACGCTCCGTCGTGGCCGGTATTGGGTCATTGCCGGCAACACGGACGCGACTGAGCGCGTCCCTCCACCGGCAGAGGCTTCG
>CAYPFH010000154.1:0-8880 GCA_964409825.1 uncultured Desulfobacterales bacterium | reverse complement strand
GGACGCGCTCTGTCGCGTCCGTCTTTCCGGCCACGACGGAGCGTGGCCCTCCATTTTTGGACTTTGACGGGATCCCGAGCGGGGCCATGACAAGCTCAGCGACTTGAATGCCGCGGTCTGGGAGGGCGGCGAGGTTGAATTTCGTCGGAATCCATTTTATTTCCGGCAGAAGGCGGAAGGGGTCAGGCGACTTCCTTGAGCGATTCAAGGTCGAGATTGTCTACTTGAATCAAAAAACGGATGAATTCGGGGCATTCACTGCGGCAGGTTTCTTCCTTCCAGACATTCATCGTTTCCACCGGATCCTCCCCTATACCCTGGAGCTTTAACAGCACGTGGTAGAGCCCCTCCAGCTCCTCGGGACCCAGATCGAACAAGGATCCTGCGTAGTCGAGAAATTCATCATAATCGCGAAAACCGTCCAGATTCCTGGGCAGCTCAGCGGTAAGATTTTCCGGAAATTTCATGATTGCAGCAACTCCTCGCTCATATTGAGGCGAAATACAGGCTCACCGTTACACCCGCCGCCTCGGAATTCCTTGAAACAGCCGGAAATAAAAAGGAGGCGAGCTCTTTGCCGCCCCCTGTCCAGGCCGATTCGGCCTGGTGCCGTCTCCAAGCTTTTTACGAAAGAGCGTTTTTATACATACAAGCATCCAATCTGTCAATAACTGTTCGCCAGAAATACGGGATCGACCGTATTGTTTTTGACACACATCCTGCTATGATCAAAAAAAAAATCCTGCTGCAATGCGATATGTCATTTTACGAAACCGCTTCGAACATGGAAAGGAAAGGAGGCCTTGGTTTATGGAAGACTCCCCAAAACAATATGCAGAAAGGCTTGAAGACCAGGTGCGGGAGTGGACCGAACGCATTGCCGAACTCAAGTCCCAGGCGGACCAGGCATCGGCGGAAAAGAAAATCGGCATGCTCAACCAGATCGCCTTGCTGAACGAGCACAAGGACCGCCTTCTTGCCATGGTCGAAGATTTGCGACTGGCGCCGGACGAAGATTGGGACCGGCTCAGGACATCGGCTGAAAAAATAGTTTCCGACATTGACGGCAACTACCGCCAGGCGCTGGCCTTCTTCTATTGATCAAATCACTTTCCCGATTTTATGGGATTGGATATCTTCAGTCCATCGTCGCCTTGATGCCCCAGGCCTTCCGGAATCCGGAGGTTGCCTGTGCGCCGATCGTGATGGAGCATTATGAGCAGCAATCCTGAAAAAACCAATGGGGTCGAGGCCTTGCCCCTGCACCCGAAGCATTCGGCATGTTCATGGAGGCTGAGGACGTGAAGCCGATTGAGAACATCCTTCTCGTTTATCCGAAAGTGCCGAGCAACACTTACTGGAGCTACCGCCACTCGCTTGCGTTTCTAAGCAAGAAAAGCGCGCACCCACCGCTTGGCCTGATCACCGTGGCTGCCTATTTCGATCCCGGCAGGTACCATCTGAAGCTGGTCGACCTGAACATCGAGCCGCTTTTGGAAAATGATCTCAAATGGGCCGACGCGGTGTTCGTGTCGGCGATGATCCTTCAAAAGGCGTCCTTCGACCAGGTGATTGCGTCATGCAATCGGATCGGGGTGCCTGTGATCGCAGGCGGTGCGTATGTCACTACCAGCCACGAGTCGATTGCGGGTGCGGATCATCTGCTGCTGGGCGAAGTCGACGAAACCATGGCCGGGTTTTTGGAGGACCTTCAAAACGGCACGGCGCAGCGGGTGGTCCTTATGCCGGAAAAGCCGGACATCACGGATTTGCCGCCGCCGCGGTTCGACCTGTTGAATTTGAACGCCTACGCGTCTATGGCGATTCAATACAGCCGCGGCTGTCCGTTTCAATGCGAATTTTGCGACATCTGGAAGATGTACGGCAACCGGCCCCGGTTAAAGTCTGCGGACACCGTGCTGGAAGAACTGACGTCTTTGTATCGGCTCGGCTGGCGGGGTTCGATTTTCGTTGTCGACGACAACTTCATCGGAAACAAAAAGCGGGTGAAATCCGAACTGCTGCCGGCTGTCCAGGGCTGGCAGTCGGATCACGGCAATGTGTTCCGGTTTTACACCGAAGCCAGCATCAACATGGCCCAGGATGAAGAACTGCTCGCCGGCATGCGGGACGCCGGATTCAACGGGGTGTTCGTGGGGATTGAAACCCCTTCGGAAGCCTCGCTGAAAGAGACCGGCAAGTTCCAGAATTTGAAAACCGACATGCTCAACGCCGTCTTTACCATCCAGCGCTACGGTATCGAGGTCATGGCGGGGTTTATCCTGGGTTTCGACAGCGATACGGAAGACATCTTCGACCGCCAGATCGCATTCATTCAGCAGTCCGGCATTCCCAGGGCCATGGTCGGTCTGCTTTCCGCGCTGCCGGGAACCGAATTGTACGAACGCCTGAAACAGGAAGGGCGGATCATACGAGAGCCGGACGGCAACAACACCCACTGCATGAGCACCAATTTCTATACCAAGATGGACCAGCGCATTCTCAAAGAAGGCTACCGCCGGGTGCTGGCTTCGATCTACGACCTGAATTTGAAAAATTATTTCAGACGGTGCAATCGGTTGATGAAAAATTTGGGGACGGTGCAGAGGTTTTCCAGCAAGATGCGGTTCCAGGACATCCAGATTCTTTTCCGCTCCCTTTTACGACAGCCGTTTACGCCTTACGGCTACCAGTTCGTCAAGTTCGTTGCTGCCAATTTTTTCAGGGGCAAACAGATTTTCCACGAAGCCATCATGTTCGGCATCATCGGACATCACTATCACCGGATCACCTGGGACATGATCAAGATCGAGGCCCTGGCCAGGGACCTGGACCGGGCCCATGAACGCCTGCGTCAAAAGGTGACGCGTTACAAAGCCCGGTTTCTCGACAACTCCGAAAAGTCGATGCGAAAGATGACCGGCCTGTGGAAAGAGCGCAACCGGGCGCTGTTGCGCGTGCAACGGCGCATGGAAAAAGTCAACGACGACTTTAAAGCGGAGCTCTATAAAAAATACGTGGATGCTGCCAAACAGATGCGGGAACTGATCCTCTCTTTTGAAAAGGAGATGCTGAACGCCGGCGGTTAGGCGCGCCGCCCGAGCCGGCTCCTTCGATTTCCCTACCTGGACCCGAAAGAGCGTTCGAACAGATCCCGGATCGCCGCCTTGCCTTCAGCGGTGAGGTTCCGGGTCCCGGTTCCCACGAAGGTTTCACTGTCGATTGTCGGCAGATCTTCCTGCCATTGATTTTCCTTCCAGGAAAACCAGGCGTTGTGGTCCTGGTCGAACACGCTCAAGGGGCGGTTGAAGAGTTTGGCAAGCTCTACCGCCCAGCCGGTGCCGCCTTTGACCGTGCCGTCCTCCTGGATCCAGCCCACGGTAAACACCTGATAGCCGCGGTTGACCATGTGAAAAATCGATTGAATTACCTTCCGGATTTTGTCTGCTTTGGAGAAGCTTCGGTTCATGCGCAGGGACACGATTTCCATGCTCACGTCTCCCTTGTTCAGGTCTTCGGCGGAAAGCTCGACAAGGCCGCGGGTGCGCTGGCAGGCGTGCTCCGGAAAGGTGAAATTCACTTCCTTGAGGCCGGCGATTTCCGCCTGGCGGCCAAACTCGGCCTCGGTGCCTCGATGGCCCCCGCTGTAAAGCGTGATGCGTTCCGTGTCCTTCATAACTATCCTCTCCTGGTTTTCGTAAAAATGCCTGGCCGGGTTCGGCCGATCGTGAAAAAAATGACCCTGCCTGGAATGGCGGGGCGATCAAGCATTATAAGACCGCATCCGGAGAGGTCAAATGGGAAAGCGGCGAAAAAGTCGTCGAACGTTGCCCCGGGGGCTGAGCACCGCGGTCTGAGGCCCGCCGATTCTTCGAACGATAGATATCAGGTCTTTTTCGTCGCCGCCGGTGCCGTGAAAGGCCACCAGGGTTCTGCCAGCCTCGCCGGCCTCCGGTGCCACGAACAGGCGGCGGAAATCGGTGCTGGCATCCAGGGGCGGCAGCCGCTCTACGATTTCGGACCGCAGCGCCTCGTAGCGTTTGGGAAGCTTCAGTTCGGAACCGAGGCCGGACTCGGCTTCATCGACCGTGAATCCGGGAGAATCGGTGGCGACTTCAAACAGCACCCCGGCAGCCTCCCGAAAGTAGATGGAATGAAAGTAGCTGCGGTCGATCACCGGAGTGACATCGAAGCCGAAATCGACGATTCGTTCACGCCATTGCTTCTGGTCGCGGCTGTCTTCGGTTCGGAACGCGATATGGTGCACCGTGCCGCCGCCTTGCCTGGCAGGAGGCGCAGACCGGTCCTCCACCAGGTCGTAGCAGCTCCCGGGTGCAGAAGGATCTGCCATGGCAAATCGGCTCCGGTTTCCTTCCGAGCCGACCGCCTGCATTCCGAGCAGCGTTTCCAGCACGCGGCGGGGCTGCCGTGCGGTTCGTACCGTGGCCGTGGCGGAGTGAAAACCGGTGATGGCGTGCCGGGCCGGAACGCCTCCCGCCGTCCACGGGGTCGGCTCCGGGTCGCGGTCGCTTCCCACCAGCTCCAGAGAAAGTCCGTGGGGATCCTTGAACCGGAGCACCGGCTCTTGAAAACGGATTTCAGTCGAGGTTTCTATTCCGCGCTGTTCCAGTCGCTCGGTCCAGAAAGGGACGGCGGGTTTGGGAACGGAAAAGGAAACGGCCGTGACTGACCCGGCCCCCTCTTTTCCCGGGGGCATATTCTCCCACGGGAAAAACGTCATGATCGTGCCGGGCGATCCGGTCCTGTCACCGAAATAGAAGTGGTATGTGTAGGGGTCGTCGAAGTTTACAGTTTTTTTCACCAGCCGAAGACCGAGAACCTTCGTGTAGAAACCAAGGTTTTCGGCGGCCGATGAGGCGATGGCCGTGATATGATGAATGCCGCGAATCGGTCGTATCGGTTTGTTCATTGCGTGGGTTCCTTTGTCTTTATCCGGCCAGCGATTGCGCATGGCGGCCCAGTTTTTTCAAAAGAACGACCAGGGTCTTGCGCTCTGCGTCGTCCAGGACGTCCGTCGCCCTTTCCAGGTTTGTACTGTGTATGCGGTAGGCCTCTTGGATCATTCGCCTGCCCTCGTCGGTCAGGTGCACCAGGTAGACCCGGCCGTCGGACGGATCCTGTAGACGCTGCACCAGCCCCTTATTCTGGAGCCGATCCACCGCCGTGGAGATAGAACCGGAGGTCAGCAGCACCTTTTTGCCGATGGTGTTCACCGGCATCGGGCCCTTGTGGAGAACCGCTTCCAACACTGCAAAGTCGCTAATGCATAGGCCGGTGGCGGCGATGCTTTCCTTGTCGACCGTCTCGACCGCCTTGTGGGCTTTCCACAGCACCAGGCGAATATGGGGACCGCTCGTTTCCACGAACGAAAGGTAAGAGAATATATCTTGATGTCAAGATAATTGGCGCTGCGCGCCGCTGAAGGCTCGGATGCCGGAAGGGAATAGAGGGGCATTCCCAATAGTTGCATACCCGCTATTTAAACAGCTCCGATCCCGCAAGGTGGGCCTACAAATAATTATATCAGGCAAAAACGATCGCTTGTAGATTATCATTGAGGTATTGACATGGGTACTAACAAACTTCTTGATCCGATTACACCCGGTGAAATCCTGCGGGAAGATTTTATGGAACCTTTAAATATAAAGGTTGGTTTTTTCGCTCAGCAGCTCAACAGCTTAGAAGCTCAGCAGCCAAATCATTGATAATTGAGCCCCATTTGCTACTCTATTCGTCACTTGTGTAAGGGCTTCCAACTGATTGGAGGGTCCATGAGAAAATAAGAAACCCCATTTCTGCGGTGCAGGATGGGGTTTTGTGTTTTTTCGGCCAGGGCGGCGATGCAGGCGTTGTAATCATGGCATCGGTGAAATTGCTGAAACGGTTCAGGCCCGCAGTTTGCTACGCTATTGGGCCTGCCGGGAGCTTGGAATGAAAACGATCGAGTTGGCTGAAATGCTGAAAATTTCTCAACCCTCGGCAAGCCAGTCGGTCCAGCGCGGCGAAAAACTCAGCAAAAATCAAGGCTGGACGCTTATCGAATAGGAAACTCGTCCCATACTTCACAAGGGGGTGACACGACGTTAGAATCAGGCCGCATCCCTGATATCGATAACAAGGACCTTGCCGAGGCATTTCAGGGCGGAATTGAGTTGAGCAAGGGTTGAATTGCAATCCAAGTCAAGAATGCGCCGCACTTGGCGGCCGTCGACGCCAAGACATTTTCCGAGAGCTGCCTGGGTCGTCCTCTGGTCGCGCATCGCCTGGTATATGACCAGCTTCATCGCGATCTGCGGAGGCAGATGAACAGAATCCTGGCCTTTTTTTGCCTTGGAGGGGGGCGGGATATCCCGACGGTCTTCGATGTAACCGGTCAATGCGACGATGAGGGCGTCCTGCGCCCATTCGATTGCATTGGCCTTATCCGAACCTACCGTCATCGCCTCGGGCACGTCGGGAAACTCGGCAATGACGGAGCCGTCTTCGTCATGCGTAAAAGAGACCGGATAGCTTTGAAGCATGTTTCCTCCAGTTACAGAATCTCTTTTGGATCAATGGCCAGTTGTTTGCAAAGTTTTTTAACAAATTCCGGGCCGATATCGGCATCCCCATGAATTGGGACGGTGGCTTGTTTACCCTGATATTTTGCCAGTTGGTGGCCTCCCTTTCCGCGGCCTTTAACGAATTCAACGCCAAGCTTCCGCAGTTTGCGTATGAGTTGCCTGGATTTCACAGCAGTATGTTAAGGACAATATTGTCCTGTTGTCAAGCGGGATAAAAATAGGGGTTAAGAATATGCCCCAGCCCCTCCTGAAAAGAATCGACCACTTGGTATACGCGACCCCAGACTTTGCGGCGAGTGTCGCAGACTTCGAGGCCAGTCTTGGCGTGCGGCCAATAATGGGCGGGCAGCACTCGGGCCGCGGCACGCCAAACGCGCTGCTTGCGGTGTCTGACCGCCCGGATCTTGAAATGTCGCAGACGCCATCGCGCCCTTTTTCATCGCCTGGGCTGACAGTCCCCATCCCGCCGCTTCGGTCCCGGCCGGGCCCGTGCTGAAATCGCTTCGCGAAGAGCACCCGGAGCCGGCTTTCGTAATGCGCGCCCTTTCAGCGGTCGGCACCGGTCTTCCAATTCAGCCCTCCCTCCGCCCGGCATAGATCGCTGCCCTGCGAACCGAAAAAGGAGTTGTCGAACTGCGATGATTACGTTTTTTTTGGCTTGATCTGAACCATTTTACGATTGTCTCCGGAAAAAACCCGCCAGGAATGCGGGCGGGGATCCGTCTTCGCTCTGCGAGCTTCGCCGCGACAGGTGAACCCCGCCCCTACCTGCGGGGTGGCGATGGCCTCGTAGGGGCGGGCTTTATGCCCGACCGGAAAGAGCTCCGAAGAAATAATCGCTCAATTTAGGTTTGGCTCAGCAGCTAAATCATTGACAATTGAGCGCCATTTGCTACTCTATTCGTCACTTGTGTAAGGGCTTCCAACTGATTGGAGGGTCCATGAGAAAATAAGAAACCCCATTTCTGCGGCGCAGGATGGGGTTTTTGTGTTTTTTCGGCCAGGGCGGCGATGCAGGTGTTGTAATCATGGCATCGATGAAGTTGTTGAATTCCGATTAACCCTCCAAAATGCGTTGTTATCAAGTTAGAACTTTCTGGATTCTATGAACCGCATTTTAAGGCTTTTTTGCTTTGAGATTATTGAGAAACCACACAATTACTGGTTGTCAGAAATAGGACGTATCATGCAAGAGTTCATCGCAATTGATTTTGAAACCGCGAATCCTAAAAGGGTCAGTGCTTGCGCTCTTGGCTACGCCAAAGTTCGCAATTGTGCAATTATCGAAACAAATGGCTATTTGATGAAGCCTGTTGGCGGCCATGCGCCATTCCAGTCGAAAATTCATGGGAATTGTTATGGGCATACTAGCAGATGATGAAGTGAATTACAAAGAGGCGTATGAACTTTTTTATTGGCTTGAGGATCATGCGGAAATTGCGGTGCAGCATCAAAACATATACATGAAAATCAGGGAAGTCCTTGAAGATGATCATCTCGACAATGTAGAGGCAATTGAGATGAAGTACCTTCTGGACAACCTTCTGAAGAATCTATGAATTGTTGTAAAAGAAACATTGGGGCGCACCTTAAATATTAAGAATTCTCTCTGAGTCGAACACAATAATGAATAATTAAGATGTGATCCTTTTGTATCCAGAGCAAAACATACTTAGCGGAGCAATCGGTAATTATGTAATTGAAGGTGTGGTTTCCGGAAATAAAGTTTACCTTGTTTTTCTGAGCGGTGGGGTTGTTTATTATACTGCTCGCTTGGAAATGTTTGAAGATGGCGTCCTTAGGGGAAAATATTTTGATTCAGACGATAAAGAACAGGCTAATGGCTATCCAACATCCCTTGCCCCTAAAAAAGGACTAAATTAATATGGAATGCACTTTACGCTAACATGCTTCTTCACCAGATTCGGGCCAAACGGCGGCCCTCTCTGGTGAGAATCGGCGTATAAAAGGGAGAAGCAATATGGAATCTGTAGAGGAGCTGGCGAAGAAAGCCATAGTTCTCGATCCGAAGGAGAGAGTCCGCCTGGTGGAGGCTATTCTTTACAGCCTTGATAAGCCGGATACTGAAATAGAGAAAAGCTGGATAGCCGAATCAGAGGCTCGATATGAAGCTTACAAGCGAGGTGAGCTTCAGGCTGAAGACTGGGATGAAATCAGAAAAAGGTATGAGCGTTGAAGTCCCGGTTCATAGTTCCTGCTTCTTTTGAACTGGATGAGGCCGTGAAGTACTACGACCATCAGTTGCCTGGTTTGGGTTATCGCTTTTTCCAGGAAA
>CAYPFH010000153.1:0-8884 GCA_964409825.1 uncultured Desulfobacterales bacterium | reverse complement strand
ATATGTCGGAGTACCATGACATCGTCCGGGTGACGGCGGCGATTCTGGCCAGAGACAATCGGGTGTTGATCGCCCGGCGCCGCCCCGGGGGCCATCAGGCCAACCGATGGGAGTTTCCCGGTGGAAAGGTCGAGCCGGGAGAAGCGCCCCCCGAGAGCCTGCGGCGGGAGCTCAGGGAAGAATTCGACATCGATGTCGTCGTCGGCGAGTATCTCGGCTCCCACTGTCACCGGTACGATTTCGGCGTCATCGAACTGATGGCCTATCGGGTGCAATGGCAGGGGGGGCAAATGATTCTCCGGGACCACGGCGCCGTTCGATGGGCGGCGGCAGACGAGCTTTCCAGCTTCGAGTTCGCTCCTGCCGACGCCCCTTTCGTAGAGCGGATCCGCAGCGGTGAGATCCCTCTGGACAGTAAAAACCGAATCATGATATAGCCCGGCCAATCCCGGCCGGACGGGATTTTTCCTGCACGGTGCCGCGTCGGCCCCTTTAAATGCCGGTGCTGCTGCCCAACGAGGATTTTTTTCATGGCTTTCAAGTTCGAAAACGTTCTGGTCACCGGCGCTGCCGGCTTTATCGGCTATCATCTGGCCCGGCGGCTTCTTACAGACGGCAGCCGGGTGGCGGGCGTGGACAACCTCAGCCCGTACTACGATATCGGCCTCAAGAAGGCGCGCCTGGCCCGGCTGGAACGGTTTTCCGGTTTTTCCTTTCACCGGGTCGATCTCGCCGATCAAAGCGCCCTCGATTCAGTGTTTTCCCAAGAGCGGTTCGACGTGGCGGTGAACCTGGCCGCCCAGGCCGGGGTCCGGTATTCGCTGAAAAAACCCCAGGCCTATGTTTCTTCGAATCTGACCGGGTTCGTAAACGTTCTGGAGGCATGCCGCCACAGCCGGATCGGACATTTGGTGTTCGCATCGTCCAGCTCGGTCTACGGGTCCAACACGAAGATGCCGTTTTCGGTCCATGACAACGTGGACCATCCGGTTTCCCTGTATGCCGCCAGCAAGAAGGCCAACGAGCTCATGGCCCACACATACAGCCATCTTTTCCGGCTTCCCTGCACCGGGCTTCGGTTTTTCACCGTATACGGCCCCTGGGGCCGGCCGGACATGGCCCTGTTTTTGTTCACCCGCGCGATCCTCGAGGAACGACCGATCCAGGTCTTCAACCACGGCAGGATGAAAAGAGACTTTACCTACATCGACGACATCGTCGAAGGGGTGGTCCGGGTCATGGGCCGGCTGCCCGAGCCGAATCCGGACTTCCGCGCAGACGACCCGGACCCGGGAACTTCCACCGCGCCCTACCGGATCTACAATATCGGCAACAACCAGCCCGTCACGCTGGAACGGTTTATCGAAACCCTGGAGTCGGTCCTCGGGCGCAAGGCAAGAAAAGAATACATGGACATACAGCCCGGCGATGTGCCGGCGACCTACGCCGACATCGACGATCTGATCGAAGCGGTCGGGTTCCGGCCGAAGACGGCGCTTCGCACCGGAATCGAACGCTTCGTGAAATGGTACCGATCCTACTACGACACCGGAGGCAATGAATGAAAATTTCGGTCATCGGCACCGGATATGTGGGGCTGGTCACGGGCACCGGCTTTGCCAACCTGGGAAACGATGTGGTCTGCCTCGACATCGATGCGGAAAAGATCGGCAGGCTGCGAAAAGGAGAGATCCCGATCTACGAGCCGGGCCTGGAAGAGCAGTTCCGCCGGAACCTCAAAGCGGGAAGGCTGGTTCCGACCACCGACGCCAAAAAGGCGGTGCAAGACGCGGAGATCATTTTCATCTGTGTGGGAACCCCCACCAACGAGCGGCTCGAAGCCGACCTGTCTGCGGTCCAAGCGGTGGCCCGGAGCATCGGCCGATACATGAACGGATACAAGATCATCGTCAACAAGAGCACCGTGCCGGTGGGAACCGCCCAGATGGTCCGGGACATCGTTTCTGAAACCCTGACCGAGGAAATGGATTTCGACGTGGTCTCCAACCCCGAATTTCTCAGGGAAGGGGCGGCGCTCAAGGATTTTGAAAATCCGGACCGGATCGTTCTCGGCACGGACAGCGAGCGGGCCGAACAGATCATGGCTTCCCTGTACCGCGCCCGGGAGCGGACCGACAAACCGATCATGGTGACCGACGTGCGCAGCGCGGAGCTGATCAAGTATGCCAGCAACGCCATGCTGGCGGCCCGAATCAGCTTCATGAACCAGCTGTCCGGGCTTTGCGATCGGGTCGGCGCCGACATCAAGGAAGTCTCCCGCGGCATAGGCCTCGACAGCCGCATCGGCTCGCGCTTTCTTCAGGCGGGGGTCGGCTACGGGGGAAGCTGTTTTCCCAAGGACGTCGTTGCGCTGATCGCCACGCTGAAGCAGTATGGATGCGAGGCGGACCTGTTCGAGGCCGTTCATCGGATCAACCAGGCGCAGTACGCGGTGGTCTTGGAAAAGCTGGAGTCGGTGCTCGAAATCCCCGGCAGCACGGTGGCTGTTTGGGGCATTGCCTTCAAGCCGAAAACCGACGATATCCGGGAGGCGCCCTCGCTGAAGGTCATTGCCGAGCTTCAGAAAAGAGGGGCGACAGTGCGCGCCTGCGATCCGGCGGCGGTGCAAAACGCCAAAGCGGAGCTTGACGGGGTGGCCTTTTTCGAAGACCCTTACGAAACCATTAAAGACTGCGATGCCCTGGTGGTGATGACCGAATGGAACGAGTTCAGAAACCTGGACATGCGGGCGGTGCGGATTCTCCTGAAGCAGCCGATCGTCATCGACGGCCGCAACATCTACAATCCGGCGGAGATGCAGGAGATGGGGCTGACTTACCGGGGAATCGGCAGGGGAACAGGCGAAGCCCGATGAAGCTGGCGGTCTCGGCCCTGCTGCTCTACGGGCTTTATTGTCTGGTGCTGTTCCTGTTTCAGCGGGCCTTGACGTTTCCGCGCTATTTGCTCGAAGCCGGCGCCGGTCCCTCGGCCGGCGAAGGCATTGCCGTCGAATGGATCGACGCCGGCTTCGGTCCGGTGGAGTCGTGGTTTTTGCCGCCGTCGGAAAGGGCGGCGGAACCGGCGCCGGCCGTGATCGTGGCCCATGGAAACGGGGAGCTGATCGATTTTCTGCCCGCCGAGTTTGCACCGCTCCGGCAGATGGGGATCGGGGTGCTGCTGGTGGAGTATCCCGGCTATGGGAGATCCGGCGGATCTCCGAGCCAGGAGCGGATTTCTCAGATCTTCCGGGCGGCCTACGACCGGCTCAGCCGCAGGCCGGAGGTCGACCCGAATCGAATCGTCTTTTTCGGGCGCTCCCTCGGTGGAGGGGCGGTCTGCGAACTTTCCCGCCACCGCCGGGCCGGGGCCCTGATCCTGGTTTCCACCTTCACCAGCGTTAGATCCTTTGCCCGGCGGTACCTGGCCCCCGGGTTTCTGGTGCGGGACCCCTTCGATAATTTTTCGGCCCTGAAGGAATTTTCCGGGCCGGTTCTCCTCTTCCACGGCCGGCACGATGAAGCGGTCGGATTCGGTCATGCAAAGGCCCTTTTACAGGCAGGCAGCCACGTCCGCCTCATCGCCCTGGACTGCGGCCACAACGACTGCCCGCCCGATCCGCAGGGATTCTGGCGCCAGGTCGCCGATTTTCTGATCGAAGCCGGCATGCTGCCCCGGACGGCGGCGGACCGGGAACCCGCCGGCGTTGACAATGCCCCGGTGGACTCCGTAGAAGAAATCAAGGGACGGATATCGGAATAAATTTTAAGCTCCAAGCACCAAATCCCAAATCACAAACAAGCACCAAACACCAAATTCCAATATCCAAACAGGGGCAAAAATCTTCTTTAGAAGGTATTTTGTTTGTGATTTGAAAATTGTGATTTGGAATTTGTTTGGAATTTGGTGCTTGAGATTTGATCATTTCTTTTGAATCTGGAATTTGGAACCTTGAATTTGGAACCTGGAACCTGCCCCCCATGGACCGCTTTTTGTCCGATACATACGATCAATACATCAAGGGATTGATGGACATCAGCCGGGCGATCACTTCCGATCTTTACCTGGAGGATATTCTCAAACTGATCGTCATGGTGACGGCCAAGGTGACCGGGGTGGAAATCTGCTCCCTGTGGCTGATCGATGAAAACACCCGGCCGCCGATGATCCGGCTGAAGGCAACCCAGGCCATCGATCCGGACTATGTCACGGACCGGTCTCTAGGACTCAATGAAGGCGTCGTGGGCCTGGTGGCCTCTGAAAACCGTCCCCTGATCGTAGCCGAAGTTCTTTCCGACCCCCGCTTCAAGGAAAAGGAAATGGCCCGAAAGATGGGGCTGGTATCGATGCTGGGGGTGCCGCTTCAGGTCAAGGACGGCCGGGCGATCGGCGTGCTGAACTGCTTTACCTCCGAGCCCTACGATTTTTCGGAAACCGAGATCAACCTGGTGACAGCCGTTGCCCACCAGGCGGCCATGGCGATTCTCAACACGGAACTGATGGTCAAGACCAAGGTGATCCGGGAGGAGCTCGAGACGAGAAAGCTGGTGGAGCGCGCCAAAGAGGTCCTCATGCGCCGCCGCAACAAGACCGGAGATGAGGCCTATCAGTGGCTTCGCAAAAGGAGCATGGACAGCAGAAAGCCCATCCGACAGGTGGCCGAGGCGATTTTGTTGTCGGAGGATCTGGAGTAAGGCGCCGCAGGCGCCTTGATCAGCTGCTGAGCTCATAAGCTGCCGAGCTGTTCGGCTTCGTCGAAAGACGGAATGCGGCCCTCCAGATGCCGGATTGGATGTCGGCCACGACGGAGCGTGGCCCTCCAGGTGCAAGCCTCCGGCCTCGATAAAGCGTGGCCCTCTCCAAGGGAAGTCATTCGGACCTTCGGAAGTCTGCACCGTGGAGAACTTCTGGAAACGGCGGGAAAATTCTTCCGGGCTTGAACCGATCTACCCCATTTTCCCGGGCACCATCACCCTGCCGCCCCAGGAGGGACGCACTCCGTCGCCTCCGCAGTTCGCAGTTCTGCACCCCATTGGAGGGACGCGCTCTGTCGCGTCCGCAATCCACCCTATTGGAGGGACGCGCTCTGTCGCGTCCGTAACTTCTTCCGTATGAATTTTGTCACCCTTTGGCATAGCGCGCAGCGCTATGCCAACTCGTCAAACCGGCAGCTCAGGGTCAGCTCTTCGCTGTCATGGGTGGTCTTCACCTTATAGGGGAGCGTCTTGAACAGGTTGATCATTTTTTTGTTTTGGGGCGATGTGTAGGCGACGAGACCGGAGATGCCGTTGTCCCGGGCCGATTCGGCCAGCTTGCGCAGAATCCGCCGGCTGATTCCTTTTCCCTGGTAGTCTCGGTGCACCGAAAAGGCCACCTCGGCCATGTTGGTGTTGGACAGCAGCATGCTTTCGCCCACGGCCACCACTTTTCCGAATCCGAATTCACCCACAACGGCCACCAGCGTCAGGTCCTTGACATAATCGATCTGCGATTTGGGTTCTACCTCGTCCCGGCCGAAGCTGGTCTTTTCATGGAAGAAGCGGGACAGGACGTCATTCTTGTCAAGGTTGTAATAGTGCTCCTGGATCCGGCGCTCATCCACCGGTTTGGAGGGGCGGATCGTGATCTCCTCGCCGTCTGCCTCGAAGACTTCCTCGAGCCGGACCGGGTAAATGCCGCGAACCGCCTCTCCCAGCGTCCGTTCGGCGCCAATGATCCCCGACTCTTTGGCCGCGTCGAAGAGTTCTTCCCTGAAATCCGGATGGGCCAGGCTGATCATGCCTACAGCCCGCTCTTGTAAGCTCTTTCCAAAGAGGTTGACGGCTCCGTACTCGGTGACGACGTAATGCACGTCTCCCCGGGGAACCACCACGGCGTTGTCGCCCAGACTCGGAACGATGTTGCTTTTTTTCCCGTCTTCGGATGTGGAAAAAAGCATAATGATCGATTTTCCGCCGTCGGCGCGTTTCGCGCCCCGGACGAAATCCGGTATGCCCGAGACCCCTGCGTAGAACGTTTCCGGCATGGCCTCGGCCGCCACCTGTCCGGTCAGGTCCATGGCCTTGGCGACGTTCATGGAGATCATTCGATAGTGCTGACCGATAATGAAGGGATCGTTGACGTAGTCCGACGGGCGAAAGTCCACGGCAGGATTGTCGTGGAGAAATTCGTACAGATAGGAAGAGCCGATGGCGGCCGAAGCCACGATCTTGCCCTCATTGAGCCGCTTCTTCTGGTTGGTGATCACCCCCTTGGAAAAGAGGTGCATGATATCGTCGGTAATGTATTGGGAATGGATGCCCAGGTCGTTTTTGTTTGACAGCGCCTGGACGGTTGCCTGGGAGGCGGCATCCAGTCCGATCTGCAAGGTGGCTCCGTCTTCGACGAGCCGGGCGATGTGCCGGCCGATGCGGGTGGCGGCCTCCGAAGAACTTCGCGGCTCCACGGCCATCAGTTCCTCGTCGTGCTCCACGATGATGTCGACGTCGTTGACATGAATGAAGCTTTGCCCCAGCACCCGGGGCATTCGGGAGTTGACCTGGGCGATGACCATGTCTGCGGCCATTGCCGCGGAAAAGGTGACGTCCACCGAGACGCCGAGGCTCATCCACCCGAAGTCGTCCGGCGGGGAGACCTGGACCAGGGCCACATGGATGGGGAGTTTTTTTGTTTTAAACAGCGACGGCACTTCGGACATGTTCATGGGGGAGATGAAGCGCTGGTTTTTGGCGATTTTTTCGACGCCGACCGATCCCAGGTAGATGGTGCGGAGGCTGAGACTGAAATCGTGGGTTCGGTTGGCAATATCGGTCAAGGAGATGGTCTCCTGGCTCATCATCCGAACAATTTCGATCCCGGAAAGACGCCTGGCCGCATCGGAAAGAGCCCGGACCAGCCGCTGCGGCTCGCCGCATGCCGAACCGATAAAGACCCGCTGGCCGGGGCGGATCTGAAAAACGGCCTTCTCTGCCGTGGATTTTTTTTCGATGTAGTTGTCCGCCCAATATAGCGAAGTGGTTTTTTTCATGGTTTTGTCCGCCCTCCCGACACTGCCGTGCCCTGCTTTAATGCAGTCTGGAAATCCTGGCCCTTAGGGACAGGTCAAAGGCATCTGGCTTTGCCATAGCTGATGTCGTAAACATTTTCTCTTATTATTCTGGACCGGTTCTTACGGAGTGTCAACTGCAACCGGCGCATGAAATCCAAAGGCGTCTCTTGCCGGGGCGCCATCCATGATCTATGTTGAACATTCGAATCGGAAGATATCGCCCGGTTTCCGGGGCACCGCCCTTTGCGCCGTCGGCAGTTTCCCAGGTCCTTGCCGTCGTCCGCATCTCAGCCGGCCGGCGGGGATACGAGGAGAAAAGAAAAAATGCCGGACATAGAATCGATCATTGCCCAGGTTTCCGGAAACTGCACGGTTTCGGACGCCCGCAGCGCGGGGCTGTATTCGATATGCGGGCTCGCTCTCCGGCTGCGCGATCTGTTCAAGTGGGAAAAGGGTCTGCCGCCTTGGGAAGAGCGCTCCGCGGCCGAGGTGCTCCAATGGATCGGGGAACGGGAAGAACTCTGGGACCAGATTTCCTACATGAAGAAGTCCGGGCGGTTCGCCCTTGCCTGCGCCCTTCGGGAATGCGGACTTCCGGACCCGGAGCCGGAGACGGTGCGCCGCCACCTTTCGGAGATTTTCGAGGCGGTAAGCGATGTCTACCTGTACCACGAAATCGGAGAAATGAAAGACGAGAGCTTCGACGCCGATCTCTGGCGGGAGATCGTCTCTTCGTTTCCCCACACGCCGGTGGAGCTATTGGCCAGGACCCTCAAGGATTTGTTGGCCGACACAAACCGGGAGGGAACGCTGCCGAGACTCATCCGCCAACGGAAGAAAGCTCCGATCGCTTTTTACGTGGCCTTTTTCGACGGACTGGCCAAAGTGGCCTTTCCGACGCTCCGGGCCGGCTTTTCCCGCTTCATCCAA
Organism: uncultured Desulfobacterales bacterium; assembly: GCA_964409825.1. GTDB lineage: Bacteria > Desulfobacterota > Desulfobacteria > Desulfobacterales > CAFBRK01 > JAIPEL01. Next base: position 909 of record CAYPFH010000153.1, on the reverse strand, counting down.
GACGGGAATTGGGAGGCCTTCGCGGAAATCGTCCGGGAGGGAAACCGGTCCGTCGCCGGCCTTGCCCGGACGCTGTCTTCGATCGTACGGGAAGGAAAAACCCGGCAGGACCCATCCTGGACGGAAAAGGAGATCTCCAGGCAAATCCTCGATCCGCTTCAAGACAAAAAGAAAGGGTGAACCGATGATTCTGCCGTTCCGGGGCAAGACCCCGGTTATCGGAAAAGACGTATATATCGCCCCGACGGCGGTGATCGTCGGGGACGTGGTCATCGGCGATCGGGCCAGCATATGGTTCGGCACCATCTTGCGCGGCGATTTGGCGCCGATCCGGATCGGGGAGGAGACCAATATCCAGGACAACTGCACTGTCCACGTGGACGAAGAGCACCCGGCGGTCATCGGGGCCCGGGTCAGCGTGGGTCACAACGCCGTGGTCCACGGGTGCACCCTGGAGGACGACTTGCTCGTGGGCATCGGTGCACGGATCCTGTCCGGAGCCGTGATCCGGGCAGGATCGGTGGTGGCCGCCAACGCGGTGGTCCGGGAGGGGCAGCGTGTGGGCCCCAGGGAGCTGGTGGCAGGCTCGCCGGCAAAGGTCAAGCGGATCCTTGGAGAAGATGAACTGAAACGGTTTCTGAAACCCGTGCAAACCTATCTTCGTCTGGCCAGATCCTATCGGTCCGGAGAGCCTGGCTCATGATCGGCGTTGTGTTGGAGAACGGCGAGGCCGTCGTGCGCCGGAACCTGCCCGATCCCGAGCCGGAGGGCGTACAGGCCCTGATCGGCATGAGGCTGGCCGGCATCTGCGGTACCGACCGGGCCATGCTCGGCGGCTACGCCGAATTTTCAGGGATCATGGGCCATGAATTTGTCGGCGAAGTTCTTAAAGCCCCCGACTTTCCCGAT
>CAYPFH010000152.1:5028-8885 GCA_964409825.1 uncultured Desulfobacterales bacterium | reverse complement strand
GTGTTGCCAGCAATGACCCAATACCGGCCACGACGGAGCGTGGCCCTCCAACCTCAAAAACCCAAGGCGGAGATAGGTCGGTTTTTGCCGCCGGCTTCGAGACGGAAGTTTCACATAAGCGCGTCTCGAAATCTCTTGCCCTTCGGATCGAAAACAACAAGCCCATGGCGTGTTTAGCATGAACCTGCGATTCTCTCCAGTGCCCGCCGGGCGGTCTCTCCCACTGTAGTTGTGGTGAGCGTCTGATCGATCCAGAGCTGGGCTGCGGCCGGATCGTCGGCCAGTTTCCGGAGGGCGTCTATAGCGTCCCGGTCTTCGATGGTGCCGCAGGCCCAGGCCGCCGTTGCGCGAAGGGAGGCGGTTTGGGCATTTAGAAAGGAGCGGATCAAGGGGGCAGCCTCGGTCACCTTCTCCGGATCGGCATGGGCGACCCGGCCCGCCGCCCAGAGCACGCCTTGCTGCAGCCCCTCATGTTCCAGAAAGTTGCCCTCCGGGTCCAGAAAGGAGAGAAGAATCGGCAGATACTCTTCCCGCATTTTCCTATGCCGGGCCATGATCTCGCCCATGGCCTCGGGAGATCCCCACCCGATGCCGCCGGACTCTTCATTCAGGTTCCACATCAGGCGTCGAAAGACCACCCGGGCCGACTCCATTTGCCCGTCGGCAAGGGCTGCCGTGACGGCCCCCAAGGCGGTGACCGCCCGCCATCGGATCTGCGGATCTCCGTTGTAAAGAAACGAGAAAAGGGGATTGACGGACCGGCGGGGCGGCAGGGCCAGGATCTCTTCCATGGCCGTTTGGAAATCGTCCCTGCGCAACAGATCCAGCACGATGCTTTTGAGTTGGCGGATCGGAATCTGTTGATCTTTGGATTTCATCGATGGAAAATAAGGTTCAGGGTTCAAACCAGGGTTCGGGGTTCAAAGGTTCAGGGGTTCAGGTTTTCAGGGTTCCAGGGTTCAGGGTTCAGAAGTTCGGGGTTCCAGATTTCAGCCCCGCCGTCTTGTTCGAGAACTGGCTTTGATCAAGAATGACAAGTTGTTTTTCCTCCCGTCACCGGTATGGCAGTCATTGCTTTTTCGCCTCGGCTGGCTCCCATTCCTGCTGGGAAGCTGGGAGGCCAGGAGGCTTGGATGCGTTTATTTTTATTTTCATCGGCGAAGCCGCCAGGAATAACGCAGGGGCAAAAGCGCTGAAGCGCTTTTGCCCCTGCGTTATTCCCACCAGATGCAGTCTTCCGGGCAGTACATGATCGCTTCGTCCACCCCGGCCTCCGGGTAGACGTCCATCTCGACGATTTCCAGATATCCGGCATCGTTGACCCGAAATACCTCCGGGCATACGGCCACGCAGCTCAGACAGAGCGTGCAGCGGCTCAGATCGACCGTGGGACGCCTCAACGGCGCGCCCCGGCGTGTTCGGCAAGCCGCAGTCCGAGCTCGAAGCATTGCGTAAGCGCCTCTGCGTCCGGCACATACTGGATCTTGGATCCTTTTTCCGGGAGCGCAAACCCGGCCGACTCGAGCACCTCTGTAATCTGGGCCACGGATTCTCCGCTCCAGCCGTAGGAGCCGAACCCGGCGCCGATCTTGTTCTGGGGCTTGAGGCCTTTCATGTAGGTGAGAAAGTCCGACACCGTCGGAAACAGCCCGTTGTTGAGAGTGGGGGAGCCGACCGCCACCACGGCCGCGTCGAGCACCTCGGTCATCACATCGCTCCGATGCCACTTTTTCAGGCTCATGGGTCGGACCGCCATTCCACCTTCGTGAAGGCCGGCAGCGACGGCCCCGGCCATTTTTTCGGTGCTGTGCCACATCGAATCGTAGACGACAACGGCCTTGGCCGCGGGCTCCTGGCGGCTCCAGCGCGCATAGGCGTCGATGATCTTCTTCGGATCCCGGCGCCAGAGAATCCCGTGGTCCGGACAGATCATGTCGATCGCCAGCCCCATTTCGCCGACTTTGTCGATGAGTTTGAGGATCAACGGCGAATAGAGAAGCAAAATGTTGGCAAAGTATTTTCTGGCATGCGGCATGATCGCATCGCCGATCATGTCGTCGTACTTTTCAAAACCGGAATAGTGCTGGCCGAAGGCATCGCTGGAAAAAAGAATCCGCTGCTCGCTCAGATACGTGAACATACTGTCGGGCCAATGGAGCATCCGGGTCTCTAAGAAGGTGAGCGTATTCCGGCCCAGGGAAAGCGTCTCTCCGGAAGACACCGGCCGGAGATTCAACCGGCCCGGAAAGTGACTGGACAGGTTCTTTTCCCCCATCTTGGAGCAGATCACCGGCGTTTTGTCCCCGATCCGGTGCATCACCTTGGGAAGGCTTCCGGAATGGTCCATTTCGGTATGATTGCTCACCACAAGATCGATTTTTTTCGGATCGACGACCCGGGCGATGTTGTCCATCAGTTCGTCGGTGAATTCGGCTTTTACCGTGTCGATCAGCGCGATTTTCTCATCGACGATCAGAAAGGCGTTATAGCTCGTTCCAAGCGGCGTCGAATATCCGTGAAAGTCGCTGATGTTCCAGTCCTGCACACCGACGTCGTAAATTCCCTTGGCAATTTCAACCGCTTTCATTGATAGCTCCTGTGCTGCGCCCAAATCATTGATCGATTGGATCGGTGGCCATTCTGTATGGTCAGATAGTTCGATTTCAGGCTTCGCCGAGAATATCGAATCAGGCGAAGCAGTCAAAGAATCGATGCCCCTGCCGACCGCTCGCCGGATCATGCAAGGGCATCGATGGATACCGTTGGTCGATCATGCCAAATGGCTTTTTACGGAACGCACGCAGGAATAAAATCGCGTCAGCGATTTTATTCCTTTTCGAACTCGTTTTTCGAGGCACCGCAAATCGGGCATACCCAGTCTTCGGGCAGGTCATCGAATTTGGTGCCCGGATCGATGCCGTTGTCCGGGTCTCCCTGCTCCGGGTCGTACACATAGCCGCATACCGTGCAGACATAGCGATTCATCTTTTTCTCCTCCTTCTTGGTTTGATGTTCTGCTTAAAGCCAAACGAAAATTATCAGGTTATGCGCTGCAATGCAAACCGTTTAGGATCATGGTTCGGCATGCCCACAGGCACAGGCTATGCATCGAGTTGGGATATGAGCCAGTTGCGGATTTCGCCGCTGATGGCGTAGACCCCCCGATGGTGGCCTACCGAGTCGAGAAACCGCTTTCTCATCCGGGCAGGCAGATCGATCTCGGCCAGCTCCTCGCAATCTTCCGAATTTCTCCGAACCAGAAAAAGCCGCGGCTTTGCCCCCCACGTGTCGACGACGAAATAGTGAGTGACGTCCGATTTGGAGCGGATTACGTAGTTGCCCCGGGCCCAGTTGTTGCCCCACTCCAGGTAAAGGCGGACGGCTTCTTCCGGGGTCATGTCCCAATCGATGGCATTGACAAGCGCTCTATTTTTTTGGATATCGGTAATCTGCATCATGGCGTTCTCCTATGGGTCATCGGGCGTTCTCATTGCCCATGGAATTTTCAATAACTGTGCCATCTCTAAAACGATTCGCGTTATACACTCATTTAACTGTAATACCGAGCCGTTGGAAATCAAACGGGCAGTAAGCTGGTTGGATGCAGGGTGCTGTTGCATCGAATCTTCATGAGACACTTTGTCTCATTTTCGATCGATTCGAGACGGTTCACGGAAACACCGACGCCTGAAGGGCGGCCGCCAGATGGCCCGGCGGGCAGCAGCGCCTGCTCCGGGCGGTCTCGGCCCGAGGCGGGGGCTTTTGCCTCTGGAACGAAACTTGTATAAGTGATAAAATCGCTATCGCGATTTTATCACAGGGTCGCATTCTGCGACGAGGCATCGCGATTTTATCAC
>CAYPFH010000152.1:0-4928 GCA_964409825.1 uncultured Desulfobacterales bacterium | reverse complement strand
ATCGCGATTTTATCACAGGGTCGCATTCTGCGACGAGGCATCGCGATTTTATCACTATGGACACGATTCGAGTTCGAAAAGGACATACCCTGAACATCATGGGGGCGCCCTCCGAGGAGATGGCGCCGCTCGATCCGCCAGCCACCCTGGCCGCGCTGCCGGCCCGGGTGGCTTTTGTCAAGCCGAAGCTTTCGGTGATAGAAGGTGACCATGTCAAGGTCGGGTCCCTGTTGTATGTGGACAAACGCAACCCCGACCTGAAATTCTGCTCTCCGGCGGGGGGCATGGTAAAAGAGATCCAATACGGTCCCCGGCGGGTCATCGAACAGATCGTCATCGAAAGAGACGACGCCGAGCGGTTCGAGACCTTTCCGATCGTCGACGAAGACGCCTTAAGCGAAATGGACCGCACCGAACTGGCCGATCTTCTTCGAAACGGCGGGTTGTGGCCCCTGATCCGGGAACTGCCCTTTCGCGACATCGCAGCAGCCGAGCGGATGCCGCCGGCGATCATCGTCTCTATGGACCGGCAGGAGCCCTTTTATCCGTCTGCCAGGGCCTATCTGAAGGACCGGCTGGATCTTTTCCGGTATGGTTTGGTCGCAATGCACCGCCTGGCCGGGAAAGCCCCGGTCATTGTCGGTGGGTATCGACAGACCGCAGAGCGTTTCTCCGAATTCGTCACCCACCGGGTCGAAGGCCCCTATCCGGCCGACGATCCGGGCACTCTGTTGTACCGGATCAAGAACTCACCCGCCGAGAGCAGCGCATGGTTTGTTTCCGGCCAGGATCTGTTGCTGATCGCCCACCTGCTCAAAACCGGAACCTATCCGACGGAACGAACCGTGGCGGTGGCCGGAAGCGCTGCAAAGGCCCGGCGCCATTTCCGGACGCGCCTCGGCGTCCCGCTTTCCCATGTCGCCGGGGGCGATCCGACAAACGGATCCTCCCGGTTCATCGTCGGCGGGGTTTTTACCGGCTACAGCGGTTCGGCCCGGTCCCACCTCGGTCTTTACGAAACCTCCGTGACGGTGGTCCCGGCCGGTGAGGCATCCGAATTTCTATCTCTTTTTCGCCCCGGATGGACGAAACCGACCTATTCCCGGCTGTTTCTGTCCCGGCTCAATCCGGGTCCCCTCGCCCACGACTGCAACAGAAAAGGCGGGGTCCGGGCCTGCATCGCATGCATGCACTGCGCCGACGTCTGTCCCGTCGACATCCTGCCGCAGATGACCTACAAGGCGATTCTGGCCGAGGAAGTTGAAGAGTCCCTGGAGCACGGCCTTCTCGACTGTGTGGAGTGCGGTCTTTGTTCCTACGTATGCCCGGCCAAGATCGAACTGACCGAGACGCTGAAACAGGCCAAGGCGGCGTATGCCAGGGAGAAAGGCGCATGAAAAAAACGATCCAACGATTTTTTGACGCCCTTCGTCCCCGGTTCGAAAAAGGAGGCCGGTTTCAGCGATGGTATGCATTTTACGAGTCGATCGAGACCATTTTTTTTGCACCGGGCCGGCCCACCACCGCCACCCCCCATGTCAGAGACAGTCTCGACGTCAAGCGCTACATGGCCTCTGTGGTGCTCGTGCTGCTGCCCCTTCTGATGTTCGGGATATACAACGTAGGATACCAGTCGCAGCTTGCGGCGGGCAAGACGCCGGAGTTTTTCTTGGCCCTATGGATCGGTTTTGCGGCGGTGATGCCCCTTGTGATCGTATCCTACCTGTTCGGCTTCGGCTGGGAGATCGTTTTTGCCAGGATCCGGGGGCATGAAATCAGCGAAGGGGTGTTCGTTACGTCCATGCTTTTTCCGCTTACGCTTCCGCCCACCACCCCCTTATGGCAGGCCGCGATGGGGATCAGCTTCGGGGTGGTGATCGGAAAGGAGATTTTCGGCGGTACCGGCCGGAATTTTCTGAACCCCGCCCTTACCGGCCGCGCTTTTCTCTATTTCGCCTACCCGGTTCAGATGTCCGGCGATGCGGTCTGGACCGTGCTTTCCGGAGCGGGACAGACCGCCGTGGACGCGTTTACTTCGGCCACGCCCCTGGTGGTGGCCTTCGAAGCAAAGACCGCAGGGGCCGTGGAAAAGATCCTGGCAGAGGCGGGATATCCGTTCTGGAAGCTGTTTTTCGGCCTGTATCCGGACAGCATCGGGGCCTCTTCGACGTTTCTGTGCCTGATCGGGGCCCTGGTGTTGATGGCCATCGGTGTCGCCAGCTACCGGATCATTCTCGGCGACATTCTCGGCGTGGTTCTGACCGGGATGGCTCTGAATCTGATCGCCACGGAAGGATCCATGCCGTACATGACCATGAACCCCTTTTATCACCTGATCATCGGCGGGACCGCCTTCGGCATCGCGTTTATGACCACAGACCCGGTAAGCGCCCCGGATCTTCACCCGGCCAGGTGGATCTACGGATTTCTCATCGGAATGTTGACCGTGCTGATCCGGGTGTTCAACCCGGCTTTTCCCGAGGGGATCATGCTGGCCATTTTGTTCATGAACGTCTTTGCCCCCCTGCTCGATCATGTGGTGCTGAAGTTCCGCCTGAAAAGGAGGATCGCCAATGTCTAACGCCGCCCGATCCTTTATTTTCGCCGGTCTGCTCTGTCTCGCCTGCAGTCTGCTCTTGACGGCCGCGGCAACGGGGCTGAAAAGTTTCCAGGAGCGGAACGTCGAGGTGGACCGGCAAAAAAACATTCTGATGGCCGTCGGCGCCGTAGAAGACGGCGGGCGTCCTTCTGCAGAACGGATCCAGACGCTGTATGCAGAGACGATTCGCCGGGTCTGGGTCGATTCCGCCGGACGGATCGCCGCCGAAGGGGAGCGGTCGGATTCGGATCTGCCGCTCTATATATACGAAAGGGCCGGGGAGATCTCCGCCTACATCGTTCCTATCGACTCCCGGGGACTGTGGGGTCCCATTCACGGGTATTTGGCCCTGGAGGCGGACGGCTCAACGATTCGGGGGTTTACCGTATATCAGCACCAGGAGACCCCCGGACTGGGGGGCGAAATCGAAAAGGAATGGTTCCAGGCAAACTTTGTCGGGAAAAAAATCGTCGACCGTTCCGGACAGTTCGTTTCGGTTTCGGTGGCCAAAGGCGACGTGGAAGAGGTGGTGCCGCCGGAAAAGCGGCAGCACTACGTAGATGGGATCAGCGGTGCCACCATGACCGGCCGGTTTCTAAGCGAAGGGCTGGCCGACACCCTGGCCGTCTACGAGCCGGTTTCGGTGCAATTCCGGAAAAACCGGCCGGATTTGCCCCCGGACTCCGGATGAAATCGCTGCCGCGATTTTATCAAAGAAAAGAAAGTTCACCGCCGAGGCACAGAGAGCGCAGAGAAAACCTTCCAAGTCCTCTCTGTTCATCCTCCGCGCCGCAGCTCTGCGGTTAAACAATTGCCGCAGTAATTGCGGCAATATGTACCAAGTGGAGAGACGACCATGGCAACAGCGATCGCCCGGCCCTGGGCGAAGGTCAAAAAAAGCGGATCTTACAAGGCCGTCGCCGCCGCCCTCTGGCGCGAGAATCCCATATCGAAGCTGATTCTGGGGATCTGTTCGGCCCTGGCCGTTACGGTTCAGCTCAAGACCGCCATCGTTATGTTTCTTGCTCTGACCTTCGTGGTCGCCTTCTCCAACCTGGCCGTGTCCTTGATGCGCCGGGCGATCCCCCGAAACATCCGGATTATCGTGGAAGTGGCCGTAATCGCTACGCTGGTGATTCTCGCAGACGAATTTTTAAAGGCGTTCATGTACGACGTGAGCAAGCAGCTGTCGGTCTTTGTCGGATTGATCATCACCAATTGCATCGTCATGGGGCGGGCCGAGGCCTATGCCATGGCCAATCCGCCCTGGTCTTCGTTTGTCGACGGCTTGGCCAACGGCATCGGCTACGGTTCGATTCTCGTCGGCGTTGCCTTTTTCCGGGAGCTTCTCGGCTCGGGAAAGCTGCTCGGCCTTCAGGTGGTGCCTCAGTTTCTCTACGATTGGGGATACACCGACATGGGGCTGATGCTGCTCGCCCCCGGCGCGTTTATCATGATCGGGCTGTTCGTGTGGCTGGAGCACGCACTGCTCAGGGAGAAATAAGGGTCATTGGTCATCGGTCATTGGATTCTGCAATGCTTGTTGTTAATGACCGATGACCACTGACTGATGACTGCAGTTGAGGTGGACATGGAAAACCTGATCAGTATATTCGTCAACTCGGTGTTCGTGGGCAACATTCTCCTGGCCTACTTTTTAGGGATGTGCAGCTATCTGGCCGTGTCCCAGAACCTGAAGACCTCGACCGGCCTGGGGCTGGCGGTGATTTTCGTTTTGGCCATTACCACCCCGGCCAACTGGGCGGTTTACCACTTTCTGCTGGCCCCGGGGGCCCTGGCCTGGGCCGGGCTGCCGGAAATGGACCTCAGCTTTTTGAAGTTCATCTTGTTCATCGCCGTGATCGCGGGCATGGTCCAGGTGGTGGAGATGGTCATCGACCGCTATTCCCAGGCCCTGTATAACTCCCTGGGGGTGTTTCTGCCGTTGATCACGGTCAACTGCGCTATCCTCGGAACCTCTTTGTTCATGGTCGAGCGAAGATACAGCTTTGCCGAGTCGGTGGTGTTCGGAATCGGTTCGGGTATCGGCTGGGCCCTGGCCATTTTGGCCATGGCCACCATCATGCAGAAGCTGCGGTACGCCGACGTGCCCGAGGGGCTGCAGGGATTCGGGATCAGCATGATCACCACCGGCCTGATGGCCATGGCGTTCATGCTGTTTTCGGGAATCACTTTGTAGGCAGATCCTGGGTGCTGGATCCTGGATGCTGGGTGCTGGATGCTGGGTGCTGGGTGCTGGATGCTGGATGCTGGATGCTGGATCCTGGGTGCTGGATGCTGGATCCTGGATGCTGGATGCTGGATGCTG
>CAYPFH010000151.1:0-9090 GCA_964409825.1 uncultured Desulfobacterales bacterium | reverse complement strand
CGCCATAAATGAACGCAAATAGGCGCCAATGGAATTTTGAGAAGCTGGTCGGTTCGGGAGCTTAAAAGACAGATTGCCAGCCTGTATTATGCAGGATTTTCTCCTGGAACTGGGTCATGGCTTCTGCTTCGAGGCACCCCAAAAACGGATACTGATCGGAGATACGCACAAATGCGTGGATTTGATTTTATAGCATCGGGTACTCAAATGCCATGTACTGGTGGAATTGAAACTCGAACTGCCGAAAAAAGAAGAAATGCAGCGATTTATCGAGAATCAGGTCCGGGAAGCAGGTGGGTGATACCATCGAAACTGTTGGACCAACTGCGGCGGGAGACAATTAAAATGATTTGGGGGTGAAGCTGGGTGGCTGAAAAATTCTACGCACACACAAAGGAAGGTTGCTCGGACCCTTCTGAATGGCAGCTTCTGGAAGACCATTTGAAAAAGGTCGCGGAGCTATCTGCAAGATTTGCAGACGCATTCGCATCGAGGCAATGGGGCTACTTGGCAGGTTTACTACACGATCTGGGAAAATTTCAGACTGAGTTTCAGGCCAAGCTGAGGGGGGATCCAATCGGGGTCGAGCATTCAGGCGCCGGAGCGGCTCTGGCCATCGATAAAGACAAAGAACATGGCCTGCCACTGGCTTTCGTGATTGCAGGTCATCATGCAGGTTTGGCCAATCTAGTGGATAGCAGACCCGGACAGCCGACACCGGTCGTTGCCAGGGCTAAAACCAACCAAAAAATAATCAAGAATCTTCGTTTAACCATTCCTCCTGAACTGGAAGATTTTAATTTTCCGAAGTTACCGCCATTTCTGGAACCGAGCCAAGACGCAAATCAGCAGGAAATAAAAGGGCTCAGAAAAAAGACGGAATTCTGGATCCGATTTTTGTTTTCGGCGCTTGTAGACGCCGATTGGCTGGACACGGAACACTTCATGGACAATCTCCAGGGGAGACTTCGGGGAGGATATGCTTCTATTGGAAATCTGCTCAAAATGCTCGATTTTTTCCTCGAAAAAAAATTGTCCGAGATCCGTCCGGACCTTATTGCCAGCCCTGTCAATCAGGCCCGGGCAGATGTTCTTGCTGACTGCTGGACAGCGGCTAATCTTAGGCCCGGTGTGTTTTCCCTGACGGTCCCCACCGGGGGCGGGAAAACACTGTCCGCAATGGCATTTGCCCTTCGCCATGCCGACCGGTTCGGTCTGAAGCGGGTAATCGTTGTCATCCCGTACACGAGCATCATCGAGCAGAATGCCGAAGAATATCGCCGTGCCTTGGGAGCAGAGAATGTAGTTGAACACCATTCTAATTTGGACATTGAAGACTACAGCGAAAGGCACGGTGAAGAAAAATCGAAGCGAATGCAGCTTGCAAGTGAAAACTGGGATGCACCTGTAATTGTCACGACCACTGTGCAGTTTTTCGAGTCACTCTTTTCAAACCGTCCGTCTCAATGCCGCAAACTTCACAACATTGCTCGTAGTGTCATTATTTTGGATGAAGTTCAGACGTTGCCGCCCGAGTTTCTGATCAGCATCCTGGACGCCCTAAATGAATTGACTCAGCACTACGGATGTTCGCTTGTTTTATCCACCGCCACGCTCCCTGCCCTGACCGAACGGGAGCGCTTCGATTGGGGTCTTAAAGACGTTCGCGAAATCATCGAAGACAGTGAATGCTTGGCAAAAAAATTGAACAGGGTCGAATATTCGTGGCCGGAGCCAAGTGGTCCGCCTTTATGCTGGGATGATTTGGCCGATGATTTGTCTCAATATCAACAAGCGCTGGCGGTGGTTCACCGGCGGGAAGACGCGCGAGAATTAGCTGAAAAGTTGAATTGCCGTATCGGGGACACCTCCGTTTTTCATCTTTCTGCTCTCATGTGCCCGGCTCACCGAACTGAAGTTTTGACCCGGATAAAGCGCAGGTTGTCCAACGGCGATCCTTGCCGGCTTGTTTCCACACAGCTTGTCGAAGCAGGCGTAGATTTAGATTTCCCGTATGTTTACCGGGCTATAGGAGGCCTAGATTCAATGGTTCAGGCCGCAGGACGCTGCAATCGGGAAGGGCGGATAGAGCAGGGTCGTGTGGTTATTTTTCGCGCACCTTCGAAGCCGCCGCCTGGAACACCGCAAAAGGCATTAGATATTTCAGAAGGGATTCTTTTGAAAAACAGAGGCTGTATCGACATCTCAAAGCCGGATGTTTTTTCCGAATATTTCCGCAGCCTATACTTTGGAAGCGAGCTTGATGCCAGGAGGATTCAAACCCTCAGGCAGGAGTTTAAATTCGCCGATGTAGCCCACGCTTTCCGCCTAATTGAAGACGGTTTTACTCAACCGATAATCGTTCCCTATGGTAAGGCCCCAGGTCGTCTTGAAAATTTACTCGCGATGGGCCCTTCCCGGAAAATTCTGCGGGGTCTCCAGCCCTTTGTGGTCAACATTTACCCAAAAGCCTTTCATGTGCTCAGTTTAGTTGGGGCTCTGGAAGAAGTCGTCGAAGGCCTCTACACAATCATTCCGGTTTTTGCCCATCTTTATGATCCTATTTATGGTTTGATCATAGGAGGTGAAATCAGCCCAGCGCCCGAAAAATTGATCATCTAATTTATCCATTCGAAAGGAGGCGTCTATGGCGGAACAGCGCAGCCCAACCCTGAAGCTCCGCGCTCGGGGTCCGTTGGCGTGTTTTACCCGGCCGGAGCTTAAAGTGGAGAGGTTTTCATACCCGGTGATGACCCCTTCTGCGGCCCGGGGACTGATCGAAGCCATACTGTGGAAACCGGCGATAACATGGCGAATTGAACGAATCAAGGTGCTGAAGGAAATAAAATTTACCTCATTTCGGAGAAATGAAGTCAATTCCAAGGCGGCCAAGCCGGCCAGAGCCCTGATTGAAAATGGAGGACAGCCGCCTGCTTTTTACGCCGATGAAGACCGTGCCCAGCGCAATACGGTGGCCTTGAGCGATGTCGACTATGTCGTCGATGCTCACTTTCAAATGACTGACAAGGCCGGTTTCGAAGATAACCTCAACAAATTCGTTTCCATGTTCAATCGCCGTGTTTCAAAAGGCCAGCACTTCCACCAACCATACTTTGGTTGCCGGGAGTTTGCTGCAGCAGTGATGCCGGCAGATGATCATCCGCCCCCTGTCGAAGAGCATAAAGATCTGGGCCTGATGCTATGGGATATCGATTTTGGGGGTGAAAAAAACGTTCCGATATTCTTTCCAGCGAAACTACAGGGAGGGATCATGGAAGTACCTCAGTCCAAAGAAGAGCTTTTTGTCAGGCTGGAGGAAGGAGGGCTGCCGTGATTCTCCAGGCGTTGTATCAACTGGCCCAGCGGGAAGAATTAGTCGGGGATCCTGACTTCGAGCCCAAACAGATCGCCTGGCTGGTGAGAATATCTCCGGAAGGCGAATTAATTAGCATCGAAGGTACGCACTATATCCCGGCGGAAGAGGGGAAAAAGAAAATATCAAAGCCAATTGCAAAGACATATTCTGTTCCGAGGGCGGGGGGAAGAACAAGTGGTGACAAGGCTTTTTTCCTTCATGACAAAGCAGAATATGTTTTTGGGATCGATCCCGATGGAAAGCGAGAAAAGAAAAAACTACGAAAACGCTTCTCCCTTTTTAAAAGTAAAATCGAAAATTGCCTCAAAGAAACTGGTGATCCCGGTGTTAAAGCTGTTTTAAAATTATTAAAAACAATAGAAAACGGCAAACAACAGGTGGTATTGCCCGAGGATTGTGCGCCGAATGATCTTTTTGCGTTTATCTATGATCCAGACATAGATTTGTTGGTAACTGACCGGGCAGTGGTTAAGAGCTATTGGGGAAAAATCAGAGAGCAAAAAAATCAATCACTGGAAATGTTATCACAATGTTTAGTCTCGGGGGCGAGGTGCTCCTCTGGCGCTCTTTTTCCAATTATTAAAAAAGTCCCCGGAGGGACCAGCAGCGGTGTAGCATTTGTATCGTTTAACAGTGGTGCCTTCGAATCATATGGATGGGGAGGAAATCTCAATGCTTCCATTTCAAGAAATACTGCCGAAATCTGCTCTACTGCATTGAACCGTTTGATACATCCTGCATATCCTGATCCTCACCAGCCAGGACAGAGCATGCCACGTCGCAACCTCCGCCTGAGTTCCGACACCGCCGTTCTGTATTGGTCTTCGAACACAGGCGGGGATGAATTCTGTTCCGTTTTCAGCGGTCTTTTGGAAGCAAATCCGGATCAGGTCAAGGCCCTTTACGAGTCCATATGGCGCGGGCGAAGCCAGGAAATTGAAGATCCTTCGGCATTCTACGCCTTGACGATTTCGGGAAGTCAGGGCCGGGGCATCGTGCGCGACTGGCTTGAATCCACTGTGGCCCGAACTGCTCAAAACCTTGCACGGCATTTCAGCGATGTCGAGATCGTCCGCAATACACCAAAACCAAAAAAAGGCGAACTGCCGCCGCAGATGCCGATGACACTGCTATTCGAATCTTTGGCTCCAAGGGGAGATCGTAACCAAATCCCTTCGTCGCTAATCGGCAGTATGCTCAAAGCGGCCTTGCATGGCGTGCCATATCCGCTGTCGGTGCTTGAACGTGCGCTTGAACGAACCAGGGCGGAAGTTGGATTGAACAACTGGGTCGACCAAAACCGCCGGGATGCACGGGCCGCACTGATCAAGGCCGTTCTTAACCGCCGGCGGAGAATCGATCCAACAAACGCTGGATACAGGGAGGTGAAAAAGGACATGGACCCGAATAACGATAGCCCCGGATACTCATTGGGTATGCTTATGGGTGTTTTGGAAAGGCTCCAGCAGACCGCCCAAGGCGACATCAACGCCACTGTGGTGGACCGATACTTTAGCAGCGCTTCGGCCACTCCAAAGATCGCCTTTGTGCGCCTGATGAAAAACGCCCGCCATCACGTGCGAAAGGTAAAAGATGACCCTGAAAGGCGCGGAATGGTTTTCCGACTTGAAAGGCTCATGGATGAACTCACCGAAAGGTTTTCTCCTGAGAAAAAGGGCTTTCCCGCCCATCTCGACATTGAGCAGCAGGGTCTTTTTGTACTAGGCTATCACCAGATGCGAAAATGGCTTTGGATGACCAAAGAAGAGCGCATCGGTTGGGAAAAAGCTAACCGGGAGGTCCCCCGGGCGTTCGTATGGTCTAAAACGAAAGATGAAGAAAATAACAATTAAAAATTTTGGAGGAGGCAATCATGTCTGTTATCGATCGACGGTATGATTTCGCGCTGCTTTTTGACGTTGTCAACGGTAACCCAAACGGTGACCCGGATGCCGGCAATTCTCCACGGGTCGATCCGGAGACCGGGCTGGGGCTCGTATCCGATGTCTGCCTGAAGAGAAAGATCCGGAATTTTATCATCTTGGTCAAAACCGATCTTCAAAAAGGCTCTCCGGAACAGGGGTATGATATCTATGTCAAGGAAAAGGCAGTTCTCAACCGGCAGCATGAACGAGCATATGAAGCTCTGGGGCTCAAAAAGGATGCAAAGGGAAAGGAGAAGGCTGGGCAGATTTCTGAGGCACGGGCCTGGATGTGCCAGACTTTTTTCGATGTGCGGATGTTTGGTGCTGTGATGACATTGGAGATCAATTGCGGCCAGGTGCGAGGGCCTGTTCAGCTTGCCTTTGCCAGGTCAGTTGATCCGATTATGCCTCTTGAACAGTCCATCACTCGAATGGCGGTGGCAACTGAGCGAGAGGCCGAGCAGCAGGCAGGCGACAACCGGACGATGGGAAGAAAGGAAATCGTGCCTTATGGACTATACGTGGGTCACGGCTTTATCTCACCATTCCTGGCAGCAGATACCGGCTTTAGCGAAAGGGATCTCGAACTGCTTTGGAAGGCGCTCATCAACATGTTCGAGCATGACCGTTCCGCAGCAAGGGGCGAAATGGCCTCCCGTAAGCTTTATGTTTTTGAGCATGAAAGCGGCTTGGGCAACGCACCAGCTCATACCCTTTTCGACAGAATAAAAATCGAAAGAGTCGACTCTTCCAAGCCCCCGCGGTCTTTCGCGGACTACAAAACAGTAGTCGATGACAGTGGGCTTCTGCCGGGCGTCACCTTGCATGAGATGCTATAGGGTATTTGGCCAATGGCCTTTCAAGGGGGGAATGCTATGGATCAGAGGGATAGGAAGAATGGTCAGAATCTCATTCCACCCCATGGCGGATATCGGGATCTCCAGTCCTTCAAGATGTCCGAGATTGTCTATGACGGAACTGTTGCGTTCTGTGATCGGTTTATCTCAAAGCGTTCCCGTACCCACGACCAGATGGTACAGGCGGCGCGAAGCGGAAGGCAGAATATCGCAGAGGGGTGCATGGCCTCCGGCACCTCCAAAAAGACAGAATTAAAACTCGTCGGAGTTGCCCGGGCAAGCCTGGAGGAGCTGCTGCTTGATTTTCAGGATTTCTTGAGGCAGAGAAACCTCCCACTCTGGGACAAGAATCACCCTAAATCAAAGAAGACCCGCGGCCTCTGCTACAAGGAGAATAGGTCTTATACGACTTATAAGCCCTATATCCAAGGTCCCCCGGAAGTCGCTGCAAACACCCTGATCTGCCTGATACACCAGACAAACTACCTTCTCGATCAGCAGCTTCGGGCTCTTGAAAAGAGTTTTCTGAAAGAAGGCGGCTTTACGGAACGCCTGTATCGCATGCGAACGGCTGCACGGCGAGGAAAAAGAGACAAGTGACTTTCACCGAATCCGAACTTCTGCCCATATCGGCCCTTCAGCATCTGCTGTATTGCGAGCGGCAATGTGCCCTGATCCACATTGAACGACTCTGGGTTGAGAACCTTTACACGGCCGAGGGCCGAATCATGCACGAGAGGGTCGATTCGGGGCGCACGGAGTCAAGGAGAGATGTTCGATTCGAGTTTGGAGTATCTCTTCGTTCCCTCCGTCTCGGACTTGTCGGAGTGGCCGATGTAGTGGAATTCAATCGAAAGATCATCAACCACCCAAATGGTAGTGGAAAGGCGGAGGTCAAATGGCAGCCCTTTCCGGTTGAATACAAACGAGGGCGGCCAAAAAAGGAAAATTGGGATAAGGTCCAACTCTGTGCCCAGGCGATATGTCTTGAGGAAATGCTTGATGCCCAAATACAGAACGGGGCTTTGTACTACGGCAAGACCCACCGGCGGGTGGATGTGGAATTCGACGATGCGCTTCGATGGGAGACGGAAGACGCCTCAAGGCGGATTCATGAAATGGTCATGGCCGGCGCCACGCCCGACGCTGAATATTCTGCCAAATGCGACAGATGTTCTTTTTTCGATGTCTGCCTCCCGAAAACGCTGGGAAAAAGAAAATCCGTGGGGCAATATCTTCAGGATGCGGTGGATTCGAAATGAAAAAGCTGCTCAACACGCTCTATGTCACGACTCAGGGGGCTTATCTGGCCAAGCAGGGTGAGACTGTCTTGGTAAATGTCGAAAACGAAACCAGGCTCAGGCTGCCGGTACACACGCTGGACGGAATTGTTTGTTTCGGACGGGTGATGTGCAGCCCATATCTGATGGGGTTTTGCGCAGAAAGAGATGTAACAATCAGTTTCCTCAGCGAGAACGGACGTTTCCTTGCTCGTGTTCAGGGGCCGGTTTCCGGAAATGTCCTGCTGCGCAGAAAACAGTATCGAATGGCAGACGATTCCTTAGGAAGTGCAAACGTGGCCAGATCTGTACTGATTGGAAAAATTTCCAATTCACGAACGGTATTGCAGCGTTGCCTGAGGGATCATGGATCGAATATGGACTGCGGTCCGGTTTCCGGAGCCGTCGTGTTGTTGGCGGATGCTTTGAAAAGAATGAGAACTATCGACGACCTGGATGTTCAGCGAGGCATCGAGGGAGACGTTGCAAGGATCTATTTCAGTATATTCGGCCATTTGATTACAAACCAGCGAAACGATTTCAGATTCAACGGCCGGAATCGAAGACCGCCGCTGGATAACGTCAATTGCCTGTTATCCTTCATCTACACGCTGCTCCTTCATGATGTCAGATCGGCCCTGGAGGGTGTTGGTTTGGATCCGGCAGTCGGCTTTCTTCATCGTGACAGGCCGGGCCGCCCGAGCCTGGCTCTGGATCTGATGGAGGAATTTCGATCCTGCATAGCGGATAGAATGGTATTGTCCTTGATAAATTTGGGAAAAATTAACGGTAAAGGTTTCAAAAAATCGGAAACAGGTGCCGTTACAATGACTGATGAAACTAGAAAGGAGGTGATTCTGTCGTATCAGAAAAGAAAGCAAACAGAGATTCTGCATCCTTTTTTGGAAGAGAAAGTCTCGATCGGAATCCTTTTCCATCTTCAGGCGCTTTTGCTTGCACGGTTTTTGCGCGGTGATTTGGGTGGATATCCACCTTTTCTCTGGAAATAGGCATCGGTGATGATGGTACTTGTCAGCTACGACGTCTCGACAATGGATAGAGCGGGGCAAAGGCGGCTTAGAAGAGTTTCAAAAGCGTGCCAGAACTACGGCCAGCGGGTTCAATACTCAGTGTTTGAATGTATCGTGGATCCAGCCCAATGGGCCAAACTGCGCCAAAAGTTAATCAGCGAAATTGACACCAACGAAGACAGTCTTCGATTTTATTTCTTGGGAGCCAATTGGAAAAAACGAATAGAGCATGTGGGAGCCAAAGAGGCTCTGGATCAGGAAGGGCCTTTGGTTGTTTGATGATCCGCGAACCTATAGCTCTCATCTTTTCCCGGGTATGTTCGCGGAGAGAAAAGGACTTGAAATAGTTACAATAAAAAGGATCGATCTTTGTCAACTTGGCTGAAAAACGGACTGGGGCCCCATCTTCGCGGAACAAGCTCTATTTTACATGAAATATTGGGTAGTTAAAGCCTATACGGTCGCCCCCTTCGCGGGGGCGTGGATTGAAACGGTTCGAATTTGCAGCCGGCAGCGGGCCAGGTCAGTCGCCCCCTTCGCGGGGGCGTGGATTGAAACGCAGTTATCCAGAAAAACGCTAAAATGGGGCATGTCGCCCCCTTCGCGGGGGCGTGGATTGAA
>CAYPFH010000150.1:0-9097 GCA_964409825.1 uncultured Desulfobacterales bacterium | reverse complement strand
CCACTTGGCTCCGAGTTTTTCACGTCTTCCGGAAAGATCCACACAGGCCTCAGACCGACCTTAAATTTGTGCATAAACCCGTATCAAAATAGCCACGCTATGCTAAGAGAGCCATACGTTTGGTTATCGTCCTGATTTTCAAATTGACGGGTCCGGTAAATATATGAATAGGTCAGTTTCATTGCACCTCGTTGCCAGGCAACCCCACCTATGAGTTCACCAACAAGCAGCTCCTTGTCAACATTGTGGCTGTCTTGAAAAAGATTGCCGTCGAGAAAAATGTCATGAGCGACGGCCTTGCCATCTGCAGAAATAAAAAAGTGAATGGTCGATACTTTTACTGGATGATCAGTGAACGCAATGTTGGTTTCACATCCCCCTCGGATTGGACAGCTGCCAAAATCGTTCGGAAGATCCCAACCAAAACGCACCTCCGCGCCGGCATTCAGGTAAACATTGACCGTGCCGATACGCCCACCGAGATGCGGGATCACATCGAATCCAAGGCCTTTCCCTATTGGGACCGACCACCAGCGCCATTGAGTTTCGCAAATCAGATCGACAGCCGGTTCATTTTCCAGCTGGTTGTCCCAGCCTTTGGCCCGATCATCTCCGATCAGATCGTGAACAACATTTTGCGTTTCTTCTGCAAGCGAGGCGGGACCGACAACGCCGAGACGAAGTTCCCAACTATCCTTACGGCGGTCTTTACGGCTATGAAATCCTGCGGCCAGATAAGTGTA
Organism: uncultured Desulfobacterales bacterium; assembly: GCA_964409825.1. Taxonomy (GTDB): domain Bacteria; phylum Desulfobacterota; class Desulfobacteria; order Desulfobacterales; family CAFBRK01; genus JAIPEL01. Next base: position 8,354 of record CAYPFH010000150.1, on the reverse strand, counting down.
CCCCGCATAAGGGCGGTCGTCTTTGACCACAGCCTCCGATTCTGTATCCTCCGGGGTATATATGTCCTGCCCCAATGAGAGGCTTACGGCATGGCTGCTGCTTGATTTTCCGACAAATGGAAGTTTCTCAAAAAAAGGGAAGCTCCATTCGGGGAGAGTGGTTTTTTCCATCTCCCCGAATGGAGTGCTCCAGGAAAATTTAATGCCATTTGTGTAATCGCGATCTGTGCCTGAAAAAAAGTCATTCTCCCAATAAATCGTGAAAAAATCGAAATAGTTCGATTTTTTATCTTGTTCTAACGGAGACGCAGCAAGCACTGAACTAGCTGAAGAGAAAAACAACAAACAAATGGATATAGAAAGGAATTTGCTTTTCGCGGCCGTCCACATCGCCACCTCCCGAATTGTGTTTCGCCAGCTTGTGTACCCGACATGGAGTGCCGGCCGGATACCGGAAGACGCTCGTTTAGGCCCTGGCATGCCGGAAGCGCCGAAGTTACTTCTTATGCAAATTATACCCGCAGGATTCTCGAATAATTAATTTTGGATTGAGCACCACTTTATGTACGTAGTCCAGGTTCTTGCGATCGATAGTGTCTACGATGATTTGAACGGCGATGCTTCCCATTTCGTAAATTTTTTGGCTGACCGAGGTGAGTTTGATCCTCGACCTGGCTGCGAAATCGGTATCGTCGAAACCGATGAGAGCAACGTCCTCCGGGATGGACAGTCCCGACTCTTCAGCGGCATCCATCACGCCTAAGGCAATGTAATCGTTACCACTTAAAATGGCCTCAGGTCTGTCTTTCAAGGCCAGCAACTCCTTGGCAGCCTCAAAGCCACCCTCAGCGGAAAAAGATGTCTCGATAACGTATTCCGAGCGCTGGGGAACACCGTTGTCTTCCAGTGCTTTTTGATAGCCTTTCAGACGGTCGAGGCCTGTTGAGAAATTCGAATATCCTGAGATCATGGCTATTTTTTTATAGCCGAGTTTCAACAGATGTTTGGTGGCGGTATAGCTGCCCAAAAAATTGTTACAGATAACATAATGGTAATCGGAGCTGCTGAGCTTCCTGTTTACCAGGACCACCGGAAACCCTTCAGCAATCAGTTTTTCTGCGGCAGGCTCCTTGAGGTGCACGGAGGTGAATATCATGCCGTCCACCCCGGTTCGCAGCATGTGCTTCACGCAGGACTCAGTGCGGTGCGGGCTCTCGTCTGAACTGCAAAAGATCACGCTATAGCCCATCTCGAAGGCTTTGTCTTCGATGCCTCTTGATATTTCAGCGTTAAAAGGATTGCTTATATCCGAAACAACCAGGCCGAGAAGCTGGAATTTTTTTGTAACAAAGGCACGTGCCCTAGCGTCAGGCTCGTAACCTAGTTCTGTGATGACCTTTTGAACCTTTTCCCTGGTTATTGCACTGACCCGAGGATTGTTGTTGAGCACCCGGGATACGGTCATGTGTGAAACTCCGGCGGCCTTAGCCACATCCCGGAGGGTGTATTTTTTCATGATCAAGATCCTTCCCTGCAGGCATATCGGTAACATAGAATTTATCTATCATCGTTACCACACGCGGGAAAACACTTCATTGTCAAGCTGTTGTATAGCATATTCGTTACATTTTAACTACAAGTAATAAATAGAAAAACAACCTATTAAAAAAATATAAAAAATGATTGACAGGGGTTTGTGCTCAAGATATGTTAACGGTAACAATTTATTCGATACGACACGGAATCGAGCATATCCCATATCCATTGATACAATATACAGGTTACCAAAAGGAGGTCCCCATGAAAATTATCAAAGACGGCGGTCACAGGTTGTTTGAGGAAGATGAGGAAACTTCAGCATATGTTCGCGATATGCTCAAGACTTTGAGAAATGGCGGTATGGATGCTGTTCGCAAATTCAGCCGGGACTTCGATAAGTGGGACCCGCAGAGTTTCGAGCTGAGCGAAAAAGAAATAGAGGAAGCCATCAGTAAATGCGATGAGCAGCTCATCGAGGATACTGACTTTTGCCAGCAGAACGTTCGTTGGTTCGCACAGCAGCAACTGGCCACAATGAAAGAACTGGAGGTGGAATCCAGCCCTGGCATCGTCCTCGGTCACAAACATATCCCCATGTCCTGCGTTGGCAGCTATGTACCGGGCGGAGTTTACCCCATGTTCGGATCCGCGCAGATGAGCATCATTCCCGCCAAGGTAGCCGGTGTGGATACCGTCGTCGCCTGTACACCGCCGGTCAAGGGTGAAGGGTACTATCCGGCTACGATTAATGCGATGAAGAAGGCTGGCGCCGATCGCATTTTTGTGCTGGGCGGCGTCCAGGCTTTTGCTCTAATGGCCTATGGCATGGGCGAAGTTCCCCCGGCTGATATGGTGTGCGGCGCCGGAAACAAATTCGTGGCCGAGGCCAAACGGCAGCTCTTCGGCCAGTGCGGCATAGATCTGCTGGCCGGACCAACGGAAATCGGCGTTATTGCTGACGACAGTGCCGATCCGGCCCTCGTGGCCTGTGATATTCTGGGACAGGCCGAGCACGATCCCAGCAGCGGGCAGATTCTCGTATGTCTCAGCGAAGCCTTCGCCAAGGCGACCATTGAAGAGCTAAACAAGCAGTTGAAAGTTTTGCCGACCCGCTCGGTGGCAGAGGCCTCCTGGACCGATAACGGGAAGGTGTTTGTGGCCGACGACAAGGATGAAGCCATTGCCCTGAGTGATGACTATGCGCCGGAGCACCTGGAACTGCATGTAGATGATGTGGAGTATTATTTCAAACGGTTAAGGAACTACGGCTCCCTTTTCATCGGAGAAGAAACAACCGTCGCCTACGGGGACAAATCGATCGGGACCAACCACATTCTGCCGACAAGTCGATCTGCCCGCTACACCGGCGGCCTGTGGGTGGGCAAATTCCTGAAGACCTGCACATACCAGCGGATGACACCGGAAGCCAGCATCAAGATCGGGGAGGTAACAGAACGACAATGCAAAGTAGAACGAATGCTGGCCCATGGCATCACGGCCAGAGTCAGAGTGGAACGGTACTCCGAGAAATAAATATTCACCGGAGTTGCCCAGACCGAATCTGGCAACGAACTTGAAATAATGATGGGTACCGGTTTTCAATGCTTTGACGACCGTATATATTCCGTTCGCCCTTTGTGCTTTCGGCAAGCCTTTGCCGGGGTATAAACACAGTAGAAACTTGCTGCTTTGCCCACGCCAAATGCAGCAAAACTCGCTATTCATCGGCGTTTAGCCATACTGAAAAAATATTGACATCAACAGGCCTTTATGACATCCTGCCCGGCATGACGATAGTTTTGTATATTGTATACACTTGAAGAAAGCGATGATTTCGATACCGCCACCGAATCGGCCAGCGAAGGGGAACAACGGGATTTTCTGCAGGCCGACCCAACTGCACGCTTCGGCATTACGACAGGTTGCCGTGCTGGTCGTTCTTGCCGAAATCTGCGGAAAGCCATGCAGAAACGGGAATGAGGCGGCCCATTGCGGGCCGTTTAAAAACTGGGCAAGGGACAGAAAAAAGAGGCAAACACATCACAAAGGAGGCAGATGGTGAACATCATCGGGGAAAGCGGAAAGAAGCTGTCCGACTGGTCGGAAAGGAACATGCCCAACCCCTACCTGTTTGCAGTGATTCTGACGTTCATTGCATACATCATGGGGTGGCTGATGACCGAAAACGGCCCCATGGATATGATCATTCACTGGTACGACGGATTCTGGAAGTATCTTACCTTTGCCATGCAGATGGTGCTGATCCTGGTCACCGGCCACGCGCTTGCCATCGCCCCGGGGGTCCACCCGGCCCTGCGAAAGCTGGCCCGGATGCCGAAAACCCCCGGCCAGGCGGTTTTGTTCACGGCCTATGTCGCCACCATCTTCACCTACTTCCACTGGGGGCTGGGCCTGATCGTGGCGGCCATCTTCGCCCGGGAAGTGGCCAAGGAAGGCTACGCCAAGAACATCCACTGCCACTATCCGCTGATCGCGGCCACCGCCTACACCGGCCAGATGGTCTGGCATGTGGGCCCGTCCACCTCGGCGGGGCTTTTGTCGGCCACCAAGGGCCACGTGTTCGAAGACATCTTCGGGGTCATTCCCATCACCGAATCGATCTTTACGCCCTATGCGATTCTGATGGCCATCATGCTCTGCCTGATCGTGATTCCCATCACCATGTGGCTCATGACGCCCAAGGATCCTGGTGAATGCAAGAACATCGGCGACATCCTGGGCCACGACAACTTAAAAGCCGAGTTGGAAGCAAGCTCGGTGGTCAGTGAAAAACCGTCCGACAAAAAAGGCTTTGCCGACCTGCTCGAAAACAGCTCGGTCATCTCCTACCTGGTGGGCCTTGCCGGCGTGATCTACATCATCTACTATTTCGCCACCAAGGGGGTCAGCCTCAATCTGAACATCTTCAACTTCATCTTCCTGATTGCCGGCATCATCCTTCATCGGACCCCCATCCGCTATGTCCGCGCCATCACCACGGCCACGCCGGGTTCGGCCGGCATCATCCTTCAGTTTCCGTTCTACGCGGGGATCATGGGGATGATTTCCTTCTCCGGGCTGGCCGCGATCATCACCACCTGGTTTCTGGGTTTTGCCACGGCAGCCACGTTCCCGATCATCGCCTGGATCACCGGCGGCATCGTCAATATCTTCATCCCCTCCGGCGGCGGTGAATGGGGCGTCATCGGCGGGATCATCGGCCAGATTTCAATGGACTTGGGCGTTCCCGTCGGAAAGAGCATCGTCGCCTACGGCTGCGGCGACATGTGGACCAACATGTTCCAGCCCTTCTGGGCCATCGCCCTTTTGGGAATCACCGGGCTGCGGGCACGGGACATCATGGGCTACTGCATCATGCTCATGATCGTGGCGGCGCCGTTTATCGCATTCGGGCTGTATTTCTTCCCCTACTAGTCCGACCGTCCCTCGACGAGGGCTTCAACCGGACATTTCGGTGCCCGGTTGAAGCCCTTTTGGCCGCTTCCAGCCGGACGGATCGATGCTGCATAGCCGGAACATACTCATATCTTACAAAGATGCGCTGATATCATGGCCGAGGTCTGCGAACGGGCCTGCAACTACGAAAACATGCTGGTGCATGAAATTTCCTGCAAAGTCCGGAAGGAAAAATACGCCAAATGATGAACACGAATCTTTCTTTGAAAAACAAAACCGCGCTGATTACAGGGGCCACCGGCGGCATCGGAGAGGCGATCGCCTCGCTGATGGGCAGCGCCGGGGCAACCCTTTTCCTCAACGGCACAAACGAAGAAAAGCTGCAAGATCTTTCCCGGCGTATGAAAGACGAAGGCGTCGAGCATCACTTTATGGCGCTGGATCTGACAAAAAGCGGCGCGGCCGAAACGCTGGTCGACGAATGCGTCCAGAAGATGGAACGAATCGACATCCTGGTGAACTGTGCCGGCATCAACAGGCCGCAGCCCGCCGAAGAGGTCTCCGAAGAAAACTGGGACGCCGTCCAAGACATCAATCTCAAAGCCATATTCTTCATCTGTCAGGCTGCCGGGCGCCAGATGATTCAGCGCCGATCCGGCAAGATCATCAACATCTCCTCGCAGACCGGGACCGTGGCCATCCCCTTGCGGGCCGCCTACTGCTCCAGCAAAGCAGGGGTGGACCAGCTGACCCGGGTCCTGGCCCTGGAATGGTCCAAGTACAACGTCAACGTCAACGCCGTGGCCCCCACGTTTGTCGAGACGCCCATGACCCGAAAAATGTTCGACGATGCAAAATTCAAGGAATATGTGCTTGACAGCATTCCGTTGGGACGCATGGCAAAACCGGAAGAGATCGCCTATCCGGTGCTTTTCCTGGCCACCGAATACGCCGCCATGATCACCGGGCATGTGCTGCTTGTCGACGGCGGCTGGACCATCAAATAGCCAGGCTGATGTGCCCGAACATCATTGAATGCAGAATCGAAGCAACCGCAGGCGAGGGAATCTAAATGAAACCGTTCGCGATAGAAGAAATCACCATTGCCCAAGTGCACCAGGCCATGAAAGACGGGGTCCTGACCTGTCGTCAGCTGGTCGAAGGATACCTGGCGCGCATCGAAGCCTATGACCGAAAAGGGCCGAAGCTCAACGCCGTTATCCTTGTCAATCCGAATGCCCTGAAAGAGGCAGACGCAATGGACCGGAAGTTTTCCACCGATGGGTTGACCGGCCCGCTGCACGGCATTCCGGTCATGCTCAAGGACAACTGCGACACCTTCGACATGCCGACCACGGGCGGGTCGGCGAGCCTGGAAGGGTTCATCCCGGAAGACGACGCCTTTATCACCCGGAGGTTTCGGGAATCGGGCGCGCTGATCCTGGCAAAAACCAACCTCCACGAGTTTGCGATCTGGGGGGAAACCATCAGCTCGATCCTGGGACAAACCCTGAATCCATACGATCTGAACTGCACCCCCGGCGGTTCCAGCGGCGGCACGGGAGCGGCGATTGCAAGCAATTTCGGACTGGTCGGCATCGGAACCGATACGATCAATTCCATCCGCTCGCCTTCGTCTGCCAACAATCTTGTCGGCATCCGCCCCACCATCGGCCTTGTCAGCCGCGACGGCATCATTCCGTATTCCTTTACCCAGGACACCGCCGGCCCCATCTGCCGAACCGTGGAAGATGCGGTGCGGGTGCTGGAGGTGATCACGGGATACGATCGTTCAGACGATGAAACCGCGTGGTCGATCGGCCGCGTACCGGAATCCTATACATCGTTTTTGAAAAAAGACGGGCTGTCCGGTAAGCGCATCGGTGTGCTGGAAAGTTTCTTCGGGCCCAAGGGCATTCATGAAGAGACAAACGAGGTCGTAAGAAAAAGCATCGCAAAAATGCAAGGCCAGGGGGCGGAGATCATTTCCTTGAACGAAGAGATCGATTCCGGATATCTGGCCGGTGAAGTCAGCGTCCACCTGCATGAGCTGAAGGACCACTTGAACGTCTATTTGAAGGCGCTTCCGGATCACGCCCCGGTTCATTCCGTCGAGGAAATCCTGGCTTCGGGAAAATACCACCCCGGGATCGAAGAAAATTTCCAGAAGGCCATGGCCTTGGGCACGGGCACGGCCGAGCACCATAGGCGGCTTGCCGAAAGGGGAAAACTTCAAACCCGCATCTTGAAGATGATGGCCGACAAAAGGCTCGATGCGGTCGTTTATCCCCACCAGCAGCAGCTGGTCTGCAAGGTCGGCGGATCTCAAATTGAACGAAACGGTGTGCTGTGTTCGGTAACGGGATTTCCGTCCATTTGCGTCCCGGCCGGTTTTTCGGCCGCCACGGAAACCGCGCCGATCGGCGTGCCCATCGGCATGGAAATCATCGGCCGGCCGTTTACCGAGCCGACGCTGATCGAGATCGCGTACGGATTCGAACAGGCGACCCAAACCCGCAAGCCGCCGCTGAGCACACCGCCGCTGTAATCCAGCCTTGAAATCCTGGTTTTCAAGACCAGCTATTTAGAAGGTTATCGGTTTTTTTTCCTTTCGGCCTTGTTTTGGTCATTTGAAAATTGGGATTTTGAATTTGTTTCGGATTTCGATATTCGAATTTCGGATTTAAGTTTATATTCTCGGCCGGGACCTTTCCTTGCGCTCCGTGCCTCGGCCGCTTACCCCCTTTACACTGGTCCCAGTCATGAGGCGCTTTCCCTCGCCATCGTGCTCAATGCGCAACGTCCGAGATAAACCGCCTCATCTCTTCCAGGGTCCGGGGACCGATGGGCCGGAGAGAGGATATCAGCGCCTCGATTCTTTCCTGATCTTCATCGGTGGTGTGACGGATGTATTCGGTATAAATCCGGTCCGCAGTGGAAAAAGGCCTGCCGCATACACTGACGAAGCCGTCTAATTCATCTTGAACTACGATGGGCACCATGATCCGGTAGATCCCGGCGGCGCACTCATCGGTCGCATATCGTCTCCTATCAGCAGCTCTTCGAATTAAAATCCGTTGGATGATGCCGCAGATTCTTTTCGCCCCGTTCGGGTTTGTCTTGATCATGGCACAGAGGCCGTTTGCCCATAAGATCTCGCCGGCCGTTTTCCGGGCTCCGTTCACCGTCAGGGTCACGGCATTGACACCGAAACGATCGTGGAGCGATTGCTCAAACTCTGCCCAGTCCATATCGGTGCGTCTTTGCAGTACCAGCGCCTGTGTTTTCATGGCCCGGCCTCCCGTTCTCTTCAGCGGTTGGCGGCATTTTCGTAAGCCTCTTGCATGCGCTTACGCACATAGTCTTCAAGGGACTTGTCCGATTCGGTAATGTCGAAA
>CAYPFH010000149.1:0-9206 GCA_964409825.1 uncultured Desulfobacterales bacterium | reverse complement strand
CCCGACAGATCCGGGACGTCTTCGAGTCGACGCCCGGCGTGGTGGATGTGGACTGGTACATGGAAGAGGAGCAGCCCCGGATGCAGATGCAAATCGACCGGGAAAAGGCGGCCCTGCACGGCATCACCGACGCCCAGATCACCGGAGCCGTCCAGATGGCACTAGACGGCCGCAAGGTGGGCCTGCTGCACGAACCTCGGGAAAAGGAGGATGTGACGATCCTCGTCCGTCTGCCCCTGGAGGACCGGGCCGACATCCGCCTGCTGGAGAGCATCAAGCTGACCGGAGCGGACGGAAGTCTGGTGCCCCTGTCGGCGCTGGTGAAAAGCGAAAAGACCCGGGTGAACCGGAGCATATACCACAAGAACTTGAAACCGGTGGTCTATGTGACCGGAGACGTGGCCGGAGAAAAGGAAAGTCCTGTATACGCCATCCTGGAGATGCACGAAAAGATCGACGCCATCGAGCTGCCGGAAGGTTACGGCATCGCCCAGCATACCGCACAGATTCCGCCCGGAAACCAGAAATACGCCATGAAGTGGGACGGGGAATGGCATATCACCTATGAAGTGTTTCGAGACCTGGGCATCGCCTTTGCCGTGGTGCTGGTGCTCATCTTCGTGCTGGTGGTCGGCTGGTTCCAGTCGTTTTCCACTCCGCTGGTGATCATGGTCGCCATCCCCTTTTCATTGATCGGCATCCTGCCGGCCCACTGGGCCATGGGCGCTTTTTTTACGGCCACCTCCATGATCGGATTTATCGCCGGCGCCGGCATCGTGGTGAGAAACTCGATCATCCTGGTGGATTTCATCGAACTTCGTCTCAGGGAGGGAATGCCCCTGGATCTGGCGGTCATCGACGCCGGGGCGGTTCGCTTCCGGCCGATGATGCTCACGGCCGCAGCGGTGGTGGTGGGCGCATCGGTGATCCTGTTCGATCCGATCTTTCAGGGGCTGGCCATCTCTTTGATGGCCGGCGAAGTGGCCTCGCTGCTTTTTTCCCGGATGACCGTGCCGATCCTCTACTTCATGGACAAGCGCTGGGAGCACGCCCACGGCATCGGGAAGGGCGGATCTGAAGACACCAATCCTGTGTAGATGGAGGAAGTAACTGAAAAATCATTTTCGCACACGACAATATGAGGAGCGCGCTATTGGGTCTTGACGGAAAACGCCGAAAAAAGCCGGGGCCGGGAGGAATTTCCGCCCAGCCCCGGTTTTTTTGTGAAACGCGAAATGATCGTCGGCGATTTGATTAGGGAAGCTCTGTGTCCTCCGTGATTTTACAGCTTCCCTCCGGGCAGAAAAGTCGCAGCCAGAATCCTTTTTCCCCCTCGCCGGCGCCTTCGACCGGCACGGTGATCTTTCCCTTTTCAATGCAGGAGCGGTCCGGGCATTCGATTTCCAGCCAGATCCCCTCCTCGATGCCGGAGGGTACGGCCTTCTTCTTCTCTTCGGGAAGCTCTGTCGCTTCTTCTTTGCTCAGGGCCCGCGCGCCGGGAAAGAAAAAAGTTAACCGGGTGTTTGCTTCGGAAGCGCTCATCGGAAATCCTCCTTTACCATTTTTTATGATGCTGGGTGGTTGTCGTTGTCTGGGTCAGGATCTCTCCTTATCGATCCTAACCCAGAATCCGGGCCTGTCAATGCGGCGCCATGGGCTTCGCGCATGGAACCAGCCTGTCGTATACAAATTGCCATAGTTTCGTTCCGGCGGCGGCGTCGATGCCGCCATCTTCTTCAGCCGGGATCAGACTGCCGTAGAGGAATCCCCGTCGAGCACCTTCCCGATGGTTTCGACCAGGTCCTCGTTGTCGATCGGCTTGGTGCAAAAGGCGCTGGCGCCCAGGCGAAGCGCTTTTCGCCGGGCCTCCACGGTCGGTGAACCGGTCAGGACCACCACCCGGGTGGCCGGCGCACATTTGCGGATCTGTTCCAGCACCTCGACCCCGTCCATCTGCTTGAGCCGGAGGTCGAGAACCACCAAGTCCGGCCCATGATGCCGGAAAAACTCCAGGGCTTCGGACCCTTCGGTGAATTCGAGCACCTCGTGTCCGCATTCCTCGAGCACCCGTCTCACCAGCCGGGCGGCGTCCGGGACATCATCTATGACAACGATTCGAGCCATGACCGGTTTCGCACCTCGTGCAGCGGCTATTTCCGGGAGCGGTCCTGCATGGATTTGATCCGGTCCGAAAAGAGCTTTGCACAAGTGGGGCAGTAATGATGAGGGGCTTTGACATCGGCATGATGGGCGGCAGTACGGTCGTGAACATGATCCAAAAATTTGGGGGTGGCATACAGCCGCCCGCAGCCTTCGCAGCGCTCCAGAGGATGGCGGCCGATGACCTCGCCCCGAATGGAAATCGTGCGGACGTTTTCTAAGTCTTCGACCTGGATCACCCTCGTGGGGCAGATGTTGGCACAGGTGCCGCACCCGATGCACAGCCCCTCGACGGGGACCACAAAATTCTGCCCTTCCCGTTTTTCCATCTTCAGAGCGCCGGGGCCCACGATTTCCTTGCAGACCCGGATGCACAGGCGGCAGCGGATGCACCCGTCGGGGGGCGGACCCGGATCGACGCCGTAGCCGATGGCCATGTCGATGATCCGCCGGGACTGGGGAGCCATTTTCAGCAGGTTCTTGAACGCCCGGGTGCGGGCTTTCATCACAACTTCGCCGTCTGTCCGAACCACCATGCCTTCGCGGACCTTGAGAATGCACGAGAGCATGGCCGTCGGTTTTCCCGTGGCCCGCCCGGCGACCTCCACCGCGCACAACCGGCAGGACCCGGAAGGCCTCAGGGCCGGATGATAGCACAAGGTGGGGACATCGATCCCGCTTTGGCGCGCCACCTCGAGCACGGTCGATTCGGCGTCGGCTTCGTAGTCTGTTCCGTCTATGTTGATGCGGATTAATTGGCTCATAAAACCGCCTTCCTATATAATCGCGGCAGCGATTTCATTTCAATCGGATCCTGCCTCGTGGAGGTCGGCGATGTATTCGTTCAGATGGCGGATTTCCCCGTCGAGGATATCAAACACCTTCTTGACGATCTCGCAAAGGGGAAGCTGGCCCAGAACCGTACCCCCTGAGGCAACCACCAGATGGCGGATCCCGCCGTCGAGCATCTTTGCCATGACCGGCCGGATTTCCTCCTTTGGAGCGGCAACGACAAACTGGTCGGTCATCGCCTCTTCCAGGGTCGTCCGGTGAAGCGCCTCAGCCGTCTTCCGCTGCAAAAGCCTTAGTAGATCAGATCCGGCGAACATCCCCACGGGGCGGCCGGCACCGACGACCACCGCCGATTCCACATCCTCCCGCCCCATCCGTTCGACGGCCTCGATCACCGGGCAGTCCGCGGACAGTGTCAGCGGCTTTTTCGCCTTGTTCGAAAGAAGCTCTCCGACCTGCATCCGCGTTCCCTGATTTACTCATCCAGGAGCCGGAGGCAATCCTGGGGAAGGCGGTGGGTTCCTTTGCCCACCAGGCTCACCTCCACCAGCGCATCCGGATCGTTGATGGTCGAATCCGGGTCGGTGATGATCCCGTGCAGGCCGATATATTCGTCCATGTAGGCCTGCCAGCTTTCATCCTCCGACCGGCGGTAGACCTCTACCCGTTGGCCGCGTTGCAAAACCATTTCATTCTCTCCTGTTTTCCCCTGCAGAAAATTGACGCTCACGTTAAGGGGGAATCCTGCCCCCCCAGCGCGGCGGTGGCCTTTCTGGCGCAGGCCTCGCACAGCTTTCGCTCCGCGGAAACCCGGGCCACCCGATCGGTTCTTTTCCGCACGTACTCCAGATAGACGTCCGGCCCGAGCACCGCGCCGCAGGCCTCGCAGCGGACCAGCTTCTGGCGGTTGAGAATCGTACCGCAGAGGGAAAGAATCCGTTCCCCCCCTCTGTCTTCCATCTGCATGGCGCCGGTGGGACAATTCGTCGCGCAGGCGCCGCAGAGGATGCACCGGTCTTCGGTGACCCGAAAATCCGTGGTCACCGGATGATCGAAGTCGAAATAGCCCATCTGAAGTGCGTCGACGCCCATCTTGTCTCTGCAGGTTTCGACACATTTGCCGCACCGCAGGCAGACATCGCAGCGAAGGCAGCGGCGGGCTTCTTCCCGCACCATGTTCTCCGAATAGCCCAGCTCCACCTGCTGGAAGGTCGTCCGGCGGCGATCGATGTTCAAAAGGGGCATCTCCGGCCGCTTGAGCGTCATCTTGGTGACGGCAGGCACCTCCAGGTATTCCACCCTTCTGCGCCGCACCGGAACCGGGGGCATCTCTGGCTGGGGTATCCCGGACAGATGGCGGTCTATGGCCTCGGCCGCCCGCTTTCCGCCGCCGATGGCCTCGATGACCGTGGCCGGGCCGGTGACGGCGTCTCCTGCGGCAAAAACCCCCTCCACATCGGTTTCCATGGTGGCCATGTTGGCCCGGATGGTGTTTCTCCGGGTCCAGTCGATGCCCGGCACCGAGCTCATGCAGTCGGTGTCGACCTGCTGGCCGATGGCCAAAATGATGACATCGGCCTCCATGAGATAATCGCTTCCCTCCACCGGCTTGGGCACCATCCGGTCTTTTCCCTCGACTTTCATCATCCGCGCCTCGAGGCAGCGAAGCCCTTCCAGCCGCCCTTGGCTGTGCACCACCTCGACCGGAACGGTAAGAAAAGAAAATCGGATGCCCTCTTCTTCGGCCTGCTCCACTTCTTCGTGGTCGGCCGGCATCTCTTTGCGGGTTCGCCGGTAGGCGACGGTCACCTCTCTGGATCCGAGCCGCAGGGCCGTTCGGGCCGCATCGATGGCCACGTTGCCGCCGCCGACCACCACCACCCGACGCCCCGGCACTTCCCGCCGTCCAAGGGCGACGGTCCGAAGAAAATCGATGGACTCGAGAACATTGGGCGCCTCCTGTTCGCCGGGAATGTACAGCTTGAAGGACCGGTGCGCCCCGATGGCGAAAAAGAACGCGTCGAATCCCTCCGCCTTCAGCTGTTCTAAGGTGACATCCCGGCCGAACGCGGTGTTGAAGGAAAACTCGACCCCCAGGTCCTGGAGCATGGCGACCTCCCGGTCGATGATCTCCCGGGGAAGGCGGTAGCGGGGGATTCCCAGCAGGAGCATCCCGCCGGCCACCGGCTGGCTCTCTAAGATGCGGACCGAATACCCTTTCAGGGCAAGATAGTAGGCACAGCTCATGCCGCCGGGCCCGGCGCCGATCACACAGATGCGCTTTCCGTTGGCCGGGGCTTTTTCCGGGTTCCGGTAGCTTCCCTCTGACATGGCCCTTTCTGCGGCAAACCCTTTCAGGGACTTGATGGCGATGGGCTCGTCGATTCTGGCCCGCACGCACATGTACTCGCAGGGACGGGTGCAGACCAGGCCGCAGACCCAGGGAAAGGGGCAGTCCCGGCGGATGACGTCGATGGCTTCGGCGTCTTTTCCCTGCCCGATTAAGGTGACATAGGTGGGAATGTCGAGGCCCGCCGGGCAGGTCATCTGGCACGGCGCCGGCGCCAGGCGCACGCAGTCTCCTGCAGCGCAGTTGTGGGTCTCGATGTGGCTTGCGAACACCTCCCGGTGCTCGTCCAGGGCGGCGCGAACCCGCTCGGCCAGCTCTCCGGATCCGTCGCCGGCCTTTTCGTCGGCCAACTCGCCGGTCAACGAGGCAAGGGCCGGCAGGTGGTCCTCTCCTGCGCGGCCCAGGGCGATATCCCGAAGCAGATCCCGGATTTCTTCTGCAATCCGCCGGCTCCGGGGAGTGGTCAACCGATTCGATTCCAGGTCGGATCGGACCGATAGGAGCGTCCGATGGACCGGGCAGCTTTTTTCAGACATGGGGTGCCTCTAATCATCAGTGAGCAATTCCCCTGTTCAAAGGGGAGTTTCAGTTGCTCCCAGACAAGGTAACCATTCGGATTTAAATCCGAAATCCGAAACACGAATAGCGATATTCGAATTTCGTGCTTTGTTTTTCGTTCGAACCGGAATAGCCATCCTCTACGGTACTTCCTATCCCGCCTCTAGTTATCCTCCAGATTGGCGACCGCCTTGGCGTGCCTTTCTTTGCGGATCTGGGTCAAGTCCTCCACCTTTCCGAAATGCAGGCAGTGGGTGGTGCAGACCGTGACGCAGGCCGGCTTCAGGCCCTGGTCGACCCGGTCCATGCAGTAATCGCATTTGACGGCCTTTCCGGTTTCCGGATTCCACTGGGGCGCACCCCAGGGACATGCCGTGATGCAGGCCTTGCAGCCTACGCAGAGTTTTTCGTCGACGAAGACGACCCCGTCTTTGGGCCTTTTTTGCATCGCACCGGTCGGGCAGGCCGCAACGCACCAGGGATCCTCGCAGTGAAAGCAGGGCATGAAAATATAGGCCGCCTTGGGCAGCCCGCCCACGAGTTTCGGCCCCACCGTGACGATCTGGCTGATCCGGGGGCCCACCGGAAGATTTTTGTTGCTCTTGCATTGAATTGTGCAGGTATGGCAGCCGATGCACTTTTTGGTATCCTGAAACAGATAGTACTGGCTCATATCTCCTCCACAGCGTCTGTCCAACGGGCGCTATACACGGTTGACGGTGACAAAGGTTTCATGCAGCGCGGGGCTGCCGCCGATCTTGTCCGATATATTCTCCTGAAGAAGGCTGTCTGAGACCCCACGGTTGTAGCTCCGGCTGGCCAGTTTGGCCTCGTGGCCGAATCCGTGAAGGATGAACACCGTCTCCGGATGAATCAGGTCGGTGACCAGGGCCTTGATCCTGCCCTTGCCCCGATTCGAGGCAATCTCGACCTCGTCTCTGTTTCCGATCCCGAGTGCCGCAGCCTTGCCGCTGTTGATCCACAGCACGTTCTCGGGGACGATTTCGCTCAGATAGGGGTTGTTCTGGGTCGAAACGTGGGTATGAAGCGCCACGCGGCCGGTGACCAGGCGGAAGCGGTTGCCCTCGGGCTGTTCGACAGGCTCGTAGGTCGGAAAAGACGGATAGCCCGCCTCTTCCAGCAGCGAAGAGACAAATTCTATCTTTTTCGAAGGGGTTTTGAGCTTGAGGTCCTTTTTCCGATCCCAGAAAATCTGGTCCTTGCAGTAGGCCACAAACCCCTTGGCGTCGAAATCTTCCATGGAAAAGCCGGTGGGCTCAAGCTGCCACCGGACGAGCTCTTCCATGTTCTGGTACGGGAAATACTCTCCGATGCCGATCCGCTCGCCGATCTGCTTTAAGATCATCGCCCCTTCCCGGGTGTTGTAGCGGGGTTCCACCGCCTTTTTCCTGAGAAACATCTGCGGTTTGAGGCCGTTGGCCTGCTGGATGCAGTCTGTCCGCTCCAGGTATGCGGATTCGGGAAGCACCACGTCCGAATACCAGGCGATGTCGCTGTGGTTGATGTCGATGGCCACGATCAGATCGAGCTTGTCCAGCGCCTGCTTGGTCAGGTTGGCGTCCGGAATGGAACCCAGCGGATCGAACCGGAAGGCGATCAGGGCCTTGATCGGATAGGGGTCCTCGTTGAGGATGGCATGGGGCAGCATCTGGCCGACGCCGTGATTCGGGTCCGGCAGGGGAAACTCTTTGGTCCCCACCTTGTCGAATCGCGGGACATCGATCTTCGGAAACTTTTTCTCCTGCTCGGTCAGCTTCCGGGCCGGCTTTCCTCCCGCCTCCCCCGGTCCTTTCTTGAAGAAAAAGCCGCCCTTGGCCTCCACGCTTCCCATCAGGGCATTGAGGATCATGATCGAGCGGCGCTGGTAGATCTCGTTTTCGTAGTGGGCGCCCCGGTAGCCGAAGTGAAAAATCACCGAAGGCTTGTCTTTGCTGATCTCCCGGGCCAAGGAGACGATTTCGCTTGCGGCGATGCCGGTTTCGGTCTCGGCCCATTCGGGGGTGTAGGGTTGCACGAAATCCCGCAGCTCCGACAGGCCGTGAACCCATTTGTCGACGTATTCCTTGTCGTAGAGCCGCTCGTTGAGCACCACGTGGATCAGGGCATAGTTGAGGGCCAGGTCCGTGCCAGGGCGGATCATCCAGTACCGGTGGGCCTTGGTGGCCGTGACGGACACCCGCGGGTCGATGTAGGTGAGCCTGGCCCCGTTTTCCAGGGCGGCTGTCAGGTTGTTGACCTCCTTGACCGAAATCGCCTCGAAGATGTTCCGGCCGTAGAGCACGATATGCTTCGTGTTTTTGTAGTCCATGCTCATCTGGGCGTCGGTATATCCGAACAGGCTCCGGCAGGCGGTGTTCACCGATCCCTTGCACAGGGCGTCGTGGGTGAAATGGTTCGGAGAGCCGATGGCCTTCAAAAACGTCTTGCTCACATGGGTGGCCAGCTGCGTCCGCTCCCCCAGCACCACGCTGTGGCCGCCGTGGGTATCGATGATCCCCTTGAGCTTGTCTGCCACATAATCCAAGGCCTCGTCCCAGGAGGCCTTCCGCCATTTGCCTTCCCCGCGCTTTCCGTCCCGGATCAGGGGGGTCTGGAGCCGCTCGTTGTCGTAGAGCATGTTGATCCCGGCCGCTCCCCGGGGGCATAGGCTTCCCTCCATGCCGGCCACATGGGGATTTCCCTCGATCCACTTGACCTGGCCGTCTTTGGCCAGCACCCGGATCGGGCATCGGACCGAGCACATGAAGCATAGACTGAATACTTCCTTATCCATGGCACCCTCCAAAAAAACGGTGAAAAGAATCCATCTGTTCGAAAAAATCAACAGAGCGAAAGACTGCAGGTCCTTCATGGGGCAAATAGCAATATTCATACCATTTCAAGAGCCCTTTTTCAAAGGAACCATCACGCCGGGGTTTTAGAACTCTTCCATATGATATCAAATAGATAGGGTTATCCATGCCGATGGGCCGGGACAACCGGCAAGCGGTTTTCGCCCGAGGGGAGAAATGATTTTATTGCACCGAACAATTTTTATTGCGGTACAGTATCTTATTGATATCAAATCCAAAATTTTTCGCCCTTCGTGTTCGCCATTTTTTATTTGCATCGATTCGTCCCCGGAGCCGTGCGGCTACGACCGCGGGAAGTTGACCCGAGCCTCTCATAAAGCACTTCAAGCTCCCATTATCATTTTATATTCCTTCTCTGCTCCGGTCTTTTGCGTTCCCATATAGAAATCGTCGATCGATGGCACAGCGTTTGCTTAGCAATCTTGGATCATGACGGCGTCCGGAACGCCGGCCCATGCATTCTGTCTGCATGA
>CAYPFH010000148.1:0-9213 GCA_964409825.1 uncultured Desulfobacterales bacterium | reverse complement strand
ACGAAATGAACGAAATGAACGAAATGAACGAAATGAACGAAATGAACGAAATGAATCTGACATATTTCTAACATGAAGTCAAGATAATCTTCGGTATTTCAACAACTTTTATCTCAACCGGTCAGATTTGATCGCCTTGGCCAAGTCGGCAGGAATAAAAAAGGCACCAGCAGATGATATGATTGACCGCGTTATTCATACGATCGGCCGGTGGCCCGATTTTGCCGACAGAGCCGGTGTGAACCAGAAGAGGGTCAAAGAGATTATGGCAGCCCAACGCACGGATCTATTGTAGAGCGCTTGTCAAAATAACGTTCCGATAGCAGGGGTTGACGCTTGATTGAGCGCGTCGATTCAGCTCTATAAGCCGCACCCCAAGCGCTCTAAGCGGTTCTTATTTTACAGATAGTCTTCCCGCAGCCGCCCGGCCATTTGATTTACGGCGGCAAAGGCCCGCTCCACGGTGCGCTCCTTGTCCGGATTGACCAGACAGCAGGTGGCCGGCGAGAGCATGGCCCGGGAGATCAACAGGTCTCGGTCGATGCCCTTGGCCCACAGCACCTTCCAGATCGTTTCGAGGCGGTCGATCAGCGTCGGAATCTCCTCCTGGGCAAAGGCCTCGAATCCGGTGGGCACGATCCCCCAGACGATGACCCCGCCCCGGTCGAGAAATTTGGCGATGGATTTGGCGTAGGAAGCAAAGACCTCCGCGTTGGTGTACACATCGAGCGACAGCACCTCCAGATCCATGTTGAGCAAAAAGTCCCAGTCCGGGTTGCCGCACAGGTGGATGCCCCGGGGCCGGTCCACCTGGGAAAAGAACCGGTCCAGGTCCGCCTTGGCCTTGATGTCTCCGTAGCCCGCCATGGCCGAGAAAAGAAACTGCAGGCCCGGTTCGTCGACGAACATGAAGGCATTGGCGTTGCGTTTTTGCAGCCGTTTTAACTGCACGTTGATCCGCTGGGCCATGAAATCGAGCATGAAGGGCCGGACCGTGTCGTCGAAGAGTATGGGCCTTTCATCCTGGTCCAGCACGTTGAACCCGAAGCTGATCGGCCCTTCCAGCTGGCCCCGGATGGCGGGCCGGTCGGCAAGGTCGAGGGCCAGAAAGCGGTGGTACACCGCTGAATAGGTTTCGCTGATGTCGAAGATTGCCGGATCGTCGAACCGGGCAAGGGTTTCTTCGAGTTCTTCTGCAAATTTGTCCATGGAAAAGCGCAGGGTGCGCATGTCCAGGTCCAACACGATGCCGGGAAAATGCTCTGCGGCCTGCACGTACATGTCTTCGTGGTAGCTGTAGTTGGGCAGCTGCGGCCAGAAGGGCACATCCAGCGACAGGGCCGTTTCAAGCGCTCGGTCCAGGTCCGTATGCGGCATCACCGCCATGGCGGTGGTCAGCAGGCTGCCGGGAATGTTGCCGTTCATGGGGATCCTTTCATGGCCGATCCGGCGCCGTTTTTTTCCATAATCTTGAAATCTTCGAACACAGCGCAACCGGGAAAAAAGATTTGCATCAAGGGCCGAAGAAAAAACCCCATGATGCGTTGAAGGTATTGAAAGGACATGGGCCGGCATCCGCCCCGACTCCTTTCCCGGAATAACCTGAAGCACAAAGTGCCGGGGCGGGAACCACGATCGTTAAAAGGTAAAGACCTTGGCTTCGGCGGCCAGGTCGATCAGGTGGGGGCCGCCGTCGAGGACCATGTTGGAGAAAAACCGGGACTCGTCAACCTGACGAGCCTTGGCGCAGGGAATTCAGACCCCGATGGGCACCTCGTGTTCGACCAGATAGGGCAGGTAGTCGTTGGGGCAGTCCCCGGTGGGCGTTTTGACGTTGTGATCCCGGTCCGAGTTACCCCACATCACGCCGCCGTCGATGAGAAAAACGTTCACCCCGTGCCCCTTTCCATGGGCGATCTTGGCAAACTGGTAGCACCGGGTTGCCTTCTCGTTGTCATCCTGGCTCAACACGAACAGAAAATCCGCCATGCTTCCTCCTTTCTCCTGCCAGTTCCACGCAGGTCGCGCCCCATCCGCCGGCCTGGGCCGGCGCATCACTGCAAGCGACCACCAGCGGGTGTTTTTCAAGAATCGCCCGCACCCGTTTTTTCAGGGCCCCGGTTCCCTTGCCGTGGATGACGCGAACCGAGAAAATTCCCCGGACAAGGCATTCGGCAAAATAGTCGTCCAGCAGATCCGACACTTCCGAAGGTCGGAAGGTGTGAAGATCGAGCACGTCGGTGATGGGAAATTCAACGGGTTCCATAAATAAAATCACTCCCCTGATCGCTCCGTGATTTTATGAAAGGCGGCTTCGCCGCCAAGATCAAAACGGATTGAAGACAGCAATGTCGTTGTATTTCTGATCAACGGCGATTTTTAGCAATTTCTTGATGGTCTCTTCGTCAACGCTCAGGGTGATGTTGGGCATGCTGTGCCTCCCGCTTTCAACCATATTAAGTTTTATCCTTAATATTGATGGTTTCGTAAAAAGTCCGAATTTCTCTTTTTTCGTCATTCCCGCGAAAGCGGGAATCCATTGATTTCGATAAGTTATGGATTCCGGGTCAAGCCCGGAATGACGCTTCGGGCAGTTTTTACGATTTAATCAATGTTGGTTTGTCCCGAAACCGATGTCAATAGAAAATAGCTGGGCGATTTTTCCAAAAGTGGGGCTGATCCTTGGAAATTGAATTGAAACAATAATCGAATCAGTATATTGAAATGGGCCACTTGGACCAAGCAATTTTGGATGTATCTGACAAGCCAGTCAGCACCTGAAAGACCGCTGCAATCGGAACGTTATTCTGACAAGCGCTCTACTCTCGCAAATCGAAGAAAGCGACAAAAAAAATCAATGATATTTCTTTTTTGGATCCTGCTGCCGATTGGAGCTTATCTGGCCGGGTCGGTGCCTTTCGGGCTGGTGCTGACGAGGCTGTTTACCTCCGTGGACATCCGAAAAGAGGGCAGCGGCAACATCGGTGCCACCAACGTGCGCCGGACGGCCGGAAACACTTTAGGCGTTTTGACGCTCATCGGCGATGTCGCCAAGGGAGCGGTTCCGGTGGCCATCGGAGTTTATATGGCCCCTGAAGGGGTTCTCGGATGGGAGCTTTTTTTGGCGGCCACGGCCTTGTGCGCCTTTGGAGGCCATCTGTTTCCCCTGTATCTGCAGTTTCGAGGCGGAGGCAAGGGGGTGGCGACCTGGGCAGGGGCCGTTGCCGCATTCTCTCCATTGGCGGTGCTGATCGCCCTGCTGGTGTTCGTAATGATAGTCTGCTTCACCGGGCGGGTCTCGGTCGGCTCGATGGCCGCCTCGGTGGCCTTGCCGGTGGCCGTCTGGGAGGCGACCGGCTCTTCTGCCATGACGGGGGCCGCAGCGGTCGCCGCCCTGTTGATCATTGCCCGCCACCACGGAAACATCGCCCGCCTGCTGGCAGGAGAAGAACCCTCAGTCTTTCGATAGCCGCGTTGGGCACCGCTGGGAGGCTGGGAGGCAAAAAGGAAAAGAGAGGCCGATGCAGGTTTTCGGTCATTTCCAGGCCGATAAAGCCCCCGCCGACCACCGCCGCCCTATCTACCCGCCGGCCGCGGATCTGTTACACGATCCGCTGGGTGTCTGGAATCGTCCGGAGGGTGAAAATGCCGGGCGAATCGATCCCCGGCAGGTTCGGCCGAACCGGCGCCGACCCCGGCGAGATCACCAGCTTCTGGATATCCATGAACTTCTCCGCTTTGTGGGTGCAAACTTTAGTAAGCCGACCGGATCACGATCGACAGCAAAATTCGAAATCCGGATTTATGCGGCTCATGCAGCTCACGACCACCGTAGAAACAGATGGTTTCGAATTAGAATGCAGCAAACAGCAGGGCAATCAGCCCGGCCAGGATAAAGTGGGTGTCCATGAGGAATTCGAGCCTGACCCCGGGGAGGACCTTTTCTTTCTGGTGGCCGATCAATACCAGCGCCATGGAAACCGGACAAATCGCCAAGGCAAGGCCCAGATAGCCCGTCCGTCCGGCAAGGCTCGATCCGGCCAGCAGCAAAACGGCGGCGGCAGAGAGAGTTTGCAGCAACTTCATGGTGCGGCGCTGGCCGAGAATGATCGGAATCGTGCCTCGGCCCACGATCCGGTCCCCCTGCATGTCGAGCAGATCGAAAAAGGCGGTCCGGACAAACACCATCAACACCGCGGCTGAAAACACGACGGCGACCGCCGGTGAAAAACTGCCGGTCGCGGCCAGGGGCGGAAAAAGGGAGGTCACCACTCCCCAGGCCAGGGAGATCAGAACGGTTTTGGACCCTGGAACATCTTTGAGGCTTCGATAGCGGCCGCCGGCAAGCGCGGCCGGAACCAGGCGAAGATTGTAGGAAAGCCCCATCAGGCTCATGGCCAAGAGAATGAGAAACGGGCCGGTGCCCACGACCAGGGCTGTTGCCAGGCCCGCACCGCCGGCAGCCACCCCCAGCAGGGAAAGGACCCCCTTGTACCGGTTGTAAAAAGCGGCCCGCTCCGGATCGTTGTAATGGTCGGCTTTGACGCCGGTCAAGTTGTTGAAGATGTGCATCGATTGTACGTATAGTGCGGCAATGAGAACGAATGGGATCGAATCGGGCACCTCCAAAAGGCGGATGCATGCAAAGCACAAAAAACCGGCGCCGACGGAAACATATACATTGGTGATCATCAATGTCCGCTGAAGCCGGAACAAGGCCCGGATCCAGCCGCTCGCCCGCCGGAACGGCAGGGTTTCCAGGGCCCGGTAGACCCGGTTGATGATCCAGTTCGGGGTGGAGGCGCCGGCGGTGATTCCGATGGTTTCTGCAGAGGAAAGCGCCTGGAGCTCAAGCTCGGAGTCGGTTTCGACATGGTAGGTCGGCACGCCGGCAGCACGTCCGATTTCGGCCAGCCGCTGGGTGTTTCCGCTGTTTTTCCCGCCCACGACGACCAGGGCATCGACGGTCTCGGCCATCTGCTGCACCTCGCGCTGCCGCTTTTCGGTGGAGTCACAGATGGTGTTGAACACCTTGTAGTGGGGTGCGTTTTGGGCGGCCCAGAATCGAACCGCTTCGAAAAACCGGGTGTTCTGGGTGGTTTGGGCCACGATGATCGCTTTGTCGTATCGGGGAAGCGCGGAAAGCTCTTCGACGCTGTCGACCACGGCCCCGTGCTTTCCGGCGTAGCCGAGCAGTCCAACGACCTCCGGATGCTCCTTGTCGCCCACGATGATCGCGGCATACCCCTGGCGGGTGTGGCGGTCGATGATCGTCTGCACCTTGATGACCCGCGGGCAGGTGGCGTCGATAACGTTGAATCCGGCACGTTCCAGCTGCTTCCGGGCTTCCTTCGGTATGCCGTGGGCGCGAACGATCACCGTGCCGGACCCCTTTTCCGGAATGCGGTCCAGAACCGAAACCCCCTTTTCCTTCATCAGGTCCAGCACCTGGGGATTGTGGATCAGCGGCCCGTAGGTGCAGATCGGCCCCTGCTGTTTTCCCGGTGCGTCGAGGGCCAATTCCACGGCCCGCCGCACCCCCATGCAAAAGCCGGCGGTCTTGGCGACGATAAGTTTCATCTTCTAAAAGACAAAAGGGCGGCGGCCCAGGTCGAGGTGACGATAAGCCATCTCAAAATTCTCTTGAGACAGCTTCTATTCGGTCTTTTTGAGAAACACCTTGTGGTCGACGAGGGACAATGAATGGATTCGGGCCTTTAGAAACTTCTGGTCTCCGAAGATGCTGACCAGACGAAGACCGTCCTCCTCCGGTTCGACGGTATCGACCGCCTCCATGACCAGTTCCTCTGTTCCCTGGTGGATGAGATACGCGTTGGCCTCACACATTTTTTTTTTCGGCTCCTTGTTGAATATCGGTCAAATATTTCTCGATCATGGCCTCGATCAGCCGGGGCAGCGGCAGGACGGAAGCGCCGACAATTTGAACGTTTTCCTGGGTCAGCGGAAGCAGCAGCTTTCTCGCCGGACTGGAAGAAACAGCCTCGGCCATCTTCGGCGTCACTTCTCCCATCATGGCGTTTGCCATGACGATCCCCAGCGGTCCGATAATGATGTCCACCCGGCCGACGGTCTGGACGATGGCATTTTCGCCGGAGGCCCCCCGATTCGCCTTTGCCTTGAGCATCTGGGCCGTTGCAATGGCGTTGGTGCCCAAGGCAACGATCTCCACGGTCTCTTCGAAAACATCTTTGACCTTACGGATAATGGTGCTGCCGATCCCTCCCCCCTGACCGTCGATTACACAGATCCGCATCATCGCTCTCTTTTCTCCCGTCTGGCATGGTTCGAGGCGATACTGCCTACCAGATGCGCCCGCCGCCCGTCAACGGGGTTGCGTGCGATTCATGCCCGGCCGGCGGTAAGAGCGGCTCGCAGGATAGGGCCTGAAAACCTTCTGGTATCTCAAATCCGAAACAAGAACAGGACGGGCACCCGATTGGCAGTGAATTCGGCACGATGAAGGGCCGGTGCAGTGCCCGGCCCTACCCAACAAAGGTGCCGTTTTTCGTAGGGCCGGGCACCGTACCGGCCCCCCATTAAAAGAACCGAAAAAAATTGGCGCGTGTTTCCGACAAGCCCGGAATGACGGACCGGGAACATGAAGTTTCATACGAGCGCTCTACAGCTTGCGAATCTTTTGACGGTTCCGTCGTTGGCGCTTGGAAAGCCGGCGGGAAGGGCCCTTTTTGCGGGTGGTCGGCGTCCATCCGCTTTCGGCAGGCCCTTGATTGTCGCCGGAGACTCCGGCCGCAGCCAAATCGAGCCTGGCCTCGAAATCGGATGAATCGATGACGGCAGCCCCCCGTCCTGCGGCAAAATCGGCGACCGCACGGTCCGAACTGACCACCAACGCACGCTCCTTTTCCCGTTCAGCCAGCCGAATGATGACGGCGTCTGCAGCCTCTCCGCGTCGCGAGAAGCGGATATCGACGCCGCCGAAGCGATCCCGACGCCCCCCGGGAAGCGGTGCATCGGTTCCATCGAAGACGACAGTGATCCGGTGAGGCTTCACCTTTCGGTACTCGGCAAGCCGATGAAGCAGCGCCTCCCTGCCCTGTTGCAGATCGACCCGGTCCAGCCGGCTCATCTCCGGCGACTGCCGGATCAGGTTGTACCCGTCGATGATGATATGAAGCGCCATCAGATGTCGTTCAGGCCCGGCCGGTTCGATTGACGTCTCCGGCTGCAGCAGGCAAAGGCATGGCCGAGTGCTCGATGGCATAATTTCGGTGACGATTCTCAAATCAAAGAACACTCACCACCGAGACGCCGAGAGCGCAGAGAAAACTTTCCCCATCTTCTCTGCGCATCCTCTGCGTCCTCGGCGCCTCGGCGGTGAAACCATCGTCGCCATCGTTACGCCCAACTGTTCTATGGTTCCCGGCCGAGCAGGGCCAGAAGCCGGTCGAGATCGTCGTCGCTGTAAAATTCGATCTCGAGCTTTCCTTTTTTGCCCCGCCGCTGGATTTTCACGCGGGTGCCGAAGCGGCGGGAAAGCCGTTCGGCCAAATCCAAAAAGTAGGGCTCCTCCGGTGTGCAAACCGGCTTTTTCGGGGGGGCCTCGTTTTTCAGCCGCCGAACCAGGGCTTCGGTTTCTCTCACCGACAGGCCCTCTTTGATCACCCGCCTCCAGGCGGCAAGCTGCCGGGCGCCGGATTCAGCGCCCAGAATCGCCCGCGCATGGCCCATGCTCAATTCCCCGGAAAGGATGCTGGCCTGAATCGGTTCGGGCAGGCTTCGAAGGCGCAGAAAATTGGCCACGGTCGGGCGGCCCTTGCCGACCCGGTCTGCAACCTGTTCCTGGGTCAGACTGAATTCGGTCATCAGCCGGTGGTAGGCGTCGGCCTCTTCCATCGGATTGAGATCCGCCCGCTGGATGTTTTCGATGATCGACACGGCCAGCAGCTCGCTGTCGGTGATCGACTTGACGATCACCGGCACGGCCGTCAAGCCGGCCAACTTGGCGGCGCGAAGCCGCCGCTCGCCGGCGATCAGTTCATACCCTCCTGCATCGGGCCGCACCAGCAGAGGCTGAAGGATCCCCTGCTCGGCAATCGACCGGCGCAGCTCGTCCAGATCCGTTTCGGAAAAATGCCTTCTCGGCTGGTAGCGGTTGGGGCGGATCCGGTCGATTTCGCACGAAAAAAAATCCCGGGAGCCGGCCTTGTCCTGGGAAAGGTCCGGAATCAAGGCGTCCAGTCCCCGGCCCAGGGCGACTTTTTTCCGCTGACGGCCCGCTGCAGGCTGCTTTTTGGGTCTATCCTCGGACATCGGCCGCCTCTGACTTCTTGCCGTTTAAGATTTCTTTGGCCAGGGAAAAGTAGCTGACCGCCCCGGCAGAGGTCGCATCATAAAACAGAATCGGCTTTCCAAAGCTGGGGGCCTCACTCAGGCGGACGTTTCTGGGAATGACGGTCTTAAAAACCAGGTTCCGGAAATAGTTCTCCGCATCTTCCGCCACCTGGTATGACAGGTTGGTTCGCTTGTCGAACATGGTCAACAGGATCCCGGCCACCCCCAAGGCGGGGTTCAGCCCTCCTTGAATGCGCCGGATCGTCTGCAGAAGCTGCCCAAGGCCCTCCAACGCGTAGAACTCGCACTGAAGCGGAATCAGCATGTCGTTTGCGGCGGTCATGGCATTGACCGTCAGAAGTGATAGCGAGGGGGGACAATCCAGAACGATGTACTCGAACCGGCCGGCCACCGGTGCCAGCAGCTCCTTGAGCCGGGTCTCCCTTCCGGGGGTGCCCATCATCTCCACTTCGAAACCGATCAGCTCCACCCGCGACGGAATGACCTTGAGGTGCTCGATCATGCTCGAAACGATCAGGGAGTCGGCGTCGGTCTCGCCGATCATGCCGTGATAGAGCGTCTGCTCGACGCCGTGTTTGTCGACGCCGACGCCGGTTGTGGCATTGGCCTGGGGATCACAGTCCACCAGCAGGGTCGACTTTTCCGACACGGCCAAGGCAGCCGACAGGTTGATGGCCGTGGTGGTTTTGCCGACACCGCCTTTCTGATTGGCTATGCAAAGCACGTACGCCATAACCGGGGATGTTTACCATAGGAAACCCGATTTGAAAAGGGAATTAGATTATGAGATATTGGGATTGTCGCATTTCCGTTCCGTTTAAAAGAGCTTGCTGTGCACTGGCGCACCGCGAACTCAAGGTCATAGATCGGCTGTTTGAC
>CAYPFH010000147.1:0-9276 GCA_964409825.1 uncultured Desulfobacterales bacterium | reverse complement strand
TATAATCTTTCGCCGGCTATAACTCAACCTCCCGATCGACTGCTTCCGGTTTTCAGGGCCGACCGGGTCTGATACAGTCCCGAAAACTGAAAGGCGGTCTGAGAAAATTTCTGTCCATCGAACCGAATATGGAGCTGTGCGTCGATGATCCCCTTCGATCTGATGCAGGTTCCGCTTCGAGGCGTGCGGCTCATCGAGGCGGGTGCAGGCACTGGAAAGACCTACAACATCGAGGGGCTCTTTTTGCGCCTGATCCTGGAATCCGGGCTCCTTGTCGAACAGATCGTGGTGCTCACCTTCACCGTAGCCGCCACCGCAGAACTTCGCGATCGGATCCGGGCGCGCCTGGTCCGGCTTCGAACGGTTTTGACAGAAGGGATGGATCGCGGAGAAGATCCTCTAATTACAGAACTATTTCAGAGTGTGACCGATCAAAAACAGGCGCTTCGCACAGCCGATGCCGCCGTTTCCGACTTTGACCGGGCCGCTGTTCATACGATCCACGGTTTTTGCCAGCGCCTGCTGACCGAGCATGCCGTCGAAACCGGTACCCTGTTCGACACCGAACTTGCCGGCGATCCGACGCCCTTGATCGACGAGGCGGCTGCCGACTTCTGGCGCCGGCACCTTTACGATGCCCCCCCTGAACTGGCGGCCTTTCTCTCCGAGCGGAAAATAAACGGCCCTGACGCATTTTCCGCGCTTTACCGGCGGCTTGGGAAGCCCACCGAAATGCGGATCGCAGGCCGCCTGACGGAAAAACCGGAGCTGACCCGGCTGGAGACGTTCCGCGCCCGGATCGAAGCGCTAAAATCCAAATGGCAGCGGCAAAGAGAGCGGGTTCGAAACGCCCTGATGGATCCGGTGCTCAAGGGGAATCTTTATGGAAGCGTCGTCGAAACCCCTCCCGGATCGGGTCTTAGCCGCCGCAAAGAGAGAGTCGATGCCCTGATCCGGTCGATGGACCGACAGCTGGCGCCGGACAGCGTCGCCTTTCCGCTGTTTTCCGATTTTCACCGATTCACCGGTGATGCCATCCGGGGCGGAACCCGGAAAGGGGAGCCGCCTCCGCAGCTTTCCTTTTTCGATGCGTGCGGCAGGGCCGCGGAAACAGCAGAGGAACTGCGCCTCGAGATGGAGCGCTTCAGGCTCTGGCTCAAGACCGAATTCGTCGCTACGGCGCCGGACCGCCTAAAGGCGAAAAAACGCCGAAAAAACGTCCTCTTTTACGACGACCTTCTGCTTCGGGTCCGGGATGCGCTTCGAGACAACCCGGGCTTTGCAGACGCGGCCGCCCGCCGGTACAAAGCGACTCTGGTGGACGAATTCCAGGATACCGACCCGGTGCAGTACGAGATCTGCCGCAGGCTTTTCGGGGGCGGTCGCGGGCCGCTTTTTATGATCGGCGATCCCAAGCAGGCCATCTACGGGTTTCGCGGGGCGGACGTGTTTTCCTATCTTGCCGCGGCGCAACGCGCCGAACAGCGCTACAGCCTGGCCTGGAACTGGCGCTCGGACCCGGAACTGGTGCGTGGGGTCAATGAGTTGTTTTCCCTTGCGATCCGGCCGTTTCTGCTGGAAGGGATTTCCTTTGCGCCGGCAAGGCCGGCCCGGACCGTGCGTTCCGCCGCCGGCCCGGCCCTGTCGTTGTGCCTGCTTTCGCCGGACAGCGGCCGGCCCGCTGCCAAATCCGACGCCGTTGCCAGGCTGGCGAGATGGGCTGCAGACGAAATCGGCGCCCTGATCAACGGCGGCCGGTCGGCCGGCCGGATCGCCGTGCTGGTCCGAACCAACCGGCAGGCCCGGATCGTAAAATCGACCCTGTCCCAGCGCCGGATACCGGCGGTTCTGTACAGCACCGGAAGCGTCTTCGGCTCTCCGGAGGCCGAAGAGCTCCAGAGGCTCCTTTCCGGGGTCCGCCGGCCCCTTGATCTTCGCCGGGTGCGCGCCGCCCTTTGCACCCGGCTGCTCGGAGAATCGGCCCAATCGCTTCAGGCGGGCGAATCGGACCCGTCCTGGTGGCCGGAAAAGACGGCGCAGTTCGTGGGGGCCAACCGGATTTGGAGCGAACGCGGGTTTATCCGGATGTTCCGCCGGCTCATGAACCAGGAAGGAATCCGCCGCCGGCTGCTGACCCATCCAAACGGGGAGCGGATGCTGACCAACCTGCTGCATCTTGTCGAATTGTGCCACCGGGCCGAGACCGAGAAAAACCTGTCGCCCGCTGGACTGATTCAATGGCTTTCCGGAAAAAGAACGGCGCCGATTCATGATGCAGACGAAGAGCAGCTTCGGCTGGAAAGCGACGCCGAAGCGGTTCAGGTGGTCACGGTTCATCGCAGCAAGGGGCTTGAATTTCCGATTGTGTTCATCCCCTTTGGGTGGTCGGCGGATGCCTCCCGGGAATCGGAGGAACTGGTGTTTCACGATCCGGAGGCCGGCGATCGGCTCACCCTGGATCTGGGCGGCCGGCAGAGGGACCGGAGCGCCAGGCTGGCCCGCACCGAAACCTTGGCCGAAGACCTGCGGCTGCTCTATGTGGCCGTGACCCGCGCCGTTGAACGGTGCTACCTGGCCTGGGGAAGGATCAACCAGAGCGAACGTTCCGCCATGGCCTACCTGTTCTACGGATCGGCGCTGAAGGGGGAGCCGGATCCGGTCGAGGCGCTGGCCCGCCATGTCAAGGGGCTTTCCGACGCCGACTTTCATGCCCCGCTGCAGCGGCTGAAATCCGCCGCCGGGGGAGCCGTGGACCTTTCCCGCATCGGAGAAGACGCGCAGCCGCCGGCGATCGCACAGGAGAACCGAAGCCCTGCACTCTCGGTGCGGCGGTTTTCCGGCGAGATCGACCGAAGCTGGCGGGTGGCCAGCTATTCTCACCTGGCGGCTTCGCCCGGCGTCCGGTTCGGTCCGGGGGAGATCGAACAGCCCGACCGGGACCGCGTGGGGGCCGGTTCGGGCAGTGTTGCGGCCGGTCCCGAAGCGGACGACCGGAGCGATATCCTGGCCTTCCCCGGCGGGGTTCGCGCCGGCCACTTTTTCCATGAACTGTTGGAAAAGGCGCCGTTTTCACCGGACGGCCAAGAAGAGCGGCGTCGGCTGGCGGCGCTGAAACTTCGGCAGTACGGTTTTGAAGAACACTGGCAGAAGGCGGTTTGCGAAGGGATCGAACGGGTTTTGGCGGCCCCCCTGGCAGCCGAGCCGGCGGACCTGCGCCTTGAGGCGATTCCCAGAGCGCACCGCCTCCACGAGTTGGCGTTTTTTTTCCCGCTTCAGCAGGTTTCCCCGGAGGACCTGGAAACCCTTTTACCGGCATTTTCTGCGGCGGGGCGGGAAAAGATTCCGGAAAACCGGCTTCATTTTTCGCCGGTCCAGGGCGTGTTGAAGGGATACATCGATTTGGTCTTTTACCACCGGGACCGGTATTATCTGGTCGACTGGAAATCCAACCGCCTCGGACCGGCTCGACCGGATTACGGTCCCGATGCCCTTTTCCGGGTGATGAAAGAGGCCCGGTACGATCTTC
Organism: uncultured Desulfobacterales bacterium; assembly: GCA_964409825.1. GTDB lineage: Bacteria > Desulfobacterota > Desulfobacteria > Desulfobacterales > CAFBRK01 > JAIPEL01. The sequence continues at coordinate 5,750 of CAYPFH010000147.1, read as the reverse complement.
AATACGCTCTTTACTGCCTCGCGCTGGATCTTTACCTCCGCAAAAAGGATCCCGGTTACCGGTATGAAACCGGATTCGGCGGCGTGTTTTACCTGTTCATCCGCGGCATGCACCCCGAGGCGGAAAACCGTCCCGGGGTCTTTTTCGACCGGCCGAAGGCTTCCCTTCTGGACCGGCTCAGGGATCGGCTCCTGGCCCGGTAGCCAGGTATTTAATGTATAACTTTATATAAATGACTTTAACACATAATAATATAAATAAATTATTTCGTCCTATCGATGTCCATTTCGGCGAGTTCATCCGCAGGCGCCAAGAAGGCACGGACCCGTCCGTGGTGCTTGCCGCCGGGCTGGTGAGCGCAGCCACCGGAAACGGGCATGTATGTCTCGACCTGACATCGCCGCTTTTTTTCTGCGAGAACGCCTCTTTTCCGGCCTTTCCCCCGTTTGATTTGCCGGAGCCTGAACGATGGTGCAAGGCGCTGGCGTCCCATCCGGCCGTCGGCGCTCCCGGCGACATTCAACCGCTGATCCTCGACGGCACCCGCCTTTATCTGTACCGCTACTGGCGATACGAACAGCAGCTGGCGGCGGCTTTTTCCCATCGGGCCGAAAGGTTGTCGGGCGATGTTGACAAGCAGGTTCTTGGCAAAGCGCTTCGGCGGATGTTTCCCGAATCCATCGAAGGCGGACTCAAAGAGCAGGCCCTGGCCGCCGCCACGGCGGCACTCAAGCCCCTGTGCGTGATATCCGGGGGGCCGGGCACCGGCAAAACCACGGCAGCCGCCCGGATCGCCGCTCTTTTGCTTACGCTGTTCGGCGAAGACCGGTTCCGGATCCGGATGGCCGCGCCGACGGGAAAAGCGGCCGCCCGGCTGCGCGAGTCGATGGAGGCGGCCGGCGCGGTACTCGATTGTGCGGATTCGGTGAAAAGGGCGCTTCCGACAGATGCCGTCACCCTCCATCGTCTTCTGGGGACGATCACCGGAACGGCCGATTTTCGGCACCACCGCGGCCATCTTCTGGCCGCCGATGCGGTCATCGTCGACGAGGCATCGATGGTCGATCTGGCGCTGATGGCCAAGCTGGTCGAGGCGCTATCGGAGCACTGCCGCCTGGTCCTCATGGGGGACCGTCACCAGCTTGCATCGGTCGAGGCCGGGGCCGTGATGGGAGACCTGTGCGGCCGGAGACGGGTTCCCGGGATTTCCCGGCCCTGGGCGCAGCTGCTGGCCGAAGCGACCGGGCTTTCCCCGGCGGCCGGGATTCCCCGAAAAAGAGAAGCGGCCGGCCTTTCGGACGCAGTCGTTCTGCTGCACCGCAACTATCGATTTTCCGCCGAGAGCGGAATCGGACGGTTCAGCCGCCGGATCAACCGCGGCGACGGCGCCGGTGCCCTTCAGACGGCATCCCGCTGGCCTGCTGAAGAACCGGTCTGCTGGATCGACGGCGCCGACCGCTCGATCCTGCATCGGCATCTGGAGGATATCATGGTTCGGGCCTTCGAGGGTCTGGTCCGGGCCGGATCGCCGAAGAAAGCGCTTGAACAGGCAAGACGGTTCAAGATATTGTGCGCCGTGAACCGCGGCCCTCTGGGGGTGGAGGCCGTAAATGACCTGACGGTCCGGGCACTGCAGCAAAAGGGGCTGGTTGCGCAGCGCCGCGGGCCGTGGTACCCGGGAAGACCGGTGCTGATCCTGGAAAACGACTATTTTCTGGGACTTTTCAACGGAGATCTGGGTGTGGCCATGCCGGATCCGGATACCGGGCGGCTTCAGGTCTATTTTTCGACGGAAACGGGCGGGCTGCGGTCGGTTTCCCCGGTTCGGATTCCGGCGCACCAGACGGCGTTTGCCATGACGGTGCACAAGAGCCAGGGATCGGAATTCGACGAAGTGCTGCTGGTTCTCCCGGAAAAGGATGCGCCGGTGCTGACCCGTGAGTTGATCTACACCGGCGCCACCCGGGCCCGGCAAAGGCTGATCCTCTGCGGTACCGAAACGGTGATTGAACTGGCCGCGTCGCGCCGGGTCAAACGAAACTCCGGCCTCCTGGAAGCGCTCTGGGGAGATGAACCCGACGGTGAGGAGGCAACACGATGACGAAGCAGTCGATGATCCGGGGGACCGGCAGATACGTGCCGCCCCGGGAAGTGAGCAACGAGGATCTTTCCCGATGGATGGAAACCTCTGACGAGTGGATCCGGCAGCGGACCGGGATCGAAAAACGCCATTGGATCCCGGAGGAGGGGGGCGTCGGAGCGTCGGATCTGGCGCTGGAGGCCTCGAAAATCGCCTTGAAACGGGCCGGATGGGCGGCCGAAGACGTGGATCTGATCATTTTTGCCACCCTGAGTCCGGACATCTTTTTCCCGGGCTCCGGCTGCCTGCTCCAGACCAAGCTCGGCCTGGTTTCCACACCGGCCCTCGACATCCGGCAGCAGTGCACCGGTTTTCTTTATGGCCTTGTCACGGCCGATGCCTACATCCGGAGCGGCTATGCCCGAAGGGTCCTGCTGGCCGGCGCCGAGGTCCACAGCACCGGGCTGGATATCTCCACCCGGGGCCGGGATGTGGCGGCCATCTTCGGAGACGGGGCCGGGGTTGTCTGCATCGAAGGTGCAGACGCCGGAGACGGGGCCGGCATTCTGGCGGCGGCGCTTCATGCCGACGGCGCCGGGGCCGAAAGCCTGATGATCGAAGGACCGGCCTCCCGGCAATGGCCGAGAATCGACGAGAAGATGATTGCCGAAGGGCGCCATTATCCGGTCATGGACGGTCAGAAAATCTTTAAAACCGCAGTCAGACGCCTGCCGGAGGTGGCCGGGGAGGCCCTCCGGCAGGCCGATCTGCCGGTCGAGGCCGTCGACCTGTTCATTCCCCACCAGGCCAATTTAAGAATCAACCAGGCGTTTGCCCGGGCCATGAAGCTTCCCGAAGACAAGGTGTTTCACAACATCCAAAAGTACGGCAACACCACGGCGGCCAGCATTCCCATCGCCCTGGACGAGGCCCTGGAACAGGGGATTCTCGGGCCGGGCCGCACGGTGATGTTTCTGGGTCTCGGTGCCGGGCTGACCTGGGGATCGGTGATCTACCGGTTCCCTTGATCACACCGCTGCCGCGATTTAATGCAGTCTGGAAATCCTGGTCCTTAGGACCAGGTCAGAGGCATCTGTTTCTGCCAGATGCCGCGAAATGGATAATTCTTCGGTGACCCAGGTGCTGCCGGAGAAAGTGACCACGGTTGAGGCCGGGAGGACGGCAAGAGGGGAAAGAAAATGGCGGCAGGCATTGTCGAAAAACTGATCGAAAAGGGGGTCGAGATCCCCAACCCGGGGGCGGTGAGCGTCGGAGAGGAAGTCGACCCCGATCGGATTTCGGGAAACGGGGTCATCCTGTTTCCCGGATGCCGTTTAGCCGGGGCGTCGACCCTGATTCTCGACGACGTCCGGATCGGCGCCGAAGGACCGGCCACCTTAACGGACTGCCGGGTCGGTGCGGGTACGGCGCTTTCGGCCGGTGTCTTTGAACAGACTGTATTTCTTGGAAAAAATAAAGTAGGGCCAGGCGCTTACTTCCGCGAGGGAACGATTCTGGAAGAGGGTGCCGGTGCGGCCCACTGCGTCGGATTGAAGCAGACAATCCTGTTTCCCTTCGTCACCCTGGGCAGCCTGATCAATTTCTGCGACTGTCTGATGGCCGGAGGCACCGGCCCGAAACACCACAGCGAGGTCGGCAGCAGCTTCATCCATTTCAACTTCACCCCGAACCAGGACAAGGCCACCCCGTCGCTGATCGGAGACGTCCCCCGCGGCGTCATGCTCGACCGCGACCCGGTTTTTCTGGGCGGACAAGGAGCCCTGGTCGGCCCCTGCCGGGTGGCCTTCGGTACGATTACGGCGTCCGGGGCCATCATCAGAAATGACGTGGAGCAGGAGGGCCGCATGGTGTTCGAAGCGCCCCGCCGGAGCTTCAGTGTTCCGAACGTGCCTGGGCTCTATCGCAACGTCCGAAGAATCCTGGAAAACAATCTGATCTATATCGGTAATTTAAAAGCCCTGGAGGCCTGGTACACCCGGGTCCGGCCCTTGTTTGCCGCCGGCCCCATGTCCCGGCTGCTGATTGCGGAGCTGCAGGCGGTCCTGACCCTCAACCTGGAAGAACGGATCGGCAGACTGGGCCAGTTTGTCGATAAGATGTCGGAATCCTTGGCTGTGTATCAGGAGCTGATGGGAAAGGAGGCCTCGGCCCGGGTCGTGGCGGAAAAAAAGGAGCTGATCGATCGCTGGCCCGAGGTGGCGGCGTTGCTGGGCCGTCCGATTGCAGACATCGAGGCCCCTGAGCTTCGAGACCGGTTTTTAGCCGCCGTGGCCCCGAACGGAGAAACAATGGACCGATACGTTGCTTACGTCCAGGGGTTTTCCCCGGCGGTTCGGGAAGACGGCGCTCGGTGGCTGCAGGCCATCGTGGATCGGATGGTCTCAGAGGCCTTCGACCGGCTGGAGACCCTGACGGCAGCCAAGCAAAACGAGACTTGATATGGACAGGCTTTTTGGAACCGACGGCATCCGGGGAAGGGCGAACCGATATCCGATGATCCCGGAGACGGCGGTCGCCTTAGGGCGGGCCGTGGCCGATCTCTTGGCGAAAAATCCCCGGCCGAAGGTGGTCATCGGCACCGACACCCGTGAATCGTCGGATATGCTCGCCGCCGCCGCCGCTGCGGGGGTCTGTTCATCCGGCGCAGATGCCCTCATGGCCGGGGTGATACCGACCCCGGCGGTTGCCTTTCTTGCCGTCGAATGCAAGGCTGCCGCCGGGATCGTCGTATCCGCCTCCCATAATCCCTTTGAGGACAATGGGTTAAAGGTTTTTTCCGGAGACGGTTTCAAGCCCGGCCGGGCCGCAGAAAAGAAAATCGAAGAACGGATCCGCACGATACTGGAAGAGGACCGGATCGGGGCCGATTTCCGAAGCAGGGTCGGTCGGATTGTCGTCCTGGAAGACGCCGGGCGGCGCTATTTTGACTTTCTTCGGGCCAGGGGGGAGCTGCTTTCCGGTCTGAGCCTCGTTTTGGACTGCGCCAACGGTGCGGTGCACCGGGTCGGACCGGAGCTGTTTTCCTCGCTGGGCGCCGATGTGTCGGCCATCGGTGTCTGTCCTGACGGTCGGAACATCAACTGCGGCTGCGGCTCGGAGCATCCGGACGGCCTGGCAAAGGAAGTGCGTCGAACCGGCGCCGATCTGGGACTGGCCTTCGACGGCGACGGCGACCGGCTCACGGCCGTAGACGAAACCGGCGCCGTGGTCACCGGCGATCAGATCATCGCCGTTTGTGCAGCGGACATGAAAGCACGCAAAACCCTGACGAACAACCGGGTGGTCACCACGGTCATGTCCAATGCGGGGCTGGGGCGGGCCTTGGAAAAACTGGGAATCGAACACCGGCTCTCGGATGTCGGCGACCGGAAGGTTGTCGAGGAGATGAGGCGCTGGAGCGCGGTGCTGGGCGGAGAGGACTCCGGCCATGTGGTGTTTCTCGATTCGCGTACCACCGGCGACGGCCTTTTGGCAGCACTCCGGCTGTTAGGTGCCCTGCAACGGACGAATCAGCCCCTGTCCCGGGCCAAATCGATCATGACGGTTTATCCCCAGGTATTGATCAACGTGGCGGTGTCGGCAAAACCGAAGATCGAGGAGATCCCCGGCGTTTCAGAAGCGATCCGGGAGGTGGAAGACGGCCTGAAAG
>CAYPFH010000146.1:0-9425 GCA_964409825.1 uncultured Desulfobacterales bacterium | reverse complement strand
GCGCGTCCCTCCACCGTCAGAGGCTTCGACAAAAGTTTCACCCTTGATCAAACTGACCGCCCCTCGGTCAGAGGCGGGGCTCGTATGAAACTTCGACGTTACCATGTCGTCGTTCCGGGCTTGACAAGCCTGCCCCGGACCCCGATCCGGGGGAATCCATCTTTTTCTGGATCCCTCTTCGACGTTGCTCCCTTCGACTGCGCTCAGGACAGGCAGGACGGTGAGCCTGCCTGCAGTGAGCTTGCCGAATCTGTCGAATCTGTCGAACCACGGCTCGAAGTTTATCCCGCATTTGATGCGGGGCTCCGCTTCGCCCGGGATGACGGGTTGCCAAGTTTCGATTATAATCAAACTGATTGCGTCTCAATCAGCGGCGAGGGTCCATCCTGTTTTTCTCTCGCGCGCTGCGTTATGCGAAACTACTGCATCAAATCGCGCCGGCGATTTTATCCGGGCACGTCGCGCCGGTCCGAGGGCCGCCGGGCAAACGCATCCTGGAAGTACTGCCGGATGGCCAGACGGGCATAGTCTGCGGCGCGGACGCCGATATACTCCTCGTGGGCAACCACCGCGGACAGCACAAACCGGGCATCTCCTTCTTTTTCCCTGGCATATCCCACGAACCAGTCATACCGGGCGCCGTTTTTGCGGCTGTTGATCGAGCCGGTCTTTGCCCCAATGCTCAGCTTGGAAAGGACCAAATCCCGGCCGGCATCGCGGAAGGTCCGGCGCAGGGTCCCGGCGCCGACGGTTGCCTCCATCAGGTCCGACAACTGCCGACAGGCCGCCGGAGATATCACCTCCCGGATTTTTTCCGAGCGGGTGCGGTAGACGACCCTTCCTGTCGGATCGGTCACCCGATCGACGATGCTTGGCTCGATCAGCTTTCCGCCGTTGAGCACCACCGAGGCGATCAGCGCACCGTGTAGCGGAGAGATCCTGGTATCCCGGTTGAACCCGCTTGCCAGTTCCGCCCAGTAGTACGGCTCATCGGTGATTTGAAACGTGCTGGCCGGAAGCGAGGCCTCGAATTCGATCTGCCGGTTGAAGCCGAACGCCTCGGCGTATTTGGCCAATAGCTCCCGGCCCAATCGGTGGGTCCCGATTTTGCCGAAAACCGGGTTGATCGACTGGGCAAAGGATTTTCGAAGCGTCGTCCGGTTCGTGTACCGGTTTTGAACGGTTCCAAGCTGGGATTTGTACAGGGTATGCTTCCGGCCGTTGTAGGTCAGCTGGGAATCGGGCAGCAGCCCCAGCTCCTGAATCGCGGCTGCGGCAGTGACGATCTTGAATATGCTGGCCGCGGGAAACCGGCTCTCGATGCAGGGGTTTCCGCTGCCTCCGGTCTTGTCATACCCGACCATGGCCAATATGCGGCCGGAGTCCGGCTCCATGGCCACGATGCCGATGTATCGGGAATGACGCTTGTCGAGGCGATCCATCAGCATCTGCTGCAGGGGTGGTTGAATACTGGTCTGCACAAGATGGGGCCGTTGGTCGAGGATGATTTGAAACCCCGATTCTCTGAGATTGGACAGGTCCGCCGCCGATATCGCCGCCTGAAGGTCCGCCTTCGCCAGCAGATCGGCGGGGTTTTCGGCAGGAGCCGAGGTATTTTCAGGGGCCGGTGCCGTGCGGCCGGACAGGAGCCAGATCCCGGCCCCGAAGGCCAGCGCAGCCGCCGCAATCAGCAGCCCCCTTGCCAACCGAATTTTGATCCGCTGCCGGCTCCGAAGCTGCTGGAACCGGTTCTGGTACTGCCGCCACCCGGCCTGGCGGGTACCCGGGGTTCGATCCATTCTGTTTCGCATCGGTGGGGCTTTCGCCTGCTTTCCTGAAAAAACGTTTCTGTCTGCCTCCGGCCGCTGTTGCGGCCTGCGGCCGGGAGGTTATCGAACGGCTGTGCCGGGCTTTACCGCCCGGTCGATCGTAGCCAAACGGGGACCGGCGTCTTCGACAGCGGCCAACACCATCCCGTTGGACAGGACGCCCATGAGCTTGGCAGGCGCCAAGTTGGCCACCACGACCACCTGCTTTCCGACCAGGTCTTCAGGGGCGTATGTGTCTGCGATCCCCGCAACCACGGTCCGGATCTCGCCCATGTCGATTTCCAGCTTCAGCAGCTTCTTGGCCCGGGGGATCGGATCGGCCCGCACCACCGTGGCCACCCGCAGATCGACTTTGGCCAAATCGTCCATCCCGATTTGGGGCTTGAACGCAGCGGCAACGTCTCCCGACGCAGCGGCGCCGGAACCGCCTTCTGCGCTTTTTTTGGCATCGACCCGGGGAAACAGACTGACGCCTTTCAAAAGCTTGGTTTTGGGGGGAAGCTCTCCCCAGGACCGCAGCCGCCGGAGATCAAAAGACGACGCTTCGGTCTCCAAGCCCAGATGCCTTTGCATGGTGGCTGCGGTGTCGGGCATCACCGGCGAGATCAGCCCCGTGATAATCCGCAGCCCTTCGAGCAGGTTGTAGATGACCATCTCCAGGTGCTTGCGGCATGCCTCCTTTTTGGCCAGCTCCCAAGGAGCGGAAACATCCACGTATTTGTTGAGCCGGTTGATGAATGCCCAGACCGCGATCAGCGCCTTGTGAAATTCGAAGGCATCCATGGCGGCCTCATATTGATCGACGGTTTCTGCCGCCGCCTGGGAGATGCCCAGGTCGAATTCTCCGCCGGTGTCCTGATCCGCCTCCGGCACCCGTCCGTCAAAGTATTTGCGGGCCATGGCAACGACCCGCGAAAACAGGTTGCCCAGATCGTTGGCCAAATCGGAGTTGATTCTGGCCACCAGCGCCGATTCGCTGAAGCTGGAATCGAGGCCGAACACCATGTCCCTTAACAGGAAGAACCGAAACGCGTCCAGGCCGTAGACTTTTACCAGCTCCAGGGGCTCGACCACGTTGCCGAGAGTCTTGGACATCTTGCTTTGTTGAACATTCCAGTACCCATGGACGTTGAGACGTCGGTAGATGGGGATTTTCGCCGCCTTGAGCATGATCGGCCAGTAAATGCCGTGGGGCTTGAGAATGTCCTTGGCCACGATGTGCTGCGCCGCCGGCCAGAATCGGCGGTATCGATCCCCGTCCGGGTACCCCGGTGCCGATACGTAGTTGAGCAGGGCGTCGAACCAGACATAGGTGACATATTGATCGTCGAAAGGAAGGGTGATGCCCCATTTCAGCCGCGATTTCGGCCGGGAGATGCATAAATCCTCCAAGGGTTCTTTGAGAAAAGAAAGCACCTCGTTGCGGTATCGCTCCGGCCGGATGAAGTCCGGGTGCTGCCGGATGTGCTCCACGAGCCAGTTCTGATAGCGGCTCATTTTGAAAAAATAGTTGGCCTCCTTGATCGTTTCAGGCTCGACCTCGTGGTCCGGACACCGGCCGTCGACCAACTCTCGTTCGGTGTAGAACCGTTCGCAGCCGAAGCAATACAGGCCCTCGTACTCGCTGAAATAGATGTCTCCGGCATCATAGATATCCTGCAGCACCCGTTCTACGACACTCATGTGCGCAGGGTCGGTGGTTCGAATGAACTGATCGTATCCGATGTTCAGCCGCGGCCAGAGATCCTGAAAGAGGCGGCTGATTTCATCGACGTATACCCTGGGGCTTTTGTCTTCTTTCTGGGCCGCCTGGACGACTTTGTCCCCGTGCTCGTCTGTGCCGGTGAGAAAAAAGGTCTCTTCTTGCTTCATGGCGTGAAAACGGCAGGCCACATCGGCGACGATGGTCGTGTATGCATGGCCCAGGTGAGGCCGGGCATTGACGTAATAGATGGGCGTGGTGATGTAAAACCGTTCGGCCATGGCTCCTCCTATTTCTTCCCTGCTGCGACGTTGGTCAAATCGGTCTCGATGATCCCGCCGTCTTCGAGTTTGACCGAAAGCCGATGGTTGATCACGTTGTGCCGCACCACTTTTCCCGGCCCATCCGGGGTATCGACCATAGAGCCGATCCTTGGGTACTCCTGCTTTAGGTGGCGGTAGGTTTCGTTTTCGAAGGTCAGGCAGCACATCAGGCGGCCGCACTGACCGGAGATCTTGGTTGGATTCAGCGAAAGGCTCTGCTCTTTGGCCATTCGGATGGAAACCGGCTCGAATTTTTCGATAAACGAAGAGCAGCACAACTGCCGCCCGCAGCGGCCCAGCCCACCGCACATCTTGGCCTGGTTCCGGATGCCCACCTGCCGCATTTCGATCCGAATCCGGAACTCTTTGACGAGCATCTTGACCAGCTGCCGGAAATCGACCCGTCCCTCGGCCGTGAAAAAGAAGGTCAGCCGGCTGGCATCAAAGGTGCTTTCGACGGCAAACAGATTCATCTTGAGCCCGAGGTCCTTGATGCACTTCAGACAGAACGTATGGGCGTATCGTTCGGTTTCGGCATTTTTTTCTACTTGGTGAAAGTCGTCTTCAGAGGCCATCCGATAGACTTTTTTCAGTTTTTTATCACCGCGGTCCTCTTCGACAGCTCTGGGTGCAACGGCAACCAAGCCGAAGCCGAGCCCCTTTTCCGTCTCGACGATCACCCGATCCCCCCGGTTGAGCACGAATGCCCCGGAATCGAAATCGTAGACTTTTCCTGCAGGTTTGAAACGTATCCCGACGATTTTAGACATCGATCATTTCCAGAGTCATGGCTTCCAGCGCAAGCCTCGAATTGCCGTGGGCCCGGATTCGCTTTTGGGCCCTTTCCACGGCTTCGATCATGCGCATCGCATTTTCGACACGGTGACGCCGGCAATCCTGTTCGATACGCTCGGCAAGATCCCGGTTCACGATGAGTTGCGGCTGAAACCGGCCTACGGCCAGGTCACGCAGGTAAATGGCAAGTATTTCCAGGGACGTCTCCAGCGTTTCGTTGTCTGCGGCCAGAATTTCGGCAAAGGCGAGGGGCCTTGCCACCGGCCCCCGAAGCAGGTCCTCGAAAATGTCGATCACCGCGTTTCGTCTCTGCTCCCAGTCTGCGTCTTTCATGGCCAGGGCCCGAGAAAGACTCCCTCCGGCCGCCCCGGCCAGCACCTGGGCCCGCTCCGGTGCAACACCGTGCGCTTCGATCAGGATTTGTGCCAGCCGTTTCCTGGCGATCGGCTGGAACCGGATGTGCTGGCAGCGGGAAACGATCGTGGGAAGAAGATCGGAGGTCTGGGGCGTCGTCAAAACGATCAGTGTTTGCTCCGGCGGCTCCTCCAGAATTTTCAGCATCGCATTGCCCGCCTCCGGGTTCATGCGGTGGGCCTCGGAAACGATGGCCACCCGGCATCGCGCCTCGTAAGGCTTCAAAGAGACGGCATGGATGAGGTCCCGGATCTGGTCGATGCGGATGAGAGATCGGGTAGGCTGAATCTGAAGGACATCCGGATGGATGCCTGACCGGATCTTCCGGCAGGCGCGGCATACCCCGCAGGGGCGGGCGCGATCCCGGTTCGGTTCCGAATCGTACCGCCGGCAGTTTACGGCCATGGCCAGCATCCGTGCCGCGGAAAATTTCCCGGTCCCTTCCAGCCCGGAAAACAGCAGGGCGTGGGGAAGGGCTCCCTTCCGCAGCAACGATTCGAGCACCCGGACGGCCGGCTGGTCCTTTATTGTGTCAAGCCCAGGCACAAAACTACTGATCGACCCGTTCCCGAAGTTCTTTGCCCGATTTGAAAAACGGCAGCTTTTTGGGTTTGATCAGCACTTTTTCACCGGTTTTCGGATTTCTGCCGACGTAGCTTTCGTAGTTCTTGATAAAAAAGCTGCACAATCCCCGGATCTCCACCCGGTCTCCATGGGCCATCGCATCCGCCATGTTGTCGAAAAATATCTGAACGACTTTCGCCGCTTCGGCCTTGGAAATGTTGGCCTCGTTCTTTAAGGCGGAAATCAGCTCCAGTTTGTTCATCGACCCTCCTTCCCGATGCTATTTTTCCCGCAAAAACAGAATCGCATCAGCAGGTTTATTGTTAAATAAAAGTTTACAGAAAGTCAACGAGTTATGTCAATATATCGGGCACCCTCTCTACGTCCTCTTCCGCCACTTCAACAGCGGCGTATCGTCCGAGCGCCTCGATGTGGACCACCACCCGCCCCTGTCCCTTATAGCGGACAAAGGTGCCGGCGACGCCTGAAAAGGGACCTTCGACCACCATGACCTGTTCTCCCTTGCGCAGCCGGATGCCGGTCTCTATCGGCAGATCGGTGGCCACCATGATCTTGAGCGACTCCACCGTGCCGGGCGGCACCGGGACCGGGCCGGCGTGGGTGCCGACAAGCCGGACGGCGCCGGCGGTCTTCACGATTTCCAGATGCTCCCGGGGATGCAGATCGGTTCGCACGAAAAGATAGCCGGGAAAAAGGGGCACTTGAATCATGACCTTTCGGTCCCGGCGACGGCTTCGCATCCTGACCTTGGGCAAAAATACTTCCAGCCGTTTTTTTGCCAGGACTTCGTGGGCCACGCTTTCATGCCGGCTCTTGGTATGCAGAACATACCAGGCGCGCTTCGCCTCGTAATGGGTCATGAACACCTCTCTGTGCTTCCAATCTCGCCTGCGGTCGGCAGTAAAGATCCGGGCCCAGAGGACCCGGCTTGATATAAGCGCATAGGGGGCATGTAGGCCTAAATCCGAAATTCGAATTTTTCATTCTTCATCAGCTACGGCAAAGCCAGATGCCTTTGACCTGGTCCTATGACCAGAATTTCCGCACTGCACTTCATCAGTCCCCCCCGAAACCGAAGCTGGATCCCGCTCCTCCCAGCCCCTTGAGCGCGACCGTGAAATTGATGCTTCGATCATCCACCTCTTCCAAGTACCTGACGCTTACCGACCAGCACTGTGCCCGGTACAGAATGCCGACGCCGGTCTTCAGGTTTTTTTCGTCGCGCAGGTTCTGTTCGTATTCCCCGGTCAGGGCGACGGCCCCGGTCAGCTGCAGCAGGCCGTCGAAGATGAGCGATTCGTTGAAATCCTCGGTGTAGCGATACTCGACGTAGAGCCGGTCTCCCCGGTCATCGCTCATGGTCGCCAGCAGGTTATGACCGACAAAGGCAGAATCGTAGGTCGAATAGAGGGCATCGGCTTTCAAATTGACGCTGGGGATCGGCCGTATTTCCAGCTCTGCGGTGATCGGAGAAAACGGCCGTGGATCGTCGTCTCTTTCCTTTCCGATGTCGTAGCTTTGCAGCAGCTTGAACCGGAGCATATCCCGGTATTTCGACCCCCCGTCGCCTGCCGGAGGGGTCCTGGAAATCAAGGTGTTGGTCAATGCGTAGGTGACCAGATTCTTCTCCTCGATCCGGTCGGTTTCATCGAAGAAGGGAAGGTCCTGCTGGTCCTGATTCGGCACATATTCGTAGATCACCTGAGGCCGGAGCAGATGCTGGACCCGGTCGATCCTGTCCGATTCAAAGGAAAAAACGCGATGCATTTCCGAGGACAGGTCAAAGCGGAAATCGAACATCTCCCGGTGAAAATACCGGTCACGGCCCTGGTCGCCGTTTTCGTAGTGATCCACCCGCCAGGCGGTTTCCCGCAGCCCCACCGAAGGCTCTATAGTGGCAACATGGCCCAGGCGAAACGGATAAAAAAAACGGGGATATAGATCGACCCGCTGGCCCCGTTCGCCGTCCAGACGGTAGAAATGGACATACTCGCTTTCAAAATCGAAGGCGGTGGGGCTGGACAGCAAGGGCTGCCGGGATCCGGTAAAGGTGACAAAGGGAAGTCTTTGAAGGGTTTCGTCGGTCTCTTCGTATCGGCGGCGGATGACATCGTCGTACCATCGGGCTTCTGCATTGAAGCTGTAGCGGGGCCAGATCCGATTGAAGTTGACCCGATTGAGCCGGGTGGTTTCGGTATAATCGTCGATCTCCCGCCCGAAGGTTTCCAGAAACTCTTCGCGGCTGTTCTCAAATCCGTTGTACCCGCTTTCAAATTCCAGCAAGTAGTCCTGGTCACTGACGACATCCAGATCGAGCTTTGCCGTAAAGCCGGCCGGCAGATCCTGGTCGTGCTTCATCCGAAACCAGTACCGGTCCGAATTGGGTCGGAGGGTATCGTCTCCGTCATATCCCCACTTTTCCGAACCGGGGCTGCCGTCGTCCACCTTTCGATCGGTGAAGCCGTCGATCATCGCCGTGCCGCGGGACTGCTCGTCGAGAATATACCTATATTCCATTCCCGGCCGGAGCCCTCTTTCGCCCATGAAGTGGGCGTAAAAAGTGGCGTCCGAGCTTTCGTCGATGGCCCAGAAAAGCGGCTGCAAAAACTCGAATCCCCTGCGGTCCGAAAGGCCGAACTCAGGGGTGAGCAGACCGCTCTGACGCTCGATTTTCACCGGGAAAACCATCCACGGCGTGTACAAGACGGGGACCGGACCGGCCCAAAAGGCGCCGTGGCGCAGCGTGCCGTAGCCTTCTATGGTGATCGAAAGCTTTCGGCCGGTAATTTTCCAGTCCGGGCGGTCAACGTCGCAGGAAGTGACCGTCACCCGATCGGCGGCGTAAGAATCGGGGCCGACCTTTTCGATCCGCTCTGCCTGAATCGTAAACTGATTCTCGGCGATGAACAGGCTGCCGTCGAAGACGATCCCGGTTTCTGCGGCCAGATCCAGGTCGGCCTTTCGGGCCGTAATGACGTCTTCGCCTGAAGAAATCGTCACATGGCCCTCGGCGGAAGCCTTCATCCGATTGTGGTCGAATCGGACCCGGTCTGCGGTGATCTGCAGATCCCCGCGACGGATCACCACATTGCCCGATGCGGCATACACATCGGCCTGCCGGTCATGGCGGACTTCGTCGGCCTGGATATGCCAGGGGGTGTCGGGATCTTGAACATCTGCGGCAATGACCGGCGGTTCCGCCGCTCCGGGCAGGCACAAAAAATGCAGCCACAGAACCGAAAAAAAGGCCAGCACCCGCCAACGCCCCGATAGGGAGGATCGAATGCCGCTTCCGAACCGAATCGTTGGGATCGATACCGAGCCGTCTCGCTGAATGGGAAATTCCCTTCTATCTGGAAAATCGGCTGTGCCTTGATAGTCCCATATAGGGATTGGCATATTTCCATTCCGTTTGAAAGCCCTTGACATGCGGTGGCGCCCCGCGAACTCAAGGTCATAGATCGGATGTTTGACAATCCCTATATATAAAACGATAACCGCTTAGAGCGCTTGGGGTGCGGCTCATGGAACCGAATCGATGCGCTCAATCAAGCTTAAACCCTTGCTATCGGAACGGTATTTCGACAAGCGCTCTAACACGTTGAAAATGATTGAAATATCTTTTATACTGAAAAAAATCGGACTGTGTCAACCTTGATGGACGCCCTTTGCAGGGCTCGGGCAAAGCGCCGGTCCTATCGACCGTTGGAGGGACGCGCTTTGTCGCGGGCTATCCTCAGCGATGAAGACCAGGAGGGGGCTGTTGGTCCAGGAGGC
>CAYPFH010000145.1:0-9428 GCA_964409825.1 uncultured Desulfobacterales bacterium | reverse complement strand
CACATCGACGGGGCGGTTTGGCACCTCGATGTCGGCTCATCACATCCTGGGGCTGAAGCAGGTCCCAAGGGTTCGGCTGTTCGCCGATTAAAGTGGTACGTGAGCTGGGTTTAAAACGTCGTGAGACAGTTTGGTCCCTATCTTTCGCGGGCGCAGGATATTTGAGGGGATCTGTCCCTAGTACGAGAGGACCGGGATGGACGAACCAATGGTGTACCAGTTGTCGCGCCAGCGGCATTGCTGGGTAGCTAAGTTCGGAATGGATAACCGCTGAAAGCATCTAAGCGGGAAGCCAACCCCAAGATTAGATCTCCCTTCCTTTATGGAACTGAAGACCCCTCGAAGACGACGAGGTTGATAGGCCAGAGGTGTACGCACAGCAATGTGTTCAGCCGACTGGTACTAATCGGTCGTGAGGCTTGGCCACTCCTTTTCATCTCTGAGCATTCTGAATGCTTGGTTCTGTTGATATCCAAATTAATACAGTGTTTAGTATTCAGTTTTTACGCTTTTTCGGCGGCGATAGCGAAGGGGATACACCCGTTCCCATACCGAACACGGAAGTTAAGTCCTTCAGCGCCGATGGTACTGCACGGGAAGCTGTGTGGGAGAGTAGGACGCCGCCGAGAATCTTTAAAAAGCCCGCACCCTGCAAAAAACGCAGGGGGCGGGCTTTTTTTGTTTGGAAAAAAATGAAAAAGTGTATAAAAATTTTTAATAATAGAGGATGATAACGAAAAAATTTTAATCTATGAGGGTTGAATTCCCCGCCGCTTGCGGCGATATAAAAAGATAAAAAGCATTTGATACCCCGCTGCTTGCGGCGGGGTAGTTCATTGATCAGGGCCGGTGGAGTATTTTTAATACAGCCCGGCCGGGGCGATGCCAGAAAATGATCCGATTCGACCTTCGCACCAAAATCGCCGCTACGCTTTGCGTGTTAATCCTGGCGGCCATGCTCCTGATCAACTTTGTTCTCATCGTGGCGCTTCAAAAAGAGCTGATTCGGGCAGAGATATCCAAGGCGAATTCTGCGCTCGGCAAGTTGGCCGCCGGCATCTCTGATCTGTCCTATTCCAGATGGGACGACGCACTTGCCCGATTCCGGGATGCTTCAGGAGCGACAGCAGTCGCCCTGCTTGAATCCGGCAATCGGCAGGCGGTTTCCGGACACTTTGCTGATGTCGATCTGCTCGAGATGGCACGGTCGGCCGGCAAAACAGGCCGCTCCGATGTTCGATTTGCAGGAAATACGTGGGGCGTTTTTTGGAAACAGCCCCGGTTTGCTTTGGTGTCCGCACCGGTTTATGAAATAACCCGCCCGGCAGGCGGTGCCGCGATGGCCATTTCTTTAGAAGGCGTATACGGCCAGCTGAGGAAAAGCCAGAAAATCGTCTTTATCTACCTGCTCATCAACGGGATTTTGCTGACTTTGATCGGTGTGTTTCGAATTTCCCACGTAGCGGTTAAACCGATTTTCGGCCTGCTCAAAAAAGCCGAGTCCTATCGAACCGATGAATCCATCGACTTTATCCTCGAACAGCGGGGGGAGAACGAATTCAACCGTCTTTCTAAAGCATTGAATCGCATGCTTCAGCGCATTTCCGAGGATCGCGAGAAATTGAAAGCAACGGTTCGTTCTTTGGAGCGATCGAACTTCGACCTTAAAAAAGCGCAAAACGACATTATTCAGGCGGAAAAGCTTGCATCGGTCGGGAGGCTTTCCTCGGGGATCGCCCATGAAATCGGCAATCCGATCGGTATCGTCCTTGGGTATCTCGAACTGCTTCGGCAGCCAAAACTCTCCGAAGAAGAAAGAATGGAATACATCCAGCGTGCCCAGGCCGAAATCAACCGTATCAGCACCATCCTCCGACAACTCCTGGACTTTTCCAGATCTTCGAAAGAAGATAAGCGGAAAGTCTCTGTGCACAGCGCGATTGCCGACATCATGGAGATTGTGCGCGTCCAGCCGCTCATGGCCCATATTGTGTTCGATCTTCAGCTGGAAGCGGCCCATGACCAGGTCGTGGCCGATCCGGATCAACTTCGCCAGGTCTTTTTAAACCTGATCATCAACGCCGCCGACGCCGTAGCCGCTGCCGGCGACGTTGAAAACGGGCGGTTGACGGTTGTAAGCGAAAACGTCCAGGATGCGCCGGGAAACGAGAACCCCGGGTCAATCCTCAAGCTGGCGTTTGCCGACAACGGGCTTGGGATTTCAAAAAAGGATATCGGAAATATCTTCGATCCTTTTTTCACAACCAAAGATCCCGGCAAAGGCACAGGCCTGGGACTTTCTGTCTGTTTTATGATCATCGAAAAAATAGGAGGCCGAATTTTTGCCGAAAGCCGTGAAAACGAAGGAACCGTGGTCACGCTCTTTCTGCCCCTGGCTTCCGGAGAAGCATCGTGAGTCCATTATCTTCCAATACCGGAACACCCAAGCGACTGTTGGTGGTAGACGACGAGGCCAATATGCGTCACATGCTGGCCACTCTTCTCCAAAAATCTGGATACCTGGTCGATACGGCATCAGACGGCAAAGAGGCAGTGAACTTAGTGGATCAGACCCTGTACGATTTCATTCTCTGCGACCTGAAAATGCCGGGCATGGGCGGAATGGAATTCATTGCTTCTGCGCGGGACAAGCTATGGGAATCGACGGTAATCATGATGTCCGCTTTCGGGACCCTCGACACCGCAGTGGAAGCGATGAAAAAGGGTGCGTACGACTTTATTTCCAAGCCGTTCAAACCGGACGAGGTGTTGCTGACCCTGAAAAAGGCCGAAGAGCGCGAAAGTCTGAAAAGGGAAAACCGCTGGCTGAAGGAAAGAATACGGAAAATACAGGAAAGCTACAGTTTCGGAAACATGGTTGGGCGAAGCCCGGTCATTCAGGCGGTTTTCAGGCTTGCTGAAAAAGTCGCCCTTTACGATACCACCGTTCTGATTACCGGCGAGAGCGGAACCGGCAAAGAACTGATCGCTCGGGGAATCCACACCAAAGGCGATCGGTCGGCCAATGCCCTGGTCCCGGTCAACTGCGGAGGAATTCCTGAGAATCTGCTGGAAAGTGAGCTTTTCGGATATAAGCGGGGCGCCTTTACCGGAGCCGATCGCGATAAAAAGGGACTTTTCGAGGCGGCGGACGGCGGCACTATTTTTTTGGACGAAATCGGAGAGCTTCCGTTGCCGCTCCAGGTGAAGCTGCTTCGCGTGCTGCAGGAGGATGAAATCCGCAGGGTTGGAGATGCCGCCACGCGCAAGATCGATGTCAGGGTGATTGCTGCAACGGCCCGGGATTTGGAAAAGGCCGTTGCCGAAGGCGCGTTTCGCGAAGACCTGTATTACCGGCTGAATGTCGTGCAGATCCGAGTTCCTCCGCTCCGGGAATGGCCTGAAGACATCGCCCTGCTCTGCCGGCACTTCATTAATCTGTTTAATGAAAAATTCGGCAAGGAAATCAAAGGGATTTCCACCGCGGCCCTGGACGTCCTCCAACGCCACCATTGGCCTGGAAATATCCGGGAATTGGAAAATGTCATCGAAAGGTCCGTTGTCCTCTCCGACGATCCGGTGCTGATGCCGGAACATTTTCCCCCGGGGCTCGGACGGTCAAGGCCGGAAATGGGAATCGAGTCTTTTTTCGATGGATTCTCGCTCAAGGATGCCCAGAGAGCCTTTGAGCATCACCTGATCGTCAAGGCCCTTCAGGAAACCGGCGGCAATCGAACGCAGGCGGCAAAGCTTTTGGAGATCAGCCACCCCAGTTTGCTGAGCAAAATGAAGCTGTATGGGGTCGATCTTTGAAATGCCTAAAGTGCCTAAAGTGACTAAAATGCCTAAAATTGAAAACCCCAAGGAAAGCTCGGGGTCCGTTTTAGGCATTTTAGGCATTTGTACTTTTAGGCATTTTACTACAGTGCCCACCTGAGCAGCACACTGCCCCAGGTGAAGCCGGCGCCGAAAGCGGCCATGATGATCCAGTCGTTTTTTTTCATCCGGCGGTTTTCCCATGCTTCGGATAGCGCCAAGGGAATGGTAGCTGCCGTTGTATTGCCGTATTTTTGAATGTTGACGACGACTTGATCTTCAGTAAGGCCGATTTTCTTGGCTACGGCATCGATGATGCGATAATTCGCCTGGTGGGGGATGAACAGTCCGATATCGCCTTCGGTGAGCCCGTTTTTTTCCATGATTCGGGTCGAGGTTTCGGCCATCCCGGTGACGGCATGTTTAAACACCGTTCTGCCGTCTTGGTAGACGTAATGGAGCTTGTCGTTGATCGATGCCAGCGAGGCCGGCCGCAGGCTGCCGCCTCCGGTCATGTACAGGGAATCAGCCCCGTTACCATCCAGGTGAAGAATAAAATCTTGGACCCCGTTGCTGGTGTCCGGCGAAGGCTCCATCACCACCGCACCGGCCCCGTCTCCGAATAGAATGCAGGTATTGCGGTCCTCGTAATCGACGATGGCGCTCATTTTGTCTGCGCCGATGACCAGTATTTTTCGATGCCTTTCCGATTCGATGAACTGCGCTGCGGTGGTAAAGGCACATAAGAATCCGGTGCAGCCGCCGTTGATGTCATACCCCCAGCAATTGGAGGCGCCGAGCTTTTTCTGTACCATTGCCGCCATGCTGGGTACGATCTGATCCGGGGTGACGGTGGCGGTAATGATCATATCGAGTTCTTCGGGCGAGACGCCGGCTTGGGTCAGAGCGGCTTGGGCCGCCGGAAGCGCCATTTCGGAAGTCCCTTTATCTTTTTCAAGGATTCTCCGCTCCCGGATGCCGGTGCGGGTGATGATCCACTCGTTGTCCGTATCGACCATCTTTTCCAAATCGGCGTTGGTCAGGCGCTTTGCAGGCACGTGGTGGCCGACGCCGGTAATAATTGCGCGCATGGAATTTTCCTCCGAGCTTTTTGTAGCGACATCAGGGCGCCGATCGCAGACCGGCGCAGAAAATCGCTTATCTACCACACCTCTTCCATGCTGGCAATGATTTAGGAGACTGATTATGAGCAGCAGAGACGATATCGGAAAAATCCTCGTCGATGTGTATGGGCGGGAGCAGGGCCAAGCCGCTGCGGAACGTGTTCTGGCGTTGCTCGATCGGTTTCCGGGCCGTGCGTCGGCAGGCGCCGAAGACCTTTTTTCTGAAAAGGACATGGTGCTGATCACCTATGCAGACACCCTGCAGGAGCCCGGCCGATTCCCCCTGAATACGCTTGCCGGCTTTGCTGCGGCATGGTTTGAACAGGTATTTTCCGCAATCCATATCCTGCCCTTTTATCCTTGGTCCTCCGACGACGGTTTTTCGGTGGTCGATTTTTTTGCCGTCGATCCGAAGTTGGGTCAATGGTCCGATATCCTGGAATTGGGCAAACGCTTCTCGTTGATGTTCGATTTTGTCCTGAACCACGTTTCTTCGAAAAACCAATGGTTCATCAACTATCTCAATGAGGCTCCCGGCGATAAGGACCTCGCCATCGAGGTCGATCCGGGGGCCGACCTTTCCGCCGTGACCCGGCCCCGGGCGCTGCCGCTTCTGACGCCCTTTACAAAGACTTCCGGCCGGACGGTCCATGTCTGGACCACTTTCAGCGAGGACCAGATCGACCTGAATTACAAAAATCCGGATGTTCTCGAGCGCATGGTCGAAGTGCTTTTGTTTTACGTCCGTCAGGGGGCTGTAATGATTCGCATGGATGCGGTGGCATATCTCTGGAAGGAGATCGGTACCTCTTGCATCCACCTGCCTGAAACCCATGCCATGGTCAAACTCTTTCGGAAGATTTTAGACGTCGCGGCCCCAAATACCCTGATCGTTACGGAAACCAACGTGCCCCATGCGGAAAACATCGCTTATTTCGGAGAAAACGGAGACGAGGCCCAGATGGTTTACAATTTCACCCTTCCTCCGCTGCTTTTCCATGCCATCGTCAAGCAGGACGCCGGCGCTCTTTCGGCCTGGTCCCGGGGGCTGGATCTGCCCGATCGGCGAAACGCCTTTTTCAATTTCACCGCATCCCACGACGGCATCGGCGTACGCCCCTTGGAAGGGATTTTACCGGATGCGGAAATTGCTCTGCTGGTCGAAAGGGTGCTGGAAAACGGCGGCCGGATCTCTTATCGAACGAATCCTGATGGTTCGAAAAGCCCTTATGAATTGAACATCACCTATGTGGACGCCATGAAAGCCCCCGGCCAGGACCCGCTGCACGCAGATCGATTTCTTGCCTCCCAGGCCGTTGCCCTGTCGTTGCCTGGAGTTCCGGGTGTGTATATACATAGTGTACTTGGCACCCGGAATTGGATCGAGGGGGTGGCCGAAACCGGGGTGGCCCGAAGTATCAACCGCAGAAAGGTGCCCCTGGAAGAAATCCAACGACGGCTTCAACATCCCGAAGATCTGGGGGCGAAGATTTTTTATCCCTACCTGGAGATGATCCGACTCCGGCGGAAACAGCCCGCGTTTCATCCCAATGCGGATTTTTCGGCGTTTGAACTCGATCGCCGCGTTTTTGGAATCCGGCGGGAAGGCGGCGGGCAGGTCGTTTTTGCGCTGGTCAACCTGAGCGATCAGCACGTGGCAGTATCACCCCGGGCAGGAAAAGGCGAAAAGTTGATGGATCTGTTTTCCGGCCAACGGGTACCGGCCGGGGGGAAGATGATGCTGTCTCCGTATCAGTACGCCTGGCTTCAGGTGTGCAAATAAGCCCCGGTTTTATGAAATGATTTATAGCTGATGAAAAAAACGCTGCTTGGCTTGGTGCTCGATGGTATAATTTCAGTGACGTATTTCAGATCAACGAATGCTCACCGCAGAGACGCAGAGTGCGCAGAGAAAATCCTCAAAATCTTCTCTGCGCACTCTGCGGTGAAACAATCGTCACTATAATTATGCCTGCATTTACTAGACGTGCGCTCTAGATAAAACTATCCGCTTGTTTCAGGGTTGGTTGATTTTGTCGCGAAGTTTGCCGGAGCATTTGAAGGTGACCACTTTTCGTTCTCTGAGCAGCAGGTCCTCTCCTGTTGCCGGATTTCTTCCCCGGCGCTGTTTTTTTCCTTTGACACAGAATTTTCCGAAACCGGAGATCAGGACATCTTCACCGCTTTCCAGCGAATGTTTGATAATGTCCAGCATCGATTCGACTGTTTCCACCGATTTTTTCTTGGTAAACCCAAGCTGGTGCACCTCTCCGACGATATCGTTTTTCGTCAGTGCCATAAGACCTCCGGTTCAAGGAGTTGCATCCGCATCGAGACCTTGCAAGATACCGAAAATTAAGCCATCGAGCACGTAGTCTATTTTCCGGAACGATCGCTGCCCGAATTTTTTCCAGGGTCATCGGAATCGATTTTATTGAGAATTCGATCCACCCGCTGCATGATTTCATCGATTTCCGCTTTCAGCTTCTGTTCCTCCCGGTCCTGAATCGGCATCCGTCTCGGCCCCCTTTTAATGCAGTCTGGAAATCCTGGTCTTCAGGGCCATGTCAAAGGCATCTGGCTTTGCCATCGCTGATGAAGACTGAAAAATTCGAAGCACGAAATCCGAAATTCGAATTTAGGCTTACATGTCCTCTGGGCTTAGCTCAAAGCCGGGTCCTCTGAGCCCGGATCTTTACCTCGCCGCAAAAGCCCCCTGGCTCGGTCACGTGGCTTCCCCGATAAAAAGGAAAATTCATTGTAAGTGTCTAAAATATACGGGAATCTGTTTGATGTCAAGAATCTTTGGCCCCAAAATACCTAAAATTGATCGATTTTTTTGATCAGCGCCCGATTTTTCGTTGGGATAGAACCGGGAGAGTTTCCCTGAGGGCGACAGCCAAATCCTTGATGCGAAGGGGTTTGAGGAGCAACCGATCGACGCCGGCGGCTCGGGCGTTTGCCGCCAGATCCGGCGCGCCAAGAACGGTGCAGAGCATAATGGGAATCTGCTGCCGGGCATCTTTCATTTTTTTCACCATCGTGGGCACCGGAATGTCGGGCATGGATTGATCCGTGATCACCAGGTCAAACGTATCCGGCGCTCGGAGAAACAGGTCCAGGGCCTGCCGACCATTTTCCGCATATTCGACGTCGTAGCCGAGACGGATGATCATCCGGGCCCGCATCTCGAGAACAGCCGGATCGCTGTCGACTAGGAGCACCTTGCCGACACCGGTCGGCAGGGGCGGTTCAGGTGTTGCCGTCAACCGGGTCGATTCGTGGAGGGTCGGCAGGATCACCTGAACAATGGTTCCTTTTCCCGGGCGGCTGTCCAGGGTCACCGTGCCGCCGTGGGCTCTTGCAATGGATTTGACGATGGCCAGACCCAGCCCGGTGTGTTGTTCCGCCGGCTTTGTTGAAAAAAACGGCTCGAACACATGTTCCAAGTGGTCTGCCTGGATGCCGGATCCCGAATCCATCACGGTCAGGATGATATAACGGCCCGGGATCATCCCCGGGTGACCCGTTAGCTCTTCGGCCTCCAGCGCAACATCGACCAGGCTTACCTCGATAACGCCGCCGCGGTCCGCCATGGACTGCACGGCATTGCGATACAGGTGCGCCAGCATCTGATTCATTTCAGACGGTTCGACGAACACCATGTCCTGCTCAGTGGAGCGGTGATGCTCGACGCGAATGTTTTTCGGCAGCTCCTCTTGCTGGAGCTTCCGGAGCGATTCGACCACAATGTCGTCCAAATGGATCGGCCTGCGCTTGTGCTCGGACCGGCGGCCGAAGCGGATAATTCTCATCACCAGCTCCTGGGCGCGCCGGCAGGCGGCTTCTGCAACCTCCAGATTGTACCGTGCCGGATGTCCCACTTCGATCTCGGCCGCTGCCAATTCCATGTTGCCCATGACTTCCCATAAAATATTGCTGAAATCGTCTGCAATACCGCCGGCCAGTATGCCCATGGATTCGAGACGTTGGGCCTGCCGGATTTGGAATTCGATTCTTCGGATTTCCGATAGGTCCTCGATGAAGATTGCCGCGCCTACGATGTTTGCCCGGCTGTCTTTCACGGGATGGGTTGAAATTCTGAGATCCTGCCCGTCCCCGGGCGCCTCTGTCGGCGAGGTCCTTACACGGTCTGTTTTCCCGCTCTCAAAGCACTGTCTTATCTGTTTGTCGATGCCTGGCAGCGCAGGAGAAGCGATATGGTGAAGGGATACGCCGGTCAGGGATTCCGGAGCAGGATGCCCCATCAATGTTGCGGCTGAAGAATTGGCATATTCGATGATGAGCGAGTCGTCCACGAAAATGACGCCCACCGGCGCGCCGGCGAGCATCTGCTTTAACAGCGCCGCTGTCAGGTGTCTGGTACGCCGCTGGTCCGATGAGTTTTTCAACGGTTTTGCCATGGTTGTATAGCGAAACTTTTATCAAATCACGACAGGGATTTTATTTCAAAAGTAACTGATTTAA
>CAYPFH010000144.1:0-9486 GCA_964409825.1 uncultured Desulfobacterales bacterium | reverse complement strand
ATTCGCCCGGGCATGATCGGTGGCGAAACCTGTTCCGCCGTGGAAAGACCGCCTAAATCCTCAATGATTTTCGGGGTGTTGCCTTGACGGCGTGCGGTTTTACCGCTATGCTTTTTCTGGCTGCAACCGGAGGTGATAAGGAGGAGTTCATGGCGGTATTGACCGTGTCGCGTCAATTCGGTGCCGGAGGAAAAACCCTGGCTGAAAAGGTGGCCGAACGGCTCGGCTACACCATTGCCACGGAAGAAATCATCGAGCAACTGGCCGAATCGGCGAAAGTTTCCCCGGAGAATCTTCCCTCCTTTGAAGGAGAGCAGGATTTTCTGGGCCGTCCGGCTTCCGGTGTACTGTCCCCCCGGCGGTTCCTCGATCACATTCTCGATCCACACCGAAAATTCATGGAAGGCAGTCTCTACGTGAAACTGCTCCACGAAATCATTCCGAGGATCGCCGAAAAGGACAACACGGTCATCGTCGGAAGAGGCGCCCAGTTCATACTCAAGGGAGCGTTCGACGTTCACCATGTCCTGACCGTAGCCCCCGAGGATTTTCGGGTCCGCTTCATGGTCGACGCCTATGACCTGACGCTGCCTGAGGCCCGCAAAATCGTATCCCGCCAGGAGAAGCGGCGAACGGCCCTGATGCGGCTTTTTCACCAAACGGACTACGACCAGCCCTGGCACTACGACATCGTACTGAACATGGCAAAGCTCGATATGAGCACGGCGGTCGATTTTGTCTGCGCGCTGATCGAAAAAAAATAGACGGCGAATAAGGGTTCTTCATCGATTCTGCGGGCCGCTGGCCCCGGCGAAACGCTTTTTCGACTCTTGAAACTTCGCCCTTTTCGGTGGCTGTTCGAGACCTCATGCCCTCTTTCCCCCAGTGTCATCGTATGTCGAATCTTTTCCTGCGGGCCCGAATTCTTTCGGCGATCCGGACGTTCTTCGAAAAGAACGGCTACCTTGAGGTGGAAACCCCGGTGCGGATTCCCGCCCCTCTTCCCGAGGCCCACATCGATGTGGTTCCGGCAGACGGCGCCTTTCTCCAGGCCTCGCCCGAAGGGTGCATGAAGCGCCTGCTGGCCGCCGGCTATTCAAAAATCTTTCAAATCTGCCGGTGTTTCAGAAAAGGCGAAAGAGGCGCCCGCCACCTGCCGGAGTTCACGCTCCTGGAATGGTACGCCAAAGGAGAAGACTACCGATATCTGATGCGCTTTTCCGAGGCGCTGTTTGACAGCATCGCCCGAAGTCTGGGCCGGGCCGGCGAGCCTCTTTGCTTTGCCGGGCACCGGGTCGATCTTTCCCCTCCCTGGCCGCGCCTTTCGGTTAAAGAGGCCTTTGCCCGCCATGCCGACCGGTCCCTTGAGGATTCGCTTCGGGAATCCTGCTTCGACGACGTTATGGGGTTGCAGATCGAACCGCAGCTCGGGCTATCCCGGCCGGTGTTTCTGTGCGACTACCCTGCCGCCCACGCAGCACTGGCGCGCCGTAAGGCGGACGATCCGCGCCTGGCTGAGCGCTTCGAGCTCTATATTGCCGGATTGGAGCTGTGCAACGGGTTTTCAGAGCTGATCGATCCGATCGAGCAGCGCCGGCGCTTTTTCGAAGAAATGGGCCGACGTCGGCAGGCCGGCAAACCGGCTCTCCCGATGCCGGAGCGATTTCTTTCCGACCTTTCCCTCATGACGCCGGCTGCGGGCAATGCCATGGGGGTGGACCGCATGGTCATGCTTTTTGCCGGTGCGCAAACCATCGACGAGGTGACGGCCTTCACCCCGGAGGAGCTGTAGGGCTGGTTTCATACAAGCGGGGCCTCTGGCCGCTGGGGCGTCCAGTTTGATCAAATATGAAACTTCCTCCGAAGCCTCTGACGGTGGAGGGACGCGCTCTGTCGCGTCCGTGTTGCCAGCAATGACCCAATACCGGCTTAGACTGCGCGTGGCCCTCCAACCTCCAAAACCCAAAGCGGGGATAGGCCGGTTTTTACCGCCGGCTTAGACCAAAGTTTCACATAAGCCCTGTCTGAAAATTACCGGGGTTCGGCAAATGCCGAAGGCCTGGGCGGCCCGTTCTTCGGCAAAACAAATTCTTACTTCGCGGCGTCTCTGCCCTCCGGCTTCCCGGCCTCCGGCGCTGCGCCTTTGGCGGCCGCCGCCTGTCCCACCTGCACCTTCGTCTCCGGGACCCAGCTTCGGATGTGGATGTCGCGCTGGGGAAAGGAGATTTCGATGCCCCGTTCCTTGAAGAGCCGGTCGATCTCGAAGCGTATGGCCGTCTCCACGCTGAGCATATTGTCGATATCGGTCCAGATCCGGAGCCGGAAAATCAGCGCGCTGTCCCCGAAATCGGTAAACAGGACGTCCGGCGCCGGATAGTGAAGCACCTTCGGCTTGTTTCGGGCGACTTCCAAAAGCGTGTCCCGGACCAGGGTGACGTCGGAGCCGTAGGCCACCCCCACCACGATGCTTCTTCGTATCCGCTTGTCCTTGAAGCTCCAGTTGGTGACCTGAGAGCTGACAAAATCCGCATTGGGGATGATCAGCGAGGCGTTGTCGTAGGTCTGCACCACCGTCGAGCGGACGTTGATCTTTTTGACCGTGGCCCAGGTGCCGTTGACCTCCACGTCGTCTCCCACCTGGATCGGCCGCTCGAAAAGCAGGATGATGCCCGAGACAAAATTGTTGAAGATATTCTGCAGGCCGAAGCCGAGCCCGATGCCCAACGCGCCGAAACCCACGGCCAAAGAGGTGGTGTTGAGTCCGAAGGCGTGAAGGGCGATCAGGATGCCCAGCATCCAGATGACATAGACGGTGATGGTGGTGATCGAATCCTGGAGGCCGACTTCCATGCCGCTGCGGGTGAGAAACTTGGCCTGGAAAATCCACCGCCAAAGCCGGGCAACCGCCTGCGTGGCCAGCAAGACGAGCACGGCATACAGCAGCCCCAGGAAGCTGAAGCTCATGCTTCCGATCTGCACCGAATGGCCCAGCCCCTGGTAGATTCTGGCCAGGACCACCTGCCTGCCCCCCCATGACAGTATGAGGGCAACCACGATGGTAATCAACCACAAGAGCTGTCCGATCCGGATCATGAGCCACTGGATCGGATATTCGTCATGGAGCAGTTCATCCCGCTCCAGAGCGCTCTTTTTCCGGTAGTAGACGTCCCACTCGCGAAGCAGAAAGAAGGCAACGCCCCACCATAGAGCCACCACCAGACTCTTTCCCCAGGAAAGCATCCAGTAAACCGAAAGCGCGCCGTAGCCGACCATTTCCAGGAGCAGAGCCGCGCCAACGATCAGGTATCCCAGCGTCTTTGCCGGTGTAATCAGATAGCGGACCCGGCCGATATTCGCGGTAAACTGCGCTGTCTTCTCCCGGGTTTCCAGGAACCGCCAGAAGGAAATCTGCCAGCCCAGCATCCACAACAAAAAGGCGAGACGAAAGGTGAGCAACAGCCCGGTGCCGGGTCCCAGCCCCCAATAAAGGACCAGATACGCCCAGGCAAAATACCGGATCGTCTTGACCATCCGCCGCAAGCGGCCCTCGGATTCAGTCGTCAGCCGGCCCTCTTTCTTCCAGAAGGAAAGCGCAATCCGGACCCACCGCGTCAGCAGGGCCGTGAGCAGCAGGTGTGCGGCCAGCCGGATCGACGGCGTGGAAAGGTAGAACACCTCGAGCATGGAGCAAAGATACACAAAGGCAGTCAGGCCGGTCAAAAGCAGGGATCGGTTGACCAGCCGAAAAGCCAGAAGGTGCCATGCGCCGAGCCGCTCACGGACCGGGTGGGCTTCGCGGGGGGCAAGCCCCCGGCGAAGCCGGACCAGCAGTCCTACGAAAACGACCATCAGCACCGCAAAAGAAACCAGCACAAGCCCTGCCCCGCGCCAGAGCTGCGCCGCCTCTGCGGCCCAGAACTCCGTCTGGGACAGCACCCGGATCTTCCCGGCCAGCCGCCTTCCCTCCTCCACCAGAAATTTCCAGGCATCGAGAGATAAAGGACTTTTGCGCCGATCGAACAGCCTGCCGGCTTTGCTTACTTCGACCCGCTGCTCGAACTTGTGTGACAGGTCGGTAAAAGACCGCCGAATATTTTCCATCTGCGAAATACGATAACTGTAAAGCTCCTGGAGCTTTTCGAGGACGGTTGCCTTTTCGGCCAGAAGACCGCGCAGGGTTTTTGCCCGCTTCAAGAACGCCTGGGCTTCCGAATCGGCTTTCGGAAATTTGGAAATCTCCGCGATCTGTCGCCCCATCAATTCCTGCTGCTGCTGTGTGTTGCCCAGTTCAGCTGCGACATTTTCCTTTTTGGGTATCATCTCGCCGATCTGTTTCTGGAGGCCGGCCAGAGAGGTGCGTATGTCTGACCAGGCCTTTTCCAAGTCCTCCAGTCCAGGGTTCGAAGACAGCAGCAGGTTCCCGTAGATGGAAAGCTGGACCTGGTAGGCATTGGCGGCCGTCGCCAGGGAAATTTTAATATCCTGCAGGTTTTTAAGCTGTGTTCGGTAGCGTTCCAGGTTTGCTTTCTCGATTTCTACCGTCTCTTCGATGGAACGGCTCAACTCAGCAAGCGATGCCTTCGGGTCGATATCGCCCTCCGGCGGCTGGCACAAGCCGGGGAACTCAGGCATGAGAAAAAAGACGGTAAGCAGGACCACCCATATGTTCAAAAACCGTTTCCATAATCTTTTCAGGAGAAATGACCGGCCGGGCATCCGGCGCATTTCCGCCACTTCGCTGAGCACCGGATCTCGGCGCGTTGCGTCGCTTCCAGACTCCGGCTCTTGCCGAAGTGAAGCCCTGCGATTTAGAGCAGTTTTTGTCGTCATCGCACTTCCTTTTGTTTATTGCTTGCCGGCGGCGATCCTGTCCGGGTCCCTCCGTCCGGTGGCCGTCCGATTTTCTTCCCCCGCCATTGCCGGTTCCTGGCCGGTGGGCCGGTGGAACAGCTTGAACAGGCTCGGCCCCAGCAGGCAGGTGAACACCGCCAGCAAAACGATGGCGTCCTTGTACTGCTCGGTGATAAACCCGTATTCGAGTCCGATGGTGGCCGCCACGATGATCAGGCTCAGTCGGGAAGAGAGAAGAATTCCGGCATTGACGGCCCTTTTGAACGAGACCCCGATAAAAACAAAAAGTAGGCCGGGGAGAATCTTGACCGCCAGGGCCAGGATGAGAAGCTCGAAGGTAAACAGGATCAGCTCAGGGGATAAGATATTGGTCAGATCGAACTGCATTCCCACATGAATAAAGAAAAGCGGAATCAAAAACCCGTAGCCGATCCCGGACAGCTTGATTTCCAGGTGCACCTTCTCCAGGAAAATGATCGACAGCAGCGCACCGCCCATAAATGCCCCGAGCACCGGCTCCAGCCCCACCAGTTCAGAAAGAGCGACAAAAAGAAACAACAGCGCCAGCGACAGCCGGACGCCGAGTTCCTGGGTATCCTGAGGCGCCAGAAGCCGGGCCGCCTTGTTCGGATGCCACCAGGCCCAGAGCCGGCCGAGCCTGAGCAGCAGTCCGAATCCGACGAACAGGGGAAGCGGCCCTAAAAACCGCCAGTCGAACCCGTACCGATGCCACAGCACGTAAAAGGTGATGGCCAGCAGGGTGAGAAAATCGGCCAGGGTGGCCGCGATGATGATCGACTGGCCCATGGGCTGGCGACTGAAACCGACCTCTTTCAAGGTGGGCACCACCAGCCCCAGCGAGGTAGTCGTCAGCACCAGCCCCATGAAAAGCCCCCGCCCCAGCAAAATAGCGGCCGCCATGGCCAGGGCAAAAGTGGCGAAAAATACCAGCAAGTGAAACAGGAGCCGGGCCCTGCTCTGCCGCCGAAGCATGGCGAAATCGATTTCCATCCCGGCCTGGAACATCAGCAGCAAAAACCCGAGTTCGGCCAGAAACGGCAGCCACTGCCCGGAAAACTCCAAGTTCAGAAGGCTCTTTCCCAGAACCACCCCGAAGAGGATCTCCAAAACGATGGCCGGCAGCCGCACGAACCGGCTGATGCCCGGAAGCAGAGCGGCCGCCGACGCCACCAGCAAAAGAGACCAGGCCTGATCCAATATCATGGCGGCGTTCTCCTATCGGGCCAGCACAAGGACGCTGCACGGGCTCCTGCGCACCAGGAGTTCTCCGATGTGGGGCATAAAGAGCTCCTTGTCCGCCGGGCCGCTGCCGATGACCAGCAGGTTATAGCCTTCGGCCAGTCGTGTCAGCTCCCGGACCGGGTTGCCCGTCAAAATCACTTCCTCGATCTTGACCTTGTCGATATGGGCCAGCTCCCGGGCCTGCTTCATGACACTCTCCCCCCAGTCCTCGCTTCTTTCTCCCCGGAGAAACTCCGGTTCCCGGACCACCGCCACGGTCAGGGCGGCGTCGAGCTGAAGCGCCAGGTCCAGCGCCGTTTCCAGGGCGAGTTGGGACCTGTCAGATCCGTCAAAAGCCATCAGGATCTTCTCGTAGGGATGGGTCCCGCGGCAGACGAGCAGGGGGCAAGGCAGGAAATGGGCAAGAGCGATGGTAAACGGCCGGGTAAAAGAGCCGATCAGCCCCCGCCCCGGCGGGGGGAGCAGGACAACGCCTGCGTTTTCCGCCTCGGCGGCTTTCTTCACCCGCTCCAGCAGGGAAGCCTCGACCACCTCGACCCTCGTGTCGAACTGCTGACCGGGTTTTTCTCCCTCTTCGACGACCTTTGCCGCCTCCGGCTCGCAGAGCGCCGAGATATGAAGAACTTTGGTATTTCTGGCCAAGTGCACCGCCTCTTTGATCATGGACGGCGCCCGGTCCTTGATCTTGTCGGCAATCCCGAGAATCAGGCTGCTGCCGTATGTCCTGGGAAAATGGGGCTCGGCACATTCCATGATATCGCAGACCTCGTCGAACATGTCCGCCTTTCCAAGAATCAGCACCCGGTCGCCCTGCTGGAAAACAAAATCGTCTTCGGGAAACATGAGCCGGGATTGTCGAATCGCCCCGATAATCCGCCATTCCAGGTGCCGGAACTCGGAAGCCGGCCGGCCCATGAGCGCCAAATTCGGCACCACTTCCACCTCGAAGAGCTCCACCTCTCCCTGGCCGATGGTGGTCACCCGGACCCGGGGGTCCTGGAGATACTGGTAGATGTTTCTGGCCACCAGTCCGGTGAGCATCAGGGGGCGGACGCCGAGTTCCTCGAAGCGATCCACATTCTCCGATTCCGAGACCCGTGCCAGAATATTGACCACCCCCTTTTCCTTGGCAAAACCGCAAAAGGCCAGATTGACCCGATCGCTGTCGGTCATGGCAACGACATATTCCTGATCCGCCAGGCCGGCGTCTTCCAGCACCACCGGACTGGAGGCGTCTCCGGAAACGATCCGCACCACGGTTTTGAACTGCTTGGCAAAGCCGGCGAGGCGATTTTCGTCCTTGTCGACGATCGTCACCCGCCACTTTTCCCCGAGTCTGCGAAGCAGCTCGCCGGTGATGCTTCCGGCGCCGCATACCAGTAAGTTCATATCGCTCTCCCTGTCCTTGGCGGGCAGGTCTTTTCCGCAACACCGGTGCTCTGATGCGTCAACGGATCATTCATTTTTCTTCTTTCGCGGCACGCGAACCAGTCCTGAAATCGCAGCAGCGATTTCAGGACTGGTCGACCCCGAAGAAATTCGTCAACAGATTGTTGAGCCACCGGCGCAGGTTGGCATAGGAATAATGGCGAAGGGCGATCCGATAGTTGTTCTCGACCATCTCCCGCCGCCGCTCGGATTTGTCGAACACCTCCCTCACCCTTTCGACGGTCCTTCGGGTGAGAAAACCGTCCATGGCGATCAGGTCGAATCCCTTCGGCTCGATGTCTCTGACGAAAATCGTATAGCGGTTGATCAGAATCGGCTTTTTAAAGTAAACCGCCTCTAAAAAGGCGTTGCCGAAGCCCTCATACAGGCTCGGATAGGTGATAAAGTCCGCATGGGGGTATATGTCCCACAGAGAGTGGCGATCTTCCCCGTTCATCTCCTCGTTGAAGGGGTCTGCAATTTTCGTCTGGACAAAACGAAGGTCCACTCCATGGCTGTAAGCCTCCTCCTTGAGCCACTCGGCATATTCGAACCCCTCGTCGCCCGCCTCGTGGGAAATGACCAGCTTGCAGCGGGGCTCCTTCAGCTCCCGGACCAACTCGATGGCGTGCTCGATTCCCTTTCGCTGCACGACCCGGGTCGGCTGAAGGATCATGATGTCATCCGGGTCGATCCCCATGAGCCGCCGCATCTCATCCCGGGTCTTTTCGTTTTCCCGCGGCGGATTTTCAAAATCGAGGACGTTGGGAATGATGGTCGAAGAAATGCCGGTGCGCAGGGCCAGCTCTTCCTGGGCCGCAGAGTTGATCACCACGTGCTCCATATTGGGCAGGTTCGGCGGAAAAGCCATCCGCAGGTAGTCTCCGACGGCGTTGACCGAAAACCGGGTCCGCTCCCAGTAAAAGTCGTGGTGGTGGGCGATGGTCGGAATCTGGCGTTCGGCGATCAGTTCGGTCAGGGCAATGCCCAGCGGCACGTGCATCGGAATCGTCAGCACGTTTTCGGCAATGAGCAGGTCGATGGAAAAGCGCTCGATAAACGCCTCGAGCTGGACCTTGAGCAGGCTCTTGAGGGTTTGGATCGCCTCGGTCACCGAAGAGGTGCGCCCCTTTTTGCCGAAGATCCGCTCGTCGATCCACCGGTTTTGCTCATGGTGGAAAAAGGCCTCCGGCACCAGGTGGCTCTTTTCCGGGTCCCGGTCGAGGTCGCCGGCAAACCAGAAGCAGCGGTGGCCCGCCGATCTGAGCACGGTGGCCCACTTTCCCGACTCCATGGTGACCCCGTCGATTCCCTCAAAGCGGGTGGAAACAAACCCGATGTTTTTTCCCATGGTCATGCCCCCTAGCGTTGTGAAACGAACGGGTGCATTATAATCCGCTAAAAGCTTTAGTCAAATGGGAAAGGCACCGGATATCGGTGGGAAAATGTCAAAACTACCGTTGGCTGGCAGGACCGACCAGTGTGATCAACGCAAACCGGCTGGCAAAAAAATCCCAAGCACCAAATACCAAATTTCAAACAAACACCAAGCACCAAATCACAATATCCAAAAAGGGACAAAAGCCTTTTGGGGATTTGGTGCTTTGAATTTGGAATTTGTTTGGAATTAGGTGCTTGGGAATTTTCTCCAGCCCCGGATTTGCTTCCGGGTGAGGGATCACGTCCCGCAATACGTTTGGTAGGGCGGCGCCGAAGGAGGCGGCGGCAGGTGATAGCCGGCGTGTTCCGGCGGATCCTGATAGGGTTGGGACAAAACACCCAGAAGTTTTTCCATGACCGTATAATCGGCCCTTTCCACGGCCGCCTCCAAGGCCTCTTCCACCCGGTGGTTGCGGGCGATGACCGCCGGATTGCGGGTGTTCATAAGCCGGCGGGATGCTTCCCGGGAATCGGGTTGCCGGTTTAGCCGGGCCTGCCAGCGCG
>CAYPFH010000143.1:0-9559 GCA_964409825.1 uncultured Desulfobacterales bacterium | reverse complement strand
GCCGACCAGTTTGATCAAGGGAGAAACTATGCCATTTTGGCATAGTTTCACATAAGAATGATTGCGTACTGTAATCGCGCCATGGCTTTGATAGGTAACCCCTGTGGTGCGTTCGCCGGACTTTTTTGTTGATGACCACTTTATCTGACCATTCTAAGAGAAGGGAGGAATCACGCATGGCAACTTCGGAACAAGGCAACCCGGGTGTCGTCGGCCTGGCCGGCTTCGGCATCACGACCCTGCTGCTTCAGTTTCACAACGTGGGCTGGTGCGGTGTCGGCCCCATTGTTTCCATGGCCTTCGTGTTTGGCGGACTGGCCCAATTGATCGCCGGCTACCAGGAATTCAAGTGCGGCAACAATTTCGGCTACAGTGCATTTTGCTCTTACGGGGCCTTCTGGATCGCGCTGGGCATCATTTTTTTGCTCAACCACTTCAATATCTATCACTCCAGCACCACTGATGTCGGCTGGTTTCTCGTGGGATGGACGCTGTAT
This sequence comes from uncultured Desulfobacterales bacterium, assembly GCA_964409825.1. Taxonomy (GTDB): domain Bacteria; phylum Desulfobacterota; class Desulfobacteria; order Desulfobacterales; family CAFBRK01; genus JAIPEL01. The sequence continues at coordinate 9,062 of CAYPFH010000143.1, read as the reverse complement.
ACGTTTATCATGTGGATTGCCGCCATGAAGATTCACTCGGCCATGGCCGTGACCTTCACGTTGCTGCTGATCGGTTTCATCCTGCTGGACCTGGCCCATTTCGGATATCCGGAATTGACCAAGATCGCCGGATACGAACTGATGCTTTGCGCCCTTTCCGCCCTGTACATGATGGCGCACGTCATCTACGCCCAGGTATTCGGCAGAGACGTCCTGCCTGTTGGAAAACCCTGGATTCGCTGAATCAAACCGGGTCCGCCAGCGGCCGGACCTGTGTACAGAAAGAGAGGAACCGATGAAAAAGATCAAGCTGAAGATCATGGCTCTGGTGGTCGTGGGGTGGATGTTTTCCGGTGTAGCCGTCGCCGAAGAACAGGCGACCAAGGAAGAATGTGTGATCAAATGCCACGAGGCGGCGGCATATATCAATTCAAAGGGACTGGAGGCCGCCATCGAAGCGATCGGAGATGCCAACGGCCCGTTTGTCTGGAAAGACTCTTACGTGTTTCTCATGGATCTGGACGGCAAGATGCTGGCCCATCCCTTTCAGCCGGAGCTGACCCAGAAAGACCACGTCCTGCTGATGACCGACCCCACCGGCAAAGCCCTCTTCGTCCACTTCGTGAACCTGGCGCGAAAAGCGGGAGAGGGTTGGGTGGAATACATGTGGCCCAAGCCGGGAAAAAGCAGCCCGTCGAAAAAGCTCAGCTACATCTACAGGGTCCCGAACCATGAACTCTTTGTGGGGGCGGGGGTCTATGTGGGAGGCATGATCTACTAACAGAAGTTTCACGTTTGATCAAACTGGCCGCCCATCCGATCAGCGACGGGGCTGGATTCCGGATCTCGCTCCGCTCGTCCGGAATGACGATTCTTGAATTACGACACAGTCTCGCAGGCGGGAATCCAGGGAAGCCTTTCCTGGATTCCCGCCTATATCAGTGGAAGGCTTCGTTCAACCAATCCCCCTAAATCCCCCTTTGTAAAGGGGGGCCGGGGGGATTTATTTCTGCGCCTTTGAACCTGGTTGAACTTGAACCCGGAACATTGAACTGAACTCCCGCTCCGCGAACGGAGCCGGAGTTCAGGAGCTGTCGAGGGTGGTGCGGACCACTTCCAGCAGCTGCTCGCTCAAATACGGCTTTCGAAGCTGGCCGCTTGCCATTTTGATGAGTTCCTGAAGACTTCCATCGTTTGGGGAATAGGCGCTGGCAATGACGACCTTTGCCTGGGGATCGATCCGGAGAATTTCCGCCAGGCATTTTCCCCCGCCGATTCCCGGCATCATCAGGTCCAGCAGGACCAGGTCGATCCGTTCTTTCTCCTCCTGGAACAGTTCCAGGGCTTCTTCTGCATTCGAGGCCGTAAGCACCGAGTATCCTTCGAACTCGAGGCGTCTTTTCCCGAACTGACGAATCAGATGCTCGTCGTCCACCAGCAGAATTGTCTCCTTCGACTTGTTTTTTTCCGAAACGATCTTCTCGGAAACGGTTTTTCCCGGAAAGCTCCTTTCTGAAAGGACTTTCGGCTCCGGAGCGGTTTTCTCCGGTTTAGTACCAGCGCCGGTTTTTTCCAACGCGGCCGGCTTTGGAAGCGTAGGACCGGATCGCATGGGCAGCAGCACGCTAAACGTGGTGCCTTGCCCGATCATGCTGTTGCAGGTAATGAAGCCATCATGATTTTGGATGATTCCGTATACCATGGAAAGACCGAGTCCAGTTCCCTTTCCGACCTCTTTGGTGCTGAAGAAGGGTTCAAAAATCCGGTCTCGTGTACTGGCATCTATGCCTTCTCCGGTGTCCGAAACCCTGATGCATGCGTATTGCCCAGGCGTTATCTTCGGATGTCTCCTACAGAATGCCCCGGTCAGTTCGATCGTCGAGGTCTGGATCCCAAGCGTTCCCCCTTCGGGCATGGCGTCCCTGGCATTGGCGGCCAGGTTCATCAAGACCTGCTCCATTTGGACCGCATCGACGGCAACCGGGGCAAGGTCCTCATCCAGCCGGAGCTGCATGGAAATCGAATCGGGCAGGGATTTTTGCAGACGCTGGCCGGCGCGGCTGATCTGTGCATTGAGATCCGTGGCCTTTTTTTCGCTCTTTAAGCTGCGGCTGTAGGCGAGCATCTGCTGCACCAGCTCATGGCCGATCCGGCTGGTGTTGAAGATCTCCTGCAGATCGGCATAATCCGAATCGCCGGCACTTTTGTTCAGCAGCAGCAGCTCCACAGAGCCCTGAATGATCTGCAGCAGGTTCTTGAAGTCATGGGCGATGCCGCTGGCCAGGGTGCCGATGGCCTTGAGCCTCTGGGCGTGCTGCAGTTCTTCCTGGAGCCGGTTTCTCTCCCGGTTCATCTGAACCGCCCGGAGCATGTAGCGAACCCGCTGCACCAGGATGATCCAGTTGATCGGCTTGGTGATAAAATCCGTTGCCCCGACTTCGTATGCTTTATTGATTGAGTCGAGATCTTCCAGGGCTGTGATCATCACCACCGGGAGCATGTTTCCGTCCGGCAGTTTCCGGATGGCGCGGCAGGCATCGAAGCCGTCCATTTCCGGCATCATGACATCCAGGAGCACGATATCGGGGCGGCTTTCTTTGATAGCGGCCAGGGCCTGCACCCCATTTTCCGCCTCTGAAACCGAAAAACCCGCCTGCTTCAAGGACGAGCCGGCAATGCCCCGAGTAATGGGATCATCATCTACGATCAGGACAACCGGGTTTGATCCGGCTTCTTTCCTTCCTTGCAAGGTTTCGGATATTATTTGTGATTTCATCATATTTTATCTGTTTTCGGGCAGCTTAACATTCAACTTTCTGGTTTCAGCGCCCGCAGAGTGAAATGGGTGGTTTGATAACGGTATACGCTGATCAGCCGCTCTTAGAATCGGCCTCCTCGACGGCACCGGCGCCCACTTTCCCCCCTGCCTTCTGCGCAATCCGCTTGAAGTCCTCCACGATCATGTAGATCGACGGGACCAGCGCGAGGGTGATCACGGTGGCAAACAGGACGCCGAAACCCAGCGAGACCGCCATGGGAATCAGAAAGCGCGCCTGGCGGGAGGTTTCAAAGATCATCGGCGTCAGGCCGCCGAAGGTGGTCAGGGTCGTCAGCAAGATGGGGCGAAACCGGAGTTGGGCCGCCGTCAGGATCGCCGCATAGGCGGACGCTCCGGCCATTCGTTCACGGTTGGCCCTGTCGATGAGCACCAGCGAACCGTTGACCACGACCCCGGTTAAGGCCAGCACCCCGAACATGCTCATGACGCTGAGGCTGTATCCCATAATCAGATGGCCGATGACGGCCCCCACGATTCCGAAGGGAATCGAAACCATGATGATCGCCGGCTGCACGTAGCTGTTCAGGGGAACGGCCAGCATGGCGTACATCACCACCAGAACCGCGGCCAGCCCTTGGAACAGGGCTTCCATGCTCTCGCGCCGGTCGGCCTGGCGCCCTTCCAGGCTGTAGCCCAGCCCGGGGTATTCGCGCTGCAGGGACGGCAAAACCGTTGCGGTGACGTCGCGCAGCACCTCGTCGGCCTTGCTTCGGGGCCGCACATCGGCAGAGACGGTTACCACCCGACGGCCGCCCCGGCGTTCGATGCTGGTGTAGGACCGCCCGCGCTGGATCGAAACCGCCTGCTGCAACGGCAGCTCACCGCCGGCCGGGGTGCGCAGCATCAATTCTTCCAGGTTGTACTCGGAGATCCGCTCGCTTTTGGGAAACCGCACCATGACCTTGACTTCGTTTCTACCCCGCTGCTGGCGAAGCGCCTCGGCGCCGTAAAAAGCGCTTCTCACCTGTCGGGCGATTTCCCGGGCCCGCAATCCCAGGCTTCGGGCCTCGGGCAGCACCTGAAAGTCGAGCTGCTTTTTGCCGGGGGAAAAGCCGTCGTCCACGTCCACCACCGTGGGATAAAACGACATGGCCTGCGCCAGATCGCTGCTGGCGTTTTCCAGCACTTTCAGATCGTGGTGGCTCAGCTCCAAGGAGATGGCCGCGCCTCGCCCCGGGCCCCCGGCATCGGACTCGAATTTGAGCGATTCCAGGCCCGGGAGCAGCCCGACCTGCCGCCGCCACCGGTCGGTAAACGCCGAGGTGGATATGGGCCGAACGTCCGGCGGGGGCAGATAGACTCTTACTGTGGCCACGTTGCCGGAGATGGTGGCAAAGATGCCCTCCGCGAGTCGTTCGCCCTCTGCCGAGGCCGCCACCGCCTTGGCTGCGGCGACCAGGCGCTGCTGGACACTTTTGCTATGGTCAAAGGCGCTGCCGAAAGGAAGAGTTGCCGTGGCCATGGCATAATCGGATTCCACTTTGGGAAACAGTTCGAATCCGAGCCGGCCGCTGCGGACATAGCCGACGGTGAGAATCAACACAGCAATGCCGATGCCCACCGACACGTAGCGCCAGCGCAGCACCAGCCCGAGCGCCGGCCGGTAGAACCGGTGAACGGCCCGGACAAAAGCGTGGCTGAACCGGGCCTGCATCCGCTCCAGGCGGTGAAAGATCCCGTAGGTCCTGCGCTCCTTCTGGTGCCCGAGGTGGGCGGGCAAAATGAACAGACTTTCCACCAGGGATACGGCAAAGACGCAGATCACCACCACCGGAATCTGCCGGAAAATTTTGCCCATGATGCCGGGAACGAAGAACATCGGAACGAAGGCCACCATGTTGGTGAGCACGCCGAAGGTCACCGGCATGGCGATCTCCCGGGCTCCGGTAACGGCCGCGGAAAACCAGGGCTTTCCCTGCTGGCGATGATGGTAGACGTTTTCTCCGACCACGATGGCGTCGTCGACCACGATGCCGAGGGTAACGATAAAGGCGAACATGGAAATCATGTTGATGCTCACCCCCCCGGCCGGAAGAATGAGCAGGGAGCCGAGAAACGAGATCGGAATCCCCAAGCTGACCCAGAACGCCAGCCGCGGCTCCAGAAAGAGCGCCAGAAGCAGAAAGACCAGGCAGAGCCCCAGATACCCGTTGTTGAGCAGCAGGCCCAGCCGCTGGCGGTAGATGTCGGACCGATCGTTTCGAAGGTCGATGCCCAGGCCGGGCGGAAGGCTAGGTTCGAATGAGACCACCGCTTTTTTGACCGCATCGGAGACCTGGATCGGGGTCTGGTCGCCGACCCGGTATACCTCGATCAGCACCGCAGGCTGGCCGTTGTAGGTCGACTCATAATCGGTTTCTTCGAACCCGTCTTTGACGGTTGCGATGTCTTCCAGCAGGATACGGGTCCCGTCCTTGGCGGTAATAATCGGGATAAGGCCGAAATCCCTTCCCAGGTCTCGGCGCTCCTTCATCCGCACAAGCACGTCGCCGCCCGGGGTCTTGATGGCACCGCCGGGCAGCTCCACGCTCGCCCGGCGAATCCGGTCTGCGACCTCTTCCAGGGTCAGTCCATAGGCGCGGAGTCGCTCCTGGGGAATCTCAACGCTGATCTCGTAGTCCCGGACGGCGGCAAGCTCCACCTGGGTGATTTCCGGCTCTTCCAAGAGCCGGTCCCGGAGTCGTTCGGCCATCTCCCGCAGCACCTGCTCGCTCTGATCGCCGTGCAGGGCCACGGATACCACGTACCGCTTGCGGGAGACGATGCTCACCAGGGGGTCTTCGGCTTCCCCGGGAAAGGAGGCGATCCGGTCCACCTCGGTCTTGATCTCCTGGGAAAGCCGCTGGATGTCTTCGCCTTCGATCATCTCCACGGTCACGGTGCCGACGCCCTCCCGGGCCGTTGAGGTGATCTTCTCGATTCCCTCCAATCCTTCCACCGCCTCTTCGACGGCGAGCAGGATCCCCTGTTCCACCTCCTGGGGGCTTGCCCCGGGATAGGGAACGGTGATGCTTACCATGTCGAGCTCGAAGTCGGGAAAGACTTCCTGCTTGATCCGGGAGCCCCAAAAGAGGCCGCCCAGCAGCAGCAGCGCCATGAGCAGATTGGCCGCCACCGAATGGCCGGCCATCCATCGGATCGGCCCGCCGGCAAGATTCGCAGTCCCGCTCTTATCCGCCATGGCCCCCGCCTTTGCTCATCCCCGGCGCCGAAAGCGGCCGGGCCGCATCACCGTCGCCTGCCGTTCCTTCCAGTCGCAGCGTCATGCCCTCCACCGGCGCCGGAAGACCGGACACCACGAGCCGGTCCCCTGCCTTCATCCCGTTTTCGAGCACCACGGTATCTGCATCCCGCCATACCGGGGAGACGGCTCGAATCTGCAGGGTCGATTCGTCTGAAAATAGCCAGATGGTATCGTTGTCCCGAAGGGCCGCGCGGGGAACGGAAAACACATCTGCAAGTTTTCTTCCTTCGATCTCTACCCTTACGTATTCACCGATGAGAAGCGGGGGAACGTCGGCGGCCTTTTTCAGCCGCAGCGGATCTTCGATCTCAATCAGGACCTGAGCCATACGCCCTTCACGGGTCAGGTCCCCCATGAGCCGGGCCACCCGGCCTTCGATCCGATGGCTTCCGGCGTAGACAATGGCGGCCGGAGAACCTCTCCCCTCGTTGTGCTGCGGGATCCGGATCCAGTCGAGCCGGTCGACCGGAACCGAGGTCTGCACCCAGTAGGTATCGGTGCCCACCAGCTCTGCCAGCGGTTCCTGGGGAGACACCTGGGAGCCGATGTCCACCGACTTGGATAGCACCATGGCGTTAAACGGCGCCTCGATCCGGGTCCGGGCAAGGTCCAGAGCGGCTTTTTCCATCGCCGCCTCGGCGGCAGCCACGTCGGCCTTAACCTTGTCCAGATGCGGTTTTCGAAGGGCCAGATCGGATTCGGCAGGATCCGTCCCCCAGTCCCCCTTGAGCAGGTTCCACTCTTTTTTGGCGACCGCCTGGCGGCCGAGCTCCAGTTTCAGGGTGTACTGGCTTTCCACCAGCCGGCTTTTTGCCTGCTGCAGCGCAAGCCGATAGTCGGCATCTTCGAGCTGGAGAATTCGCTCGCCCCGCTTCAAAAATCCGCCTTCGACAAATTCCGGATGCAAGGCTTCCACCGGCCCTGACACTCTGGATTTTAACACCGCCTGGCGGGCGGGCACGACCGTGCCCATGCTCTTGACCGTTACCGTATAGGGGGCCGGACGCATCGGCTCCACCTGGACCACCGGCACCCACTCTGCCGGCGGACGCTTTGCGGTCCGGGGGGCCGTTTTGTTCAAATAGGCGGCGCCAGCGATGCCGGCTCCGACGATCATCAGCGCCAGAAAAATGCGGAGCATCCGCTTCCACCAGCGCACCGGCTCCGGTTCACTGGGCGGTCCGGGCTTTTTTTCGATCTGCTTTTCCATTTCTTAACTTCCAGGGTCTTTTACTGCCGGACGGTGCCGGCTTTCGGTCACCGGCGGGATCATTTCATCTGCCCAGGTCCCGCCCAGGGCGCGGTGAAGTTGGATCCGCGTGGCCAGCATATCCGCTTTTCGCTGGATCAGCTCCCGCTCCAGTCCCTGGACCGACAACAGCTGGGTCAACACCGGCAGGTAGTCGGTCAGTCCGTTTCGATACCGGTTTACGGCCTCCTCCAAAGCCTGCCGGGCGGTGGAGATCACCTGCTCAAGTCCTTTGATGTGCTCCTGCTTCTTGGCTTCGCTGATCAGGGCGTCTTCGACCTCCTTGACGGCGGTCAACACCGTCCTGCGGTAGGCAGCCAGGCGTTCGTCTGCCGCGAAAACGGTCCGGTCGACTTCTGCGGCCCGCCGTCCTCCGTCGAACACCGGTGCCGTAAGATTGGCCGCCAGACTGAGCAGCCAACTATCGAAGATCATCTCCAGCTCTCCTTCGCCGTATCGGGCGTTTGCCGCCAGACTCAGGGACGGCAGCCGGTTGGCCCGGGCTTCGGCCACCTGCCAATCGGCGGCCTCCAGCCTGAGGCCGGCGGAGTGGACATCGGGCCTCGCCGAGAGCAGATCGGCCGGCAGGCCCGCGGGCGGCAGCGGCGCCGGATCCGGCAGGGCCTGTCGACGAACCGACAAATCGGTTCGAGGCGGCTTTCCCAGCAGCACGGCCAGCTGGTGGTGCAGCAGAGCCTCGCGCTCTTCCACCAGAGGAAGTTCAGCCTCGAGGTTTTCCACCACCTGCTTTTGCTGGTAGACGTCCAGGGCGGAGACCATGGCCGTCTTGAACCGCAGCTCCACCAGCTCCAGGAGGGTCCGGTTGATATTCAACTGCTCTTCGATGAGGTCTTTTTGCATCCGCTGGGAGATGATTCCGACCCAGCGGGCAGCGACCTCGGCTGAAAGCGTCACGGCTGCTGTGTCGACATCCGCCCGGGCTGCGGCCGCCCCGAGAAGAGCCGCTTCCCTGCCGGCTGCGACCCGCCCCCAGAGATCGATTTCGTATCGGCTCGCCAGCCCGATGCCGACCTGCTCGAGCCTGCGGCTTTCGTCAGCATTGCTCGATTTCTGCCGGCCGATCAGGCCATCGCCGTCGGCGGTCAAATCCGGATGCCGTGCCGCTCCGGCCTGCACCGCAACCGCCCGGGCCTGGTTCAACCGGGCATAGGCTTCCTGGATGGAAAGCCCGTCGGCCATGGCGGTTTCTACGAGCCTGTTCAGCTCCGGATCGGCAAAAGAATGCCACCAGCGGCGATCGGGCTCGGCTTCGCCGGTGTAAAGCGAATAGGTCTCGGGCAAATCCTCGGCGGGCAATGCTCTGGGCCGGGGAGCAAACGGACTGCAACCGGCTGCAAGGATCGAGCACATCATGACCGCGATCAGATTTTTCCTGTTTCGAAGGGACAGCAAGTGCTGTTTGGCTCCAACAACAAGGTCGTCTATTTAAATTTAAATTCTTTTTCGTTCATTTTCTTTGCTCGCCCAAAGAAAACGAACCAAAAGCGAAAAGGCCTGATCCGGCCGGATCTGCGATGCTCGGTGCGGGACGATGGGCTCCCCCCGAGGGTATTTAATGGCCTATCTTTGAGACTATTTTCACATAAGCCCCGCCGCTGACCGCCGGGGCGATCGGTTTGGTCAACCGTGAAACTTCCCCCGAAGCCTCAGCCGATGGAGGGACGCGCGCAGTCTAGTCCGTGTTGCCAGCAATGACCCAATACCGGCCA
>CAYPFH010000142.1:0-9571 GCA_964409825.1 uncultured Desulfobacterales bacterium | reverse complement strand
GTTCCGGGTTCAAGGTTTACTGAGAGTCTATTAAAAAGTCCGAATATGTCATCCCGAGCGAAGAAAGGAGCGAATTTTATGACACCCGCTGGATGCGCCGGCTACAGGAAAGTGATCGCCGATACGACCGAAAACAAGGAAAAAATCCTCTTGATGCTTTATGAAGGCGCCCTAACCGCCGTGCGGATCGCCCGAAGAGGGATAAAAGAAAGCAATCCCAAGCTCAGGGGGGAAAACATCTCAAGAACCCTGACGATCCTCACGGAGCTCGACTGCGCGCTGGACCGGGAAAAAGGCGGAAAACTGGCAGAGAACCTGTCCGGTTTGTACCGGTACTCGATGAACCGGCTGACCACGGCGAACGTCAATAATGACCCTGAAGCCCTCAAGGAAGTGGAAGCGCTTTTGGCTGAACTCTATGAGGGGTTCAAGAGCGCCGCCCGGCAGACGGGCGGCCCGGCGCATCTTAAAACCGCTGAATCGGAAACGACGAGGAGGCTGACCGTTGCCGTCTGAAACACACCAAATGCTGTACGGGCGTCTTTGCGACGCTGCAAAAAGAGTCGAAGCGGCCCTGGGAGAAGAAGATCCCCGGATGCTCGCGGCGTTGGCCGAAGAACACAGGCAGGTGACGGCCGAGCTTGCCGGGGCCGGGGCAGTCTGTGATGCCGGGCTGCTGCATCTGATTGAAAAGACCCGCGCCCGGGTTGAAAAGGCTGCATCAAAGATCCGCCGGCAGCGCGACGAACTGGGTCGGCAGCTCGTGGCGGCGAAAAAGAAAAGAGCCGCTTCCGACGCTTACGGGAGACGGTCCGGCATGCCGGCCGCCGATCGCGGCCCGGCCATGCGCAGCAAAACCGGATAAACACGGGCCGGGGCGGAAAGACGGGATCGGGGCGATGCGCCGCCGCCCGCCAAAACCGCCGCGGCATCAAAGGAGGTGAGATCGATATGCAGGTTGACACCGCAGCACCGGCAAAAAGCCCGCCCATGGCGTCGGCTGTGGCTAGCACGCCCGGTGAGGGCGGCGGCGCGACGGAAACGGCCCTGCCGGAAAACAGGAAAGCACAGGCGGCCGCCGCATCGCAGATCATGGACATGGTGGCCAGCGTCCGGGAAAACCTCAGCGCCATGAACAAGGTCGGACTGCAGTTTGCCGTGCACGAGTCTTCCGGGCGGATGAAAGTCACGGTCATCGACGAAGACACGGGCAAGGTCATCCGCGAGATTCCCAGCGACGAGGTATTGAACCTGGCCGCCAAGCTCGATGAGATGATCGGCATGATATTCGACCAGAAAGGCTGATTGATGAGACATGCGGCGGCACAGACATGACCGAGCCAACCTCCAAAAGCGGCGAGCCGATCCGGATCCTGATCGCCGACGACGACCGGGTCATCGCAGAGGTGTACCGGGACATCATCGCCGAAGAAGGACGCCTGGTCGATGTCTGCTACGACGGCACATCGGCGATCGACGCGATGCGCGAATCCCGCTACGATCTGATCGTCGCAGACCTTGTGATGCCCGATATCGGCGGCATCGACCTTTTGAAATTCGCCAAAAAACTCTACCCGGATGTCGTCGTCATCATCATCACCGGCTATGCCTCCCTTGAAACGGCCATTGCCGCGATCAAGGAAGGCGCATACGACTACATCACCAAGCCGTCAAAATTGGAGGAGGTCAAGATCGCCGTCAACAACGCCGTCGAAAAAAGCCGTATGAACAAGATGAACCAGGAACTGGCGGCCAAACTTCAGAAAATCCGCAGCGAGTACAGCCGGCTGCTGAGCATGCAAAAGAAAACCGACGCCGCCCGAACGGACGACCGCATCAACTTCTTTCCGGATCCCATGTCCGGCCTTCACTATATCCTGAGCCGATCCAGCCGACGGCGCAGCGACCTGGCCGACAAGATAGAAGCATTGTCCCTGTTGAAGGAAAACGGCGTCTTTACGGAAGAAGAATTCGAGGCATTGAAAAAGCGGCTGATCGAATCGGCCGCCTCCTGACCGCCGAAGGGGGATTTCATGGACGAACCGGTACACATCCTTGTCGTAGACGATGAAACCCCCGTCCTGCATCTGTTTCGAAGCTATCTTCGCAGCAAACCGCAATACCGCGTCTTTACCGCCGACAGCGGGCGAAAGGCGCTCGATCGGGTGCAAACGGGCGATATCCAGTGCTGTTTTACCGATCTGTCGATGCCCGGCATGAACGGGCTCGAACTGGCCCAGGCCATCCACGAATTCGACAATACCATCGCGGTGGTCGTCATGACCGGGGTTCCCACGATGGACCTTGCCATCGAAACGCTCAAGTGCGGCGTCGTCGAGTTCATGATCAAACCATTCAGCATGAATCAGATCCCGTTGGTCGTCGACCGGGTGATGCGGGAAAGGTCCCGGCTGGTGGAAAATTTTCTCCTCAAGGAAGACCAGAAAAAATACCGCCAGATGGTCGAGGTCAACAAGAAGCTTCGTGAAAAAACCAAGGAGGTGGAAACCATCAATCTCATCCTTCAGCGAATCGACGAAGCGCAGAACTCTGCAGACCTGTTCGATACGGTGGTCAACCTCTCCGGGCAGATTACCCTGTGCGACCAGGCCGCGCTGGGGGTGTTGTCGCCCGAAACCGCCGATGCGGCGGTCATCGCATCCTACAACCGCAGCGGCGATCCGGCGGCCGGCGCCGACGATTCCTGGATGAATTCGGAAATGGTCAGAAACGTTTCCAGCGAAGGCCTCCCCTGCCTGATGCGGGGGCATAACGGGGACGACAGCATCGTGGCCGTGCCGTTGAAAATCCGTTCGAACATCTTCGGGGTCCTGACTGCCAGAAGCGGCGCCAAGGGGCATCGCTTCACGGAAAAGGATCTGTATTTCGTCAACGCGCTGGCGGAAAAGGCGTCCTCGTCCATCGAGAACATGGCGCTGTACGAAAACATCTGCGAAAACCTCTTTGCCACGCTGTCCTCCCTGGTCAGGGCCATCGAAGCCAGGGACTTTTATACCCGGCAGCACTCGACCCGGGTTCAGCAAATTTCCATGGCCATCGCCAAAGAGATGGGCTTTTCCCAGGATGCCGTCAACGTGCTCGAAGTGGCCGGCAGCCTGCATGATATCGGCAAAATCGGCATTCCGGACAGTATTTTGCTGAAACCGGGAAAACTGACCGATGAAGAATACGACATCATCAAAAAGCATCCGGTGATCGGCGGAGAGATCGTCAGCCATTTCAATCTCTGGGCCCACGAGCGGGAGGTCGTCACTCACCACCACGAGCGGTGGGACGGCCACGGCTATCCGGACGGACTCAAAGGTGGCCAGATCCCGCCGCTGGCGCGGGTGCTGGCGGTGGCCGATGTCTACGACGCCATTTCGTCGGACCGCTCCTACCGCAAAAAGATGCCGGAAGAAACCGTGCTGAAAATCATTGCTGAAAACGCCGGAAGTCAGTTCGAACCCGAGGCGGTCGAAGCGTTTTTTTCCCTCCATAGCGCCGGAAAGCTCGTGTCGGAAGGCGTCGGGCATAATGAGCCGCTTCTTTGTGGAGCGCGGCCCGAAACCCAAAACCGCAGCAACAAGGGAAAGGCGGCGGCCTGCTGAACGGCGGCGGAATCAAAGCAGGGGAAACGGACCGATATGCGAATCTCATGCAGTCATTGCAGGAAGCAATTCGACATTCCCAGAGAGCGGCTTCCCTTCGGCAAAATCGCCGGGATCCGATGCCCGAACTGCGGCCGGCCCATGGCCGCCGACTTGCAGCGGGTTTCAGGCGGCGGGCGGGCCTTGACGCCCGAACCGGGGCCGGACCGGGCGCCGGCCGCACCGCAGCCTCCGCCTTCGGCGCCGACCGGCCGCGGCGAACAATTGAAGGAGCAGATCCTGCGATCCCTGAAAGAACTGCCGCCGATGCCCCAGGCGGTGTTCAAGGCCCAGGAGGTCATTGCCGACGGTGCTTCGGATCTCAAATCGCTTTCCCGGGTGATTGAAACCGACCCCGCCCTGGTCATGAAGATCCTGAAAATCGCCAACAGCACGTTTTACGGCCTGTCCGGCAAGGTGGGCTCCGTGGAACGGGCGACAGCGCTTCTGGGCCAGAAAATCGTCGGAGAGATCGTCGCCATGGCGAGCGTCTCCAAACTGCTGGAAAGCAAGTTGGGCGGATACAGCATGGCATCCGGAGATCTGTGGCTTCACTCCATGGCGGTGGCTTTTGCCTCCAAGTCGATCGCCGGCCGGAACCCGTCGGACCCGGTCAACGAATGCTTCATCGCCGGGCTGCTGCACGACGTCGGTAAAATCGTTCTCAACGGTCCGATTCTCGAACGGAAAAAGGCTTTCGACCGGCTGGTCGAAGAAGAGGACTACACCGTCATCGACGCCGAACAGGCCGTGCTGGGCTTCGACCATGCCGACATCGCGTTCGAGATGTGCCGGCGCTGGAAGATCCCCGATGCCATCGCCAATGCGATCCGCTGCCATCACCGCCCGTCGCGCTCCGGGCGGGACCGGCTGGCGTATATGCTCCACCTGTCTGACTATATCGCCTCATTGAGCGGAATCGGCATCGGCCCCGACGATATCCGCTACGAAACCGAATACGGTACCCTGGACTTTCTTGGAATCAATCAAAAAACGGTGAGCGATATCGTTTTTAAACTGATGGGGTCGGTCATCCATTTGGCCTCCGCCCATTGATAACCCATTGATAAAAAGATTGGGACAAAGGCCCGATCGCGGCTATCGACCTTCTGCCTTCCGATATGAGCATCGCCCGGATCGGCCCTTGTGGCGGTAAAGCCGCCGGTCTGCCAGACCGATCAGGGCCTCTTCATCTTCGCTCGGCTCGATCTCCGAAGAAGCGGCAAGTCCACAGCTCAAGCCCACCTCCAGCCGCTGCCCGTGCCATGCGAACCGATGGGAGTCGACGGCGATCTGGAGGCGCCCGATGCAGTATTGGGCCATCTCTGCAGCGGTGTCTGGCAGGATGAGCGCAAATTCGTCTCCGCCGAATCGGGCCAGCATATCGCTTTGGCGCAGCACTTTTTCCATGCACCCGGCCAGTTCTTCAAGAACGTAGTCCCCGGCAAGGTGGCCCAGGGAATCGTTGACGGTCTTGAAGTTGTCTACGTCGATGATAATCAGCGACATGACGCCCCCGCTTCGCCTGCACCGGCAATATTCTCTTTTCAGATACTCCCGGAACGCCTGCCTGTTGAAAATTCCGGTCAGTGGATCTGTGACCGCCTGCTGTTTGAGCCGGTCGTATTTGGATACATTTTCAAGGGACATGGCCAGGATGTTGCCGACCGTAGCCAGCAGCTCCTGCATCTCGGGCGCAGCCGGCTGTTCTTCCCGGTTCATTACGAACAACAAACCCAGATGCCTTTCGCCAACCGCCAGCGGCTGCCAGAACGCCTCGTCAGTAGAGAGGGATTCAACCGATGACAGCACCACATTGGAAGAATAGATCTGGTGGGCGACCTCATCTGCGGCGATGGGTGCTTCGGCCAGCGAGTTGAATTTTCGGACGACGTCCTCTTTCAACCGTTCGATGACCGGCTTGTTGACCTGCATGTCGGCCAGGTACAGGGCCGTCTGCCAGCGGCGGCCGTTGTGAAACAGGATGCCCATCACCTTGGGGGCGAGCACGTTCAGCAGACCGGCGCTCAGCATTTTGGGCAGCACCGAATCCCAATCCAGCTCGTAGGCGATGGCTTCGGTCAGCCGGTTGATAAAATCAAGCTCGAGATTCCGCCGTTTCAAGGCGGCCTTTTCCCGCTGCAGCATCTCGTTATAGTGCGTCAACCGGTCCATGGCGGCGGTGATCTCCACAAATGCACTTCTGTTTTCAAGCCCGCCGGCCACAGCAGCGCATATCCGCTGCCGGAGCTGCGCCCTGGGAATGAAGTCATAGACACCGGCTCTGAGCCATTCGGACACCTGCTCGCCGTCGATGCCGTCGCCGTAAAGGATGCACGCCGCCTGCAGTCCGTCGGCGCGAAGCCGGGACACCCATTGACGCGGATCCTTTCCCAGTGCGCCGCAGTCGGCGACGACGGCGGAGAAGCAATCCAATGCAATCTGCTCCTCGACCGCCTCCGGCCGTTGGGCCAAAACAACCTCATGACCGGCCGAACAAAGCATTTCCCGGACGGCGGCGGCGTCGTCCTGATTGTCACCGATCACTGCAACCATCGTGTTCATACACCGCTCCGATGCTGTTTCGGTCTTTGCCCCGGATTTGCGCGGACCATTCCGGCCGCTGCTTTTAGCGTGCGATTTGACCCGGTAGATGCACGCAGCGTGCCAAATATGGAATCAGCGCGGCACCCGGCCGCGGATGCCAATGGTTCGGCGGCGGCCGCCTCAAAAGACGCCGTATTTCCTTCGAGGGCGTCAAAGAATTGACGCGGCTGTGCCGGCTGCATTGACAGACGATTGCCGATCGTTGTAGATGTCTAATACTTTATCCACTCCGGAAAAGGAGGACCCATGGACACTGCCCGGTGGGTCGAAGAAAAACCGGAAAGAGAAAAAGCCGCCCTGGAGCGGCACGAACGCCTGTCGAAGCTCTTCCGGGAAAACCGGTTTTTATTCGAGATGGAAGTCCGCAAAATGCGCGATGCCGTGATCGACAATGCGCCCGATGAATCTTTGCGGCAGAAGCTGCGCGCGATCCAGAACGACTGGGACCGGAAACTGAACGGCGCCGGCACCAGGGACAACCGCTTTGTGCTGGCACGGACTTTTTTTTGGGAACATTTCAACGACGTCTGGCTGCCGGGCATCCAGCAGGCCAATGCCCTTTTACACGGCGGGCCCCAAAACCCCCCGGAGAAATAGCGGCGCCATATCGATCGGCGCTCTTGCCTTCCTTGCGTCCGCACCCCATTTTCTTCTCTTCGGATCGATCCGGCGGCCGTCCCTGCCGCCTCTCTGCCGCTGCTGCCGGCCGATTCGCAATTCGAACCGCGGCGGCGATCGGATACAGGCACTGTTCTTGCATCCCTTTTCTTTGCAAATCAATTTTGTCTATCCCGAAACACTAAGGAGATATCGCCGTTGAATGACAGCACCGGCAATGCGCCGGCCGCAGAATATTTTCTAAGACCCGGATTCATTTTTGTTCCATCCGAGCCGACCACGATATCCGTGGTCCTTGGCTCGGCCGTGTCGGTGTTTTTATACGATAAAAAGCGGCTCATTGGCGGAACAAACCATTTTCGGTTTCCCTATGAAAACAGGCGGGGAAAAACCACTTCGCTCTATGGAAACGTCGCCACGATCGCTCTGATCCGCATGGTCAGGG
This sequence comes from uncultured Desulfobacterales bacterium, assembly GCA_964409825.1. Classification (GTDB taxonomy): domain Bacteria; phylum Desulfobacterota; class Desulfobacteria; order Desulfobacterales; family CAFBRK01; genus JAIPEL01. Next base: position 2,251 of record CAYPFH010000142.1, on the reverse strand, counting down.
AAGCAGGCGCCGGCGGCCGCGGCCTGGAGGCGCAGATTTTCGGCGGCGCCTTCAACCCCGGGATCAGCAGCGCAGATATCGGCAGGGAAAACCTCGAAACGGCCCGCAGAATTCTCCAGACGCATCGCATCCGGGTGGTTTCGGAGGATGTCGGGGGGGAAAAGGGCCGGAAAGTGGTGGTTCAAGGCCGGAGCCACGAAGTGGCCATCTTAAAGGTGGACCGGTTGAGAAAAGAAGACTGGCACCCGTATGACAGCGACCGTTGAAAAAATTCTCAAGCCGGCTTCTTTTCAAAGCCCCGTAGAGCGGGCCGTACAGGAATGACGCAAATGGATGACTTGTCGGAGAAAATCAAAAAGCTGCCCTTGATGGATGTTTCGGTGAGCCGGATCCTGAACCTGCTGGGCCGGCCGGACAGCAATTTCGAACAGATCGCCGCCAATATCTCGCCCGAGGTGGCGGTCACCTTTCTCAACATCGCCGGCTCCGCGTACTACGGCCGGAATATCCGCTCCATCGAACATGCCGTCCGCCTTCTGGGATTCCAGCGGATCAAAGAGATCCTGATGGTCTCCTTGATGATGGAGCAGCTGATCCGGCGGGCGGATATCGATCGTTTCAACGTCGAAAAATACCAGCGGCATGCGGCGTTTTGCGTCATGGTATCCCGGGCCCTGTCGAAAATCGTCGGCTATGAAAGATCCGACGACCTGGCAACGGCGGCGATGCTGCACAATATCGGCAAGATGGTCATCGCCGTATTCTTCCCGACGGAAAAAGCCCGGATTTCGGCTCTGGTGCGCGACAAGGGGGCGTCGAGCAGCGATGCGGAATTTGCCGTTCTGGGTCGAAATCACGCCCAGATCGGCGCCGACGTGCTGGAAATGTTTCAGGTCTCCCGGGAGCTCAGCGAGGCGGTCCGGCACCATGAAAATTCACGGCCGCCGGATCGAACCGGCGCCGGCAGCCACCTGCAGCTTATGCTCGGCGCCGCTTCGCGGATTGCAGACAGCTTCACGCTGCCCGAGCCCGGCGAAGAGACTCTCACCGAACAGGCGCTGGAAAAGACGGTGGCCGCCGGCGCCCGTCACCGAAAGGAAATTCTTCGCCAGCAGATGCGCACCCGAGGCTACGCGACCGTATTTCAGGATCTGATCGAACAGGCGGCCGCCGACGTCACCGGAGCCCTGAGCGCCTGCCTGGCATTTAGAAAGACCGCACCCTCTCAGGGCAGTGTTTCCGGATCGCCCGACGGCGGGACTCCGGCATGAAAATTCGCCGTTCGATTTCGGCGGCAAAGGGATTTCTGCTGCCTGGAAGTTTTTCAGCGAGAGAAGGCCAGCTTCGCGCTGCGGTCAGTCTCCGGCTTCGTCCAGCACCTCCCGCACCTTGACGGCCAGATCCTGTTTGGAAAACGGCTTTTGAATAAAATGCACCCCCTCATCCAGGACGCCGTGGTGGGCGATCACGTTGGCCGTATAGCCGGACATGAACAAGCGCTTGAGATCCGGATACAGCAATAGAAGGTTTCCGGCCAAGTCCCGGCCGTTCATCTCGGGCATGACCACATCGGTCAAGAGAAGATGAATGCCGCCGGTGTGTCCGCGGGCCAGTTCCACGGCCTCCCCCGGCGCGGCGGCCGTCAATACGGAGTATCCCAGCCGTTGGAGCATGGTCCGGATCATGTTCAGGATCGCCGCTTGGTCTTCGACCAGCAAAATGGTTTCGCTGCCGTGCGCATCGGGAGCAGCCGCTTCTTTTTTGCCCGTCGGTTCTGCGGCGGCTTCATGCCGGGGCAGATAGATCCTGATGGTCGTCCCCTGACCCGGCTCGCTGTACACGTTGATAAAGCCGTTGTTCTGCTTGACGATGCCGTATACCGTGGCAAGCCCCAGCCCGGTGCCCTTGTCCACCTCCTTGGTGGTGAAAAAGGGCTCGAACAGATTGTTCAGGATCTGCCGGTCCATGCCGCAGCCGTTGTCGCTGACGGCCAGAAGCACGAAGTCTCCGGGAGTAAAACCGGGATGCTCGGCACAGTATGCCTCGTCAAATGCGGTTTTGCCGGTTTCGATGGTGATCCTGCCAACATCCGCGATGGCGTCGCGGGCGTTGACGCACAGATTGGCCAGGATCTGATCGATCTGCGCCGGGTCCATCCGGACCGGCCAGAGGCCCTCTTTGGGCAGCCAGGCCAGGTCGATGTCCTCGCCGATGAGCCGGCGCAGCATTTTGAGCGTCCCTTCGACCGTTT
>CAYPFH010000141.1:0-9657 GCA_964409825.1 uncultured Desulfobacterales bacterium | reverse complement strand
GCATGACGCTTCACGACCTGACCGAACTCTTGGACATGGCCATCGAAGGATGACGTTTTTCTGTTTTGACACGGACCCGGCCGCTGCTTTGACAAGGCGGGTCTGCAACGCTGCGGGGGGGGAGGGGAGTGCACTGCGGGTTGGCGGTGCGCCCCCGTTTGAAGCAACTCACATGTGGGAGAGGAGGCAGAGATGAAGAGGTTTTTGACAGTATCGGTATTGTTGTTGCTCGCCGCTATGCTGCTTGTACCTCAACAGGCGACCGCCAAGGATCCGGTGAAAATCGGGGTTCTGGTGCCGCTGACCGGCATCGTGGCCCAGGGCGGACTCGAAATGAAGATGGGAATCGAAATGGCGGCCGAAGAAAAAGGGACGGTCCTGGGAAGGCCCATCGAACTGATCGTGGAAGACACCCAGGTCAAGCCGCCTATTGCGGTGACCAAGGCCGAAAAACTCGTCTACAAGGATGACTGCAAGGCCCTGATCGGCGTTTTTTCCAGCGGCGTCGGGCTCGCCCTGGCCAAAAACATCGACAAACTCGATGTGCCCTTCGTGAGCACCCATGTTATGACCACCGCGTTTTACGGCCTGCATCCGCTGGTGTTTCGATCCGGGCAGCTGGCCAACGATCAGACCGCCGTCGGCAACGTTAAGGGGATTCTGGCCCGGCCCGACCTCAAGAAGCGGAGCTACTACGTCATCGTCCACGACTATGCCTGGGGCCACGACGCCGGCGAGCGCTTCATCGCCCTGGCCAAGGAAAACGGCATCAAGATCTACAACGAAAACTACGACAAGGCGCCGATCGCCACCAAGGACTGGTCTTCTTACATCAGCAAGATCAAGGCCTCGGGTGTGGACGGCATCTACATCGCCTTTATCACCAACGTCATCCCGGTCTTTGCCAAACAGGCTGCAGACTTCGGTCTGCAGAGAGCCGGCGTCAAGATCGTATCGGCGGCCGCACCCGGTCCGCTGGAGCTGGAAGCCGGCGGCGAGGCCTGCTACGGCATCTTCGGCGCTTCGGACTGGTCCTGGGACGTGAACACCCCGGTCTCGGACAAGTGGGAAATGGACTTTTGGAACAAGTTCAAGACCATCCCCTCCGATGCGGCCGTTCACAGCTACGTCGGCGCCATGAACCTGTTCAATGGCATCGAAAAGGCGGGCAGCACGGACTCCAAGGCCATCGCCGACGCCCTGCGGGGCATCAGCTTCGACGGCCCCTACGGAACGGTGCGGATTTCGGCCACGGACAACTGCATGCGCAACGATGCGGTTCTGACCGAAACCATGGCCGCTCCCCCCAACCCCTTCGGGGCCAAGGTGTACATGAAGGTGCTGCATACCTTCAAGGCCGAGGAGCTGGGACCGCCGGAATAAAGAAGACAATCCATCCGACGGATGATCATCGCACCCGGGCGGGGGCGCCAAGGCCCCCGCCCCCCCCGACCCCGAAACGATGAGCCGAGCCGTCCTCATTGCCGGCTGCCGCCCGTGGTCCTGCAGCCCTGGGGAAGTAGCAAAAGCCCCCGGCGACTTTGCCGGACTTGCGGGCGGCACACCGGCCCGAATGAGGGAAACTGTGGTGTCACGTCAGGCGGCAACGCAGCCCGTGGCTGCCGGCGCCGCAAATGATGGGGTCTTTTGTCTGAATTTTTCGAGCCAACGCCAAAAGGACGATAGATAACGCCATGGGTGGAGCATTCAGTACCGCTGTGGACATCACCTTGAACAGCCTCGTTTTGGGCGGTGTCTTTCTGATCGTGGCCATCGGCCTGAATATCATCTACGGCCTGAGCCGGGTCATGAATCTGGCCCACGGCTCCCTTTACGCGGTGGGCGCCTACGCCGGATACACCCTGGTTGCCGCGGGATTGAACTATTTTGTCGCCCTGCTGCTGGCGCCCTTTGTCGTTGCAGCCCTGGGCCTGGCCATCGAGCGTTCCGTCATCGCGCCCATGCGCAAACGCTCCATCGTCTATACGCTGATCCTGACCTACGGGCTCATGTTTTTCCTCGACGGCATGATCAAGTACATCTGGGGAAACGAGCCCCGGTTCATCGCCCTGCCGGCCTTCATGCGCGAGACGATGTCGATCCTCGGAACCCATTACCCTGTCTTTCGGCTGGTCACGCTGCTGCTGATTGCTGCGGTAATGGCTGCACTGATGCTGTTTTTAAGCCGGACCCGGACGGGAACGATCCTGAGGGCCGCCGCCACCATACCGGAGATGGTCTCCTGCCTGGGCATCAACATGAATTACGTCTACATCGGCGCATTCGCACTGGGTTCGTTTCTGGCCGGCATCGCCGGCGTCGTCGCCGGCCCCCTGACGACCATCGATCCGATCATGGGCCACGAGATGCTCATCAGCTCTTTTGTGGTCGTCGTCATCGGCGGGCTGGGAAGCCTTCGGGGGGCGGTGATCGCCGCGCTGCTCATCGGCGTGGTGCAGACCCTGGCTGAGTTTTTCATCACCGACCTGGCCATGGTGATCGTCTATATGCTCATGGCCGTGATTCTCGCAGTCAAGCCGCGCGGGATTTTGGGGGAAGGAAAGTTCGAATAATGGCCGATCGAAGCAAAATACCTGCCGCAGCCAAAAGCACCTCACGGGTGCCCGCCATTTTCTTTGCCCTGGCCGTCGCAGCCCTGGCCCTGCTGCCGTTCGTATGGGACAGCCGCTTTTACATCAGCCTGATCACCGAGATGCTCGTCTTCGGTCTGCTGGCCATCAGCCTCGACGTCCTGCTCGGGTACACGGGCCTGCTGTCTTTCATGCACAACGCCTATCTGGGGATCGGCGCCTACGCGGTGGGGCTGTTTTTGATCCACGTATCGCCGGAGTCCCTCTGGCTCGGGTGCCTGGCCGGTGTGATCTTTACCGCCCTGGTGGCCGTCCCTGTGGGGTGGGTCCAGGTGCGCACCGGAGGCCTGGCGTTTGCCCTGCTCACCCTGGCCTTCGGGATGATGTTCTACACCATCGTATGGAAGTGGTACGGCGTGACCGGCGGCGACGACGGGCTGATGGGGGTCCCGAGTCCGGAGGTCCATTTTTTCGGATTGACCATCGGCAGCACCGGCAATCCCACGGTCATGTATCTGCTGACGTTGACCGTCGTGGTCTCGTGCTACCTGCTGACCCGGCGGATCATCCGCTCGCCCTTCGGGGCGGTTCTGGAAGCCGTTCGTGAAAACGAAGAGCGCGCCGCCTTTGTCGGCATCAACGTCAAGCGATACAAGCTCTACGGCTGGACGCTTGCCTGCACCCTGGCCGGGATCTCCGGCGCCCTGTTCATCCTGTACAAGGGGTACATCGGCCCCACCACCATGAGCGCTTTTTCCGGCGCCGGCATTCTGATGATGGTGCTGCTGGGCGGCATGGGTACGCTCTGGGGGCCGCTGGTCGGGGCCGCCATTTTCATCTACATCACCGACTATATCAGTACCATGACCGAGCACTGGGAAATTTACCTCGGGCTCGTGGTTATCTTCCTGGTCCTGTTTATGCCTTCGGGGTTCGTAGGACTCGTCGGCCACCTGAAACGCTTGCGGAAGGGTTGATAAAAACCGTGGAAGAATTTCTCTGCACCGAGGATCTTTGCCGCCATTTCGGAGGCGTGCTGGCCGCCAACCAAATCAGTGTCAGCTTCGGTGAAAGGGGGCTGCGCTCGATCATCGGCCCCAACGGCGCCGGCAAAACGACGTTCATCAATGTGGTCACCGGCCGCATCCCGGCCAGTTCCGGGAAGGTCGCATTCAGGGGACAGGACATCACCAACAAGCCGACCCATAAACTGGTGGACTTAGGCATCTGCCGGACCTTTCAGATCACCAGCATTTTTCAGAACCTCTCGGTTTTCGAAAACGTCCGGATCGCCAAGCAGTCGAGGATCGGCGGTTCCCTGCGCATCTTCTCCACCCGACAGAGCCTCAAACGGGTGGCCGAAGAAACCTGGGCCATTTTGGAGCGGCTCGGCCTTCAGGACCTGGCCGGCCTCCCGGCCAAAAACCTGGCCCACGGGGACCAGCGGATTCTCGAGGTGGCCATCGCCCTGGCCGGGAGCCCCAAAATCCTGTTTCTGGACGAACCCACGGCCGGTATGTCTCCCAGGGAGACCCAGCACATCTCCGAGCTGATCCGGGCCCTGGCCGAGGAGATTTCGGTGGTACTCGTGGAGCATGACATGGACCTGATCATGAGCATCTCCGATGTCATCTCCGTGCTCCACTACGGCAGCATCATCGCCGAAGGAAAACCCGAAGAGATCAAAAACAATCAGCTGGTCAGGGAGGCCTATCTTGGCAAGGAAGAATAAGCTCCTGGACGTCGAAGAGATACACACCTATTACGGGGAAAGCCATATCATCCAGGGTCTGTCGATGTATGTGGAAGAGTACGAGGCGGTGTCGATTCTCGGGCGAAACGGCGTGGGCAAAACTTCCACCCTCCGATCGATCATGGGCCTCACCCCGCCGAGGGAAGGAAAGATCCGCATCGACGGCGCCGACACGACCCGGTGGGGGCCCCACAAGGTAGCCAAGCTGGGGGTCGCCTATGTGCCGGCGGAAAGACACATCTTTCCGGGTTTGAACGTGGAGGAAAACCTGAAGCTGGCCGCCAGGCCCGGAAACGGAAGCAATCCATGGACCCTGGAGCGGGTATACCACCAGTTTCCGGTCCTGGCCGACCGGAGCCGGCAAGACGGGGCCACCTTGAGCGGCGGAGAGCAGCAGATGCTGGCCATCGGCCGGGCCCTCATCAGCAACCCCAAGATCATTATCCTCGATGAACCTTCCCAGGGCCTGTCGCCGCTGATGGTGGAGATGGTTACCGAGGTGGTGCGGGATTTTTGCGTGGCTTCCGGCATCACGCTGCTTGTGGTGGAGCAAAACTACCGCATGGCGCTCAGTGTGGCCGATCGCCACTACCTGATGGGCACCAAGGGCAACATCGCCCGGGTCGCTGCCACGGAAGAACTGATCGACAATCCGGACATCATTCACGCGCATCTGTCCGTGTAGTCGGCCGGCGGGCTCTCGGCCGCGGTTGAACCAGGTTTCTGCTGCTGCCGCGGCCATTTGTTCTGGAATCAGAAGATATGCCACGACCAAAGGAGGACAGTCAGATGAATTTGAAGGAAAGGTTCATGGGGCGGCTGGAAGGCAAGGAAGTGGACATGACCCCCGTGGGGTCCACCACCACCTACGGGGTGGTGGAGATGATGAAGCAGTGCGGGGCCGAGCGGCCGGCGGCGGACCACGATCCGCAGCTCATGGCCAAGCTGGCCGTGGCCGGACACGAGATCGCCGGATTCGAATGGGTCAAGGCAATGGGGTGGGACATCACCCCGGTAAGCGAGGTGCTCGGGTGCGGGCTGGGGGAGCCCAAGATCGATCTGCAGTATTACATCAAGGAACACCCGTTTGCCGAAAGCCTCGACGGCCTGGAATATCCCAAGGACTTTTTCGAGAGGGGCCGGTTTCCGGCGTACAAAGAGCAGTTCCGGATCCTCAAGGAACAAGTCGGCGACAATCTGGTCGTTTTCGGCGAAAGCGAAGGCCCCTGGACGGCGGCCTGCAACCTGGTGGGCACCGAGTCGTTCATGAAGTGGACCATGAAGAAACCGGACAGGGTCGAACAGGTCCTGGAGGTCACCAAGGCGGCCATGATCGACGTGGTCAACTGGGCGTTCGACCAGGGGGCGGATTACTACTGTCTGGCCGAACCGTCCGCCGGGCCGGCGCTCATGAGCCCGAAAACCTTTCAGAGGTTCGTTGTCTCGATGCTTTCCGAGGTGGTACAGAAGGCCAAAGGACCGGTGGTTCTTCACGTTTGCGGCAACCCGAACAAGATCATCCCCGACATGTGCGACACCGGCGTGGCCGGCATCAGCATCGAGGAAAAGGCCGATCTGAAGGCGGCGGTGCCCATCGCCCACGAAAAGGGCGTCCGGGTGTTCGGAAACGTGGCTACGGCCACCACGATCTTCTCCGGCAGCCCCGAAGACTGCTACCAGGAGGCGGTGCAGGCCCTGGAAAACGGCACCGATTTTTTGACTCCGGGCTGCGGGGTTGCGCCGAACTCCCCCCTGGTCAACGTGCAGCAGCTGAAAAAGGCCAGGGACAGCTATTTTAGTGCGGGCTGATCACCCTGTCTCATTCATGCCCGGGGCGCAGCGGCCGCGGCCCCGGGCATGAGCGGCAACGCTTTTAATTCCTCCGTCGACGCGAAACGCAGCGGCAGTCTCCGGGCCGGCAACCGGAGAAATCAGAGACGGCCCCGATTGACGAAAACGATTCATGGGGAATCTCGGGGCAACAAACATCAAAACATCTGATGTTTTGAACGTTAGCATATTTCCTTGACACAGGGGTGACTCTGTGAGCAATTTAGGGATGGACTAATCATCTGGGTCGGGTGTGCCATTTTAAAGGATCGAGAAAACGGATCGGTATACCAACGTGATTCGCGCCGCTGATCAACAAGTGGTTTTGTTCGGGTGCCCCCTGGATCCGGATGAAAAGCACGATGCCATCGAGGAAAAACTGGCTCACCCCGGCCATGATGGCCTGCGCGACGATCCGCTGCTTCCGATCGTCGAGCTGCTCGACCGCGATTTGGCCCCGGAAACATGGACCCGGAGGGGTTCCATAGACGTCCCCGGCTGGCTGAGGCCGGTTCCCCCGCCTGGAGATCGCGCCAGCCTCGCCGCAGAGCGGGTTGTCGATTTCATCGACAAGGGTGGCTGCCGGCAGTTTTCCGACCGGGTCAGGGATTTCGTAGAGGCCGGGATCCTGCCCGATTTTCCGTGCCTGATTGCCGTGGATCATTCTCTGACCGGCGGGGCTTTCGAAGCCGTATCGCGTCACTACGGGCCGGGAGAGGTTTCGCTTGTGGTGATCGACAGCCACACCGATGCCGTTCCCATGTCAACGCTGTCCGAAGCCATCTTCTACGATATCGAGGCCAACCCGAATTCGGTACACGATCGATCGGATCCGCTTCTGTACGACCGGGCCGACAGCTACAATGCAAGTTCCTTTTTGCATCATCTGGCGGCCGATGGCACCGTCGCACCGAGGGATCTGTATATCCTCGGTGTCAGCGACTACCCGGAAAAAAGGGCGTTTCGGATCAAAGACCCCCGAATTGCCCGTTACGTGGCGGTATACACCGATCTGAAAAAGGCGGGGGCGACCATCGTCACGAAAAAAGACTGTCAAATGAAGCCGAGCAAGGTGAAAAGCCTGCTGAGTAAAATTCGTACTCCCTATGTCTATCTTTCCATAGACATGGATATCGGTTCCAGGAACGCGCTGGATGGGGTCCGCTTCCGCAACTGGCAGGGGCTTTCCGAGTCTCAGCTTTTTCGCCTTTCTTCCACCGTCTGGAAAGCCGGTGGAAGCGGACTGCAACTGGTCGGGATGGATCTGACCGAGATCGATCCGAGAAGGGCCGGGCAGCCCCTGGAGGCCGGTCTGGACGCTACCTACCGGATTGCCGCCGGCCTTGTTCGGCAGTTTGCCTTCGGGCTGCCGCCGGTTCCCTCCGAAAAGCTCAAAGTACGCGCCCAAAACAGGGCAGCCACGTTGCCGTACACACAAGAGAGATGAAAATAGGGTCACAAATCAAAGAAAGGAGTCGAACAAATGCTGGATACGAAAAAGGAAAGATACTTTGTGGAGGCCGGCTCGGATGCCGATAACGGTGCGCCGATCAAATTGAAATACTCTGCCGGTGGAAAATGGAAAGAGTCCAAAACCGAAAAGTACATGGACTGTTATAATCCGTCCACCGGCGAAATCGTCGCCCAGGCCCCGTGCTGCACCGAAGAGGAGGTAGAAGAGGCCATTGCCGCGGCGGCGGCCGCCTTTCCGGCATGGGCCGACACGCCGGCCGCCAAGCGCGTCCAGGTCCTGTACCGGATGAAGGCCCTGGTCGACAAGCACCTCGAAGAACTCACCTACCTGCTGTGCAAGGAAGAGGGCAAGAACTGGCGCGAGTCGATGGGGGACGTGCTCAAGGTCAACGAGGTGGTGGAGTTTGCCTGCGGGATTCCGCACCTGATGAAGGGCGTCTCGGGCATGAACGTCAGCGTCGACTACGATACCGTGATGTACAACGAGCCGCTGGGCGTCTTTGCCGGAATCGCTCCCTGGAATTTTCCGGCCATGATCCCCCATGGATGGATGACCCCCCTGTGCATCGCCACGGGAAACACCATCGTGCTGAAGGCCGCCAGCTTCGTGCCGCAGTCTTCCATGCGGCTGCTCGAACTCTGGCACGAGGCCGGTCTGCCCGAAGGCGTCATCAACCTGGTGACCACCAGCCGCAACGAAGCGGAGATCCTCCTGAAGCATCCGGACATCAAGGGCGTCTCCTTTGTCGGCTCCACCAAGGTCGGCCGGCACATTTACGCCACGGCCGCCGCAAACGGAAAGCGCGTCCAGGCCCTGACCGAAGCCAAGAACCATGCCCTGGTGCTTCGCGACTGCAAGGTGGAGCGCACGGCCCGGGGAATCATCAACGCCTATTGCGGCTGTGCCGGGGCCCGGTGCATGGCCTGCCCGGTGATCGTGGTGGAAAACGCCGTTGCCGACAAGCTGGTCGCCTGCCTGAAACGGTTCGTGGCCGAAATGAAGCTCGGCCCGGCCTACGATCCGGAAACCGGCATGGGCCCCATCATGAACGCGGGGCATCTCAAGTTCGTGACCGACTGGATCGAAAAGGGAATCGAAGAAGGCGCCGAACTGATCGTGGACGGCCGCAATCCCACGGTCCCCGGCAACGAGAACGGCTTTTACCTGGCCCCGTCGATTTTCGACCACGTCACCGAAGACATGTCGGTCGGCCGCGAAGAGATCTTCGGCCCCGTTCTTTGCATCAAGCGCGTCGACAGCTTCGAGGAGGGGATCAAGATCATGAACGCCAGCCGGTTTGCCAACGGCTCCGTGATCTACACCCAGAACGGCTACTATGCGCGGCAGTTTTCCAAGCTGACCCACGCCGGCATGGTGGGAATCAACGTCGGCATCCCGGTGCCGCTGGGGATCTTCGGGTTCACCGGGCACAAGGATTCCTTTTTCGGGGACCTTCACGTCATGGGAATGGACGGGATCCGCTTTTTCACCGAGCAGAAAAACGTGACCGCCACCTGGTTCCCGGAAGACATAGAAGACACCGGATGCGTGGATACCTGGGACGGGACCATCACCTCCATGCCGGTGGAGGATAAAAAATAGTCCACCCGTAGGTTTTGTCTGAAGGCACCGGCGCGCCGGACCGAAGAACCGAGGCAGGCTCCGATCCCCTTACGGGGCGGGGCCTGTCCGCCCTTATCGGCGCCGGTTGGATCGATACTGAAACTTCTCCGTCCGTCATCCCGGGCGAAGCGAAGCCCCGCATCAAAGCCTGCCCTGGACTCGATCCAGGGTCCGGCATGACGGACCGGGAACATGAAGTTTCATACGAGCCCCTCCGTTGACCGCGAGTCGGTCAGTTTGATCAATACCGAAACTTCCCTCCGAAGCCTCTGCCGGTGGAGGGACGCGCTCAGTCGCGTCCGTGTTGCCGGTGATGCACGAATGCCGGCTTAGGGCTGACGCAAAAATAATTTCACATTCTTGATGGAGAAATTGAGTAGTTCCAA
>CAYPFH010000140.1:0-9720 GCA_964409825.1 uncultured Desulfobacterales bacterium | reverse complement strand
CCAGAATCCAGAACCCAGAACCCAGAATCCAGAATCCAGAACCCAGAATCCAGAACCCAGAACCCAGAACCCAGAACCCAGAACCCAGAACCCAGAACCCAGAATCCAGAACCCAGAACCCAGAACCCAGAACTCAGAACCCCTGAACCCAATCTCCCATGCCTTTTTTCCGCCTCATCGTGTTTATCCTCTTCTTTCTGATCGTGGTGGTGATGATCGGGTTTACGGCAGCCGAGTACCCGCCTTTTTTGCTTCTCGGTTCGCTGATAGTGGTCGTCGTTTTCGCCTTGACCTTTCTCAACACCGAGGCGGGGCTCTACATTCTGATTTTCTCCATGCTTCTTTCGCCGGAGATCGGGGTGGGAGCAACCGGCGGCGCCACCTTGGGACGAGGGGTGACCCTTCGGCTGGACGACTTTCTCTTGGCGATCATCGGCTTTTCATGGTTTGCCAAAACGGCAGTCCATAAGGATCTGGGGCTGTTTCTGAAAACACCCCTGAACCGGCCGATTTTTTATTACATGGTCGCCTGCCTGGTGGCAACCGGCATCGGCGTGATGGCCGGCCGGGTCGAGCCCAAGTCCGGATTTTTCTTCGTGCTGAAATATTTCGAGTACTTCATCGTCTTTTTCATGGTAGCCAATCATGTGGTAACAGAACAGCAGCTAAGGCGGATTCTCTGGTGTCTGTTTCTGACCTGTTTTATCGTTTCCATTATCGGGATGGCCCAAATTCCGGGAGGCGGGCGGGTGAGCGCGCCCTTCGAGGGGCAAACCGGAGAGCCGAACACTTTCGGCGGTTACCTGGTGCTGATCGCATGCGTGGCGGTAGGCGTGCTTTCTTCCGTGAAAGACCGAAAAACGCGGTGGATGCTCATTTTGCTGCTCATCGCCGTTATACCGCCGCTGCTTTACACCCGATCGCGGTCTTCTTATCTTGCCGCGCTGCCGGCCTTTTTTCTGTTCGGCATCCTATCGGAAAGACGAAGGTTCGTTCTTCCCCTGATGGTGATCGCCCTGATCGTCAGCCCCCTGTTTCTTCCTTCGGCGGTCAAGGAGAGGATCCTTTTCACCTTTTCACAGCCGTTTCATGAACAGCAGCTCCAGGTCGGGGACGTTCGCCTCGACACCTCCCTGTCGGCCCGGATCGTCAGCTGGCGGGAGAGTTTGAAGGACTGGACCCAAAAGCCCTTGGTCGGGTACGGAGTGACCGGCTACAAATTTGTGGACGCCCAATATGTCCGGGTCTTGCTCGAGAGCGGGATTCTCGGCCTGGCAGCCTTCGGATACCTGCTTTTTGCCATTTTTCGATGGATTCGCTCCACCTGGGATCAGGTGGAAGATCCGCTTCACAAGGGGCTGTTGAAAGGCTTTCTGGCTGCCTATATCGGCATGCTGTTTCACGCGATCGGCGCCAACACCTTTATCATCGTCCGGATCATGGAGCCGTTCTGGTTTATAGCCGGGCTCATCACGGTATTGCCGGCCCTCGAAAGCGCCGGAGAAAAGGCGTACGAGAAGAGCATCGACGGAGCGGAAGCCGCTGCTGCTGTCCGGAGGAGAAGACAATTTCAGAAAGGCTTTGTCTAAAGTTTTTTCTTCATTTTTTCCGAAAGAGTGCGACAGTTGTTTTCTCCAGAACGATGAAGGCGATTTGAAGGCATCTAAGGCCGTACAAGGGCCAATTGAGCCGCCATCGATACCAGGTGAAAATTTGGCGTAAAATTTCAGGTCTCGGGAAGAAGGTTTCCATTCGGTAGCGCAAATATTTTGAAAAATCTTCGCCTGGAGAAAAGAGAATCAACGGCGCCCAGAATGGCAGGGCGCCGTTTTTTATTCTGCTGCGAAACAGGTAGCGCACAGATATGGAGGGGCGACCTGCCATCGGAAAGATTTTTTCATCGATGCAGGGGCGAACCTCAAAAAGCTGTTCGAGAAAAAAAAGCAAACGGACCAGTGTCGTTGTTTGTTTCAGCTCTTCTGCGCGGGCAGCCAGATGGCCCCACTGCTCGTCATTCCATTTTCGGACGATGTAGAAGATATCCACCAGCCAAATCAGTTTGCCGAGGTTGTGTTTTGCCGCATGAAGCCACAAATAAAGCACCTGGTCGCAGTCTTGAAGACAGCGGACCGGTGCATGGTTTAAATAACTGATGCGGGCGCTTCGGAACGTATCTTCGGGGTTTTCGTCAAACAGGTACCTTCGGGTGCGGATCCGATCCGCACCCAAAAAATGGGTGTGAAGATCGATGGTAACGCCTGGTTTTTGAAATTTGAGGGGATAAACCGGATTCTGGTGGTAGGCGATTTCTTTCAGGCAGTTGCACGCCGATAGGAGATGGGTTTCAGGAATCCATAAATCGATATCCTCCATTTTCCTCAAACCGATGTCCTGGTATACTTCCATCAGCAGCGGCATTCCCTTGATCATGGCAGCAGGGATGCGACATTCCTTAAACGCCGATAGAATCCGTTTCAGAGAATCAATGTGATGCAGGTTTTCCCGCGCGGTTTGAAGGTACCACTCATGGATAATATTTTTTTGATCAGCGTCCAGCAGCCCGATCCGTTCGGTTTTTGAAAGGCTTTTATAGAGAATGCCCGCCGTTTCTTCCTGCAAAGAGATTTGGATCAACCGCCGCAGGTCCGGGACTTTCCCGATGACCGCAGCGAGTTTTTCCGTCGCCGTACCATCGGCGTCGGCTCTTGCGCAAAGAGCAAGGACTTTATAATAAATGGTCAACATCGGCATTCAAGCAATTTTAGATATAATCGATGATCCGGCCGCTGCCCAAAGGGTCGCTGCAATCGGGACATTATTCTGACAAGCGCTCTAATGGGTCCCATAAAGGGGGCAACGATCGATGTCTTTAAAGCATGCGATGGCATTTATCCAGAGGGTTTACGACGATCCGATTCTGCATAAGGAAATAGCGGGGCTCGGAGACCCAAAAGAGTTGGACGATATCACCGCGCTCGGGGCCCGTTTTGGTTATTATTTTACCGCAAAAGAGCTGGCCCGGGCGTTTCCCATCGATTGGGAGATGCGTTGGCGTCATTTTACGTCAAAAATAGAAAAAAAGAATGCCTCATCCAGCGGCGGTGTTTCAGCGTAAAGAAAGTATTTTATCTTCGGCTCCTTTTCCGGAACAGGAAATTTGCCCTGGGAATTATGCGCTACGACATCCTCTCCATTTTTTGAGCAAGCCCCCGGCAGATATCCCAATAGCTGAAGCCCTCATAGAAAAACTTCCGGTAAAAAAAGCCGGGATGCCTCAAAAAAATCGGCAGTACAAATTTGTATAGAAGATCGAGCTCTTTTCCGATTCCCCGGTTGATCATCGCGCCGTAGGACAGCAGCCCCTCTTTAGACTGCCCATTTGCCGGCATCCCTGAATCGTGTGTTTCATTTCGGCAAAGGGCGGCCGATACGCATTCTGCGGCTTTGGCGCCGCTTTCCAGCGCATAGCGAATACCTTCGCCCATGACCGGATCTACGAGGCAGGCTGCATCCCCGGCAAGACAGACACGGCGGGTGGCAATCGGACGGCGGCCGGTAAAGATCGGGACCGGATGGATCCTTTTTTTGCCCACCTTGATTCCGCCCTGTGGAAAACTGTTTTGAATGAAATCGGTAAAAGCGCCGTTTAAATCCTTTTTGATTCCAAAGGCGCCGACCCCGCAGTTCAAATACCCGTTTTTGGGGAAAATCCAGCCATAGCCGCGGGGGAGGCAGAAAAGATTGAAGGTGGCGGTGGCTTTGATCTCATCGAAAAAATTCCAAGGAACTTCCAGATCGGCAGCCAGGGCCAGAACCTCGGCCGGTCGATGAGGCAGACCGACCTGTCTTGCTGCTTTTCCCGTTGCCCCGTCGGCCGCGATGACCATTTCAGCTGAAATTTTTTCTCCGTTGGGGCCCGTCAATTGAACCGAGTCGTCGGTTTCCGCGACGGACTCAACCGGGAATCGATCCCGTACGACGAGATCGCCCCTTGCTTTTTCCAGTGCCCGGCAAACCAGTTCGTAGTCGAATCGCCTTCGGTCCACCATCAGCAGCGGCTGTGTCCGGTATGTTTTCTCCATTTTGAAATCGTACAGGCTGCGGATATGGGACACCTTGCCTTCGACGACGCGATCCAAACCAAAGTCCAGCAGCCTCGCCGCAGGTTCCGGAATGCCGCCGCCGCAAGGTTTTTCCCGCGGCAGCGCCGATTTTTCCAGCAGAACGATTTTTAGTCCGGAATCGGCCAGCGTATATGCAGCCATTCCTCCGGCAGGCCCGGCGCCGATTATGGCGGCATCGACTTTCATGAGCTTTCCCCGTTCTGCTCCGCCTCCGGTCCTCGCAGCGATCGTCTTTTCAAATCGATCCAATGATGAACGAAGCCCAGATAGGCTTTCATCCTCGGCTGCCTGGAAGGTGAAAAATCGATTTTGACGTGATTCAGGTACCGGGAAAAGCTTGTAAATCGATGCGCTTTTTCAAGCAAAGACGCCAAAACCAGTGCATCCGGCCACGGTCCGTCGCAGCTTGCAGGAGTAGTCACTCCCTGCCAGCGAACAAGGCCGTCGGCCTGATCCCTGCTGCAGAGCCCCAGGTCGGAAAAGCGGGCGATAAAAGGCTCCCAGGAAACGGATGCATCGGCAGATTTTTTCGGATAGCATTCAATGCCGATGCGCGGGGAAATCGACTCGTTCAGGACATCCACGTCGAGAACGAATGTCTCTGCCCGATCTGCGATCGGAGTCAATAGACGCTTGATATGATCCACCGTTTTTCTTGGTGCGATATGCCGGGCAATGACAACAGCTCGGTTAAGGGGCAGGTCGACGATCACCAGCCGCAGCCCGCCTGTTTCTCTGGCAGTCATGGCGCCCAGGTTCTCTACAGTTGCACCTCCTGAAATCGTTGCCAGATATCGGACGTTTGACCATAGATTCTTTGTCGTTTTTTCCCCGGTCAGATGAAAAAAAAAGCCATCGACAAGGTCTTTAAAACGATGATCGATCCTCTCCAACGAGATAAACGGCTTTAAAAAAAGGAAAACCGAAGGAAAGCAAAGCCGGTCCTTTTCTTTGGCCAAATCGAATTCCAGGCTTACCTTGTCCACCTGCTGTTTGATCACGGAGCCTTCCCGAGCCCATTGCTGATTGAAACCCGACAAATTTGTAAAGGCGTTTCGGTTTTTCGAAGCGGGATTTCTTGCGCAGGCAGCCAGGAATTTTTGCAGCTCTTCTGCGCCGTTGTAGCCCTGGTGAAAGTCAACCCGATCCGGTGCTCCGTCTAAGTGACATTCAAAGCCCCCCCAATAGATCGGAGGCAGCATGGCAGAAAATGACTCTATCTGCGCAAACGCGGCAGGTGAAATCAGCGAAGATGAAAGATGCGGCCTCATCAGGGCTACGGCGCCAGCCATCGAATGGGGCATGGACGTTTTCTCCGGAGCTTGTTGTCGATATGGAACGGCCTACGTTCTACTCAGATCGTCAAGGATATGATCGCATAGTTCAAAAGGCGTCATTGCATTCCGGTTGGGGGTCTCGATGGATCGAACCGGAACCGTTTCTGTGATCCGATCCAACACCTCGAAATGGATCCGGTGCGTTTGTTCATCCATCACGGGCGTCAAGTACGTGTTTCCGCAGATTGTCAAAAATCGAGGGATGCCCCTGAGGCTCTTGATATGGGTCGAGGCGGCGTGCTTGTTTTCGCGTCCTGTATAGATGGCGCTCAACTCGGCCGGCTTGTCGGCAAAACGCAAATCAGAGGCGGCCAAATCAAGGATGTGTTTTTCCAGTTTCGGATTTTTCGGCGAAAGGCGCGGCAAGGCGTCGCATCGGCCGAAGAGGGATTTTACTGCCTCCGGACGCAGCCGGATTTGGGGATAGGCGGGCTGCACTTCGATCCGCTTTTTTCCCTTTCTGATAGCGAGAATGTCGTCGGTCAGGACGGGATGTCCCATTTTGGCGAAGGCTGCCGCAAGCGTCGATTTGCCGTGGCCCGGTGGGGCCATCAGGGCGATGGCCCGGCCGTCGATGACCACGGCGCTCGCGTGAAGACAGACGAATCCCTGCAGCCGCAGCACAGCTCCCATCACGGGGCCGAGCAGATAGGCGACGACATCGTCCATCGTTGCTGCGGCTTTTCGTCCGACAGTGATGTGCCGACCGGATTGCCGCAAAGTGAACTCGACCCTTGAATCGAACAACAGGCGGTAATCGTTTTTCGAGTGTCGTTTCCATATTTCTAACAGCGGAGAGAGAGGATCGGCCGGGTTTGGAAAGGAATGCAAAAGGGCTTCTCCGGAGTTCGGGCGGCGCCCCGTCCAGACGGAGGTGAATTCGAGCACGACCTCCGATGCAGAGCCGCATCTTGCCTCGACGGCAACCGGTAATCTCGATATCCTTGCAGAAGATCGAATACGAAGTCCGAACGCGGTGTAAAAAAAAATCGCTGCACCGGAGATGTCACTCAGTTGGGAATCGCCTTGATTCACGTCTGGTTGCCGCCTTGAAAAACCGGACCCAGAAAACCCCTGACGCTCTCGGATTTCCCGATCCGTATGCCCGGTCAATCCCCCTTTTATACAAACGCCCATGCCGTTAAAGCTTCTCAGAGAGATTGAGTGTTTGCACCCCAGCGGTTGGTTCCATCTACTGCACCGGAACCCGAGGCGGTTTTCGTCAACTCCGAGATATCGCCATAGGTTTCAAGATGCGGGGCATGATACGGAGCCTTCCTTTTTTCGTTCAAATCCTTTTTTTCGCTCATCAGGGGCCTCCCGGTCGGTATCGTTGAAAATTATATTCTCCAGCCATTGCGCCAAAAAAAGCGGCCGTGCGGCCAGGTGGAATTCTATGGGGCGCAGCTTTTCCGGGGCTGCCATCATGGATCGGTATCGTGGGACATCGATATATCGGTTCAGATAACCGTTGAGGTCGCAATTGTTCATAAGCCGGGTGCTATTTTCCCGAAACCGTTCATAATCGGGAAAACCGCAAAGAGGCGTCTTCGGTCTTTCCAAAACGGTTTGGGGAAGGCGGTTTTTCATGGCTTGCCGAATCAGATGCTTGTCCACACACCATGGGACCGGTGGCAGTGCCAGAATAAAATCGATGACGCGAAGATCAAAATAGGGATGGCGTTCTTCAACCGGTTTTAAAGTAGCACCGCTATCCCCATTTTCAAAGATGTTCGTCCACATGGGGTCTTTCAACTGCAAATAGGCCCCTGCCCGCAAAGACTCGATGCGTCGATCGGCTTTTCGCCGCTCCATCCAGCGGGGATCGCCTCCCATTTGGGAAAAAAATTTTCGGTTCAGCCATGGTGGAATCCTCAACCCGGCGAGCGGTTCTTCCCTGCCGATATAACGTTTGAAGCATTTCCGGATATCCAGCCGGGGGAAACAGCCTGTTGTCAACTTGTATCGAAGGATGCGCGGCCCCAATCCCCCCCAAAGTAATTTCCGCAGAAAAAAAGGAAATGAAGAGGGGGCCGGGTAAAATACCGGATCGCCGCCCTGTCCGGTCAGAACGACCCTGAATTTTTCTGCAAGGTGTAAAGTGCGTCGATAGGCGCCAAAAGACGCCATTTGGCCTGTCGGCTCCGGCGTCCTGCTCCATTTTCCGTTATACGGGTCATGGACGATCTCGTCCATCGGCACGCCGTGAAACGGCATGCCGAGCTTTTTTGCGACGAGTATAGCATATTTGTGTTCGTCGTCCGGTATAAGTCTTTGATAATATCCGGTGCCCGCATGCACCTCTATTAAACCGCTTTGCAAAGCTGCGGAGCCGCAGGCAAAAGCCGCCACCGAAGTGGAGTCTAAACCGCCGCTCATGGATACGATCACGCGGGGGGGGCTCAGCCGGTCATCGACGGACCGCTGCATCAATTCGTTAAAATGGTCGATATAGTCTTGCCGGTGTTTGTATGTAAGAAGATCCCGAAGCGGTAGTTTCCAGTAGCGTCGAACGTCGAGGCCTTTTTCCGCCGACCACGTCAGGCAGTGCGCCGGCGGCAGGCGGCTGATGTCAGCAAATGCACTGCGATCCAGATGAACCAGCATGCCGTAAAGCAGAAAATCGGCGATTGCCCTGTCATCGAGATTGTTGCCCACTTCCGGGTGAAGACGCAAACAGGCAAGGGTGTTGCTGAACAAAAAATAGCGGGAGGTGTCGGCATAGAAAAAAGGTTTTACACCGAAATGGTCCCTGGCGCAGAATAACAGCTCTTTTCCTTCGTCCCAGATGGCAAAGGAAAAATCACCGATCAGATGGTCCAGGCAGCAGCGGCCCCATTTCCGATAGGCATAAAGGATCAGTTCGGCGTCGGTTGCCTGTGTCAGGGCGCCGGCAGATTCTTTTTGCAGCTTGGATTTCAATTCTTTTTGGCCGTCGATCCGGGCGTCTGCCGAAATCCAGACCTTGCCGTCCAGGCTGCACGGCTGATGAACCGGCAAAGCAGAGCCTGCGGTGTCGAGCCGGGTATTTACCAGCCCGATCGGGCCTTGGGTCCAAACTTGTCCGCCGTCAGGCCCCCGGAAGTGTAAAAAGTCGAGCCACTGCCGGAGCAGGCGGGGATCTGCGGAGTTCTCATCTTTGTTGACGATACCGGCAATGCCGCTCATCACGGCCTCAACTTTTGCTCAGGGTGCGAAGATCGAAAACGGTGAATATTTTTTCCGCATGCTCGACATCGTTCAACACGTGCCCGTCAAACTCCACCCATGCATGGGATTCGAAAATGCCGGTCAGTGTCCTTACGCCGATTCGAAAACGGGCCTCGATCCCCCGCCGGATCAAGAGCCACCACAACGCAAGAGACTCTGCAAGACACGGGTTGCCGAAAAGGGAATAATCCCGGTTGACCTGGTGGAGCAGCGCCGCCGTCTTTTTGGCCGCGATCAGCTGCCGGTTCCGGTCCTCTTGATCTTCGAGCCGACAGGCAGCCCGGTCCAGAAAACGATATACACGTCTGAAGCCGAAAAGTTTCAGCGCGGTGTTCATGGAAAACATCAACACCAGCATCGAGGCGATCTGATAAACGTGCAAGCCGGTTACGCGGCTTTCATGGTTATCGATCAGCAATCTGAATCAACCCCTTTTCCTGGAGACGGCCGATGATCGCGGCCAGGTCTTTTTTCAGCGTCTCGGCCTCTACATCGTATTCTTCAAGCAGGGTTTCGTAGGCGGTTTGAATCGAATCGGCATCTGCAAGCACATTCCACATCCGGGTACCTACATCATCGAGCCCGAAGTAGGTTTCTGTCTCGATATTGAGCAGCACCGACTCTGCTTCCAACTCCCGGAATAGCACGTGCTCCGGGATGACGATTTTTTTCTGAAAATCGACGGCCACCTCGGCCTCCTTAGACCTTTTATTACATAATGAAGAAATTATAGCCTATCTGGATCATTCGGTAAAGTGTCGTATCGTTGCGGCTGAGAGTCGAAACCTTTGCCTTGCCGTCCCATTGCTGCACCGCAGCGCATTGACTCGTCAACGGAAACAGACCATAATAAAACCGCTGCCGTGATTTTATAAGAGCCCTGCCGCTGACCGCGGCAGGAATTCAAAATTCCAGATTCAAGATTCTCCGGCGGGAGATTTATACGAATCTTTTGGTCTCAACCGGTCAGTTTGATCAATGATGAAACTTTTCCCGAAGCCCCTCCCGGTGGAGGGACGCGCGCAGTCTAGTCCGTGTTGCCGGTAATG
>CAYPFH010000139.1:0-9740 GCA_964409825.1 uncultured Desulfobacterales bacterium | reverse complement strand
AACCCGGAGAACCCGTTTATGGACATCAAAATTTTGCTGATCACCTTCGGGATGGTGTTTCTCGCTGAGCTGGGAGACAAGACCCAGTTGGCGACGGTCTGCCTTTCTGCCGACTGCGAATCTTCCAAGTGGGCTGTTTTCATCGGATCGGCTGCGGCGCTGGTGCTCAGCTCAGCCCTGGCGGTGACCTTCGGCGGTGCGCTTACCCGGCTGTTTCCTCCTGCCTATATCCGGCTGGGCGCCGGGCTGTTTTTCGTGCTCGTCGGTGGCTGGATGCTGGTGACAGCGACCCGGGCCGTTTGCAACATCTGACGCTGTGCATGGGGTGGCCGCCCCCCAATTTTTGCAGGATCCGGTTTGTTTTTTTGCAGGCGTACAGCATGGACAGCCACTGAACCGGAGAAGGCAGGTTTGGCGGGCGGTAGGCGATCGGGGAGATGTGTCGGGAATATATTGTTTTTTTAACGGGATCTCAAACTGCATGGCGCAAATCCCCTTTGCCGGGGTTTGGAATGGCATTTCTTTTGCTTGTTACCAGTGATATTATTGTTTATCCCATCGAAAGGAAGCCGCCCATGAAGATTGGATGCCCGGATTGCAACACCGTCTATCCCCTTTTTGGCCATTCTCGATCCCGATTGCCCAAGACGGCAGTGAGGTGCCCCGGCTACGGCCGGCCGGTGGAGTCGAGTCCCTGCTCCCCGACCTCGTCGACCCCGGCGGACCGAACCGCGGGTGCGATTACGAGCTGCGCGATTCTCTCCTCGGGCAATCGGCTCGAGCTGTTCGATATTCCCTGCACGGCAAGATCCAAGACCGCTGGTTAAACCGGGTAAAACTTCCTTACAGGCGTTGCACATCAAAAGTCTTTAGACTCCGATGAGATGCAGAATCTCCCGGGTGGTGTATTCCCCGACGTCCGCCAGGGCGTCGGTGGGAAGATGAACGGCCGCATTGGCTGAATACAGGCACGCCACCGAGGCGGGAAAATCCTCGTCCGCTTTGTAACACTGGTAGCAGATCGCGATTTTGGGAAGGGGATGGAGTAGGAAGGAAAAATCGCCGACTTCCTGCTTGGAGACAAGGCTCCCGGTGACGGCATCGACGATGCGGGGAAGGCGGTCGGCGATGGTCTCGACGTGGGCAGTGAGCGGCTGCTGGGTCCGTGAGAGAAAGGCCGCCGCATAGGGCATGCTGTCGGGAAGTTCCTTGAAGCTTTTGAGGGGTTCAGCAATGCAAGGAGCGGGGTCGGCATGAAGGGCGTACAGGCTGATGAGAACCCCCCGCACCCCGGTTTCAGCCTGTCCGTCTAGGGCTACGGCGTCCGGTGAAATGACGCACCGCCGGCCGAAGGCGCGAAAGAAAAATGTGCCGCCTTTTTCTTCGGCCCCCATGCGCACGGCGGCATCCGCATCCAGGTCTTCATAGAACCGGCGGAGATTGTTCCGGGCGATGGTCTGGTAGTTGGTTTTTTCGGTCATCGATCCGAAAGGCGTCGGTGCATGAATCGGCCGCTGCCGAAGCGACTGTTTCCGGTCGCAGTATTATTCACCCAGCAGGTCTTTGAGCGCACGGCTTTGTTGGGCGGCACCGGCCGCGTTGAGCACCTCAAGCATCGATCGAAATCCCTCGCGCACAATGGCGGTTTTGGGGCGCGGGGAGAAAAGCTGGGCTTCGATGCTTTTCAGATCGGCCATGATCTCCGACAGACGGTCAAAACCGAGGCCGAGATCGTCGATATCGGACTTGAGCCTGCTGACGACGCGGTCCACCGCATCTCGCCCGGCTTCATCCAGAACCGCGTCGGCTCCCAGTTGAATGCGGCGATCGTCCCGGCCGGCGATTGGGCCGCTCAACTGCCGGGCTTTTTCGATCCCGATTTCGGCAATGGCCACACCGCCGGAAAGGGTCCGCACCTCCACCAGTCCCGAGCCGATCAGCTCTTCTCCGATGGCGCCGGCTTTTTCCCGCTCCAGGCCGAGGGCCTGGCCGATCTCGAACATGGAACAGGTGCCCGCTGGATCCTCGCCGCACCGGCGATATAGTTCCTGCAAGAACAGGATTGCCTCTTCACTGATGTCTCCCATAAAGGCTCCATTTTTCTTGTCTGAATCCTGCCTGCGGCAGTTTTCTCAGGGCACCCCTCGATACGGCGCTAAAATATTGAACAGGTACCCGATCGGATAATTTCGATGACGCATTTCAGATCAAAGAAACCTCCCCGCTGAGGCCCCAGAGGATCTGCAGAGAATGTGTGCACGGTTTTTCCCTGCGTTCTCGGCGTCTCGGCGGTGAAACCATTGCCGTGATGAATCCGCCCGCATGTACGGAGCGGCTTCGGGACGGTCAATTTCCGTGTTTTTCCAGCTGCCGGATGCCGTATCTCATCGGCAGCAGCAAGGCGGCGAGGCAAAGCGCCGCCGATGCTGAAAAAGAGGCGCCGGTCCAGAGCCACTGAAGCGCGGTCAGCGGGCGGCCATGGAGGCCGGCCATGAAAATAGTATATACGGGTCCGGATTCCAGAACAAGAACGGCCGCGATAAAAATGGCCGCCACGATCATGAACATCAGCCCGCCGAAGCCGGTCACCGCCTGCATTGGATTTTCCGAGGTAAAATCCGGATAGGCCGCTCCGAGGCCGACCCCTATGGCGACCACTCCCGGGACCATGAACAGCACGTTGACCGTTGACAGCACCATCATAAAGGGGGTGACCTCCAGCAATAGATTGGTGGCCACGATGAGCACCTCGGTCAGCAGCAGCAGGGGGAGAAAATAGATGAAAAATTTGGTCCACAGAAAACTTTTCAACGAGATCGGCGAGGTGCGAATGAGCCAGAAAGCCTCCCGTTCCATGCTGACCGCGGGATAGGCAAAGCGGGCGGTCAAGGCAGACAGCACAAAGGCGGCCAGCCCCATGTTGAGAAACGACAGCAGATTCTGCAGGTAGACGGTTTTAATCGGCGACCGGTCCAGGGGAAGAACCCGAAAATTGTATATGTAGATCACGATGAGTGCGGCGATTAAGAAAAGCTGGGTCCACTGGGTCTGGTCCCGGAAAAAAGTGCGGATCTCCTTTGCGGCCATGGCGGCGCGGGGGCCTGTAAAGCGGGAAAAAATGAATTCCCCTCCGATGGACCGCTTAAAGAGGCGGGCGGAGGCGGTTTGGGTCTTGGAAACCCCCATGAAGTAGACCCTATCGGCAAACAGGACCATCATACAGCACAGAAAACCGGCACAGCTCAGGGAAAGCCCATTGTGATACAGCCCGGCAAGGACCCTGCCTGAAATCAGCGCGGTGAAGCTGTCAAACGCCCAGGTGCTCGGCAGGTAGGCGGGAAGCGGCGTCCGCAGCGCCTGGAGATACACCAGGGTGGTTTCGAAAAACTCCGGATCCACCAGCCGCTCCGGACGAAGGAGCCGGAAAGCGAAAAAAAGGACGAGAAAAAAGGTCAGGGTCAAAAAAACGAAGATGGTTCGGATCCTTGACGCCGGAAAGATCATGACGGCGGTCATGACCAGCAATGCGCTGACAGCGGAGGCGATCACCGAAAGGGTGGCAAGGTTTGCGAAAACGTTCAGATAGTAAATGGAGCCGGCCCGGAAGACGGTCCCGTACGCGATGAAAAACGGCAGGGCGTAGATCCCGACCATCCAGGAGCTGTCGATAGTGCTTTCGAGCCACCGCGCCAGGAAGATCTTGCGGCTGGGGACCGGCATCGCGTGGACCAGCGGCAGGTCGCGGCTCAGATAGAGCTTGGACAAAAGGGTCAGGATACTGCTGAAAATCAGCAGGGAAAGAAAGGTGAGTATGACCATGGACAGCAGTTTGTGGGCGAGCATCTCGCCGAGCTGGTCGACGCTTTTAAAGTAGGTCAGCACCCGGAGAGACAGCATGAACAAGCCGGCCCAGAACACCGCTCCGACGGCGCCGAGCACCGCCAGTTTCAGACGGCGGTCGTGCTTTCCGGCAGTTTTCCGCGCCCGGAACGACCAGAGACGGGGCTTGAGCAGGGTGGCAATCTCACCCATGGCGAACTCCGCCGACCCCGAGGTTGTCTTCCTCCATCAGGCGGATGAATACCGCTTCCAGGTCGGTTTCAGTGGTTTTTGCCTGGCGCATGAGATCCTCCGGAGAGCCGGTGGCGATCAACCGCCCCCGGTGGATGACGCCGATCCGGTGGCAGAGATCCTGGGCGACCTGAAGGGTGTGGGTCGACATAAAGATGGCTGTGCCGCCTGCGGCAAGACTCCGGAACAGGTCCTTGACCATTTTGATGGCGATCGGATCGAGGCCCACCATCGGCTCGTCGACCACGAGCACCTCCGGCTCGATGAGCAGGGCCGCTGCCATGACGACCCGCTGTTTCATGCCGTGGGAAAAGGCCTCGATCAACTCGTCGGACCAGTTAAGCAGGGAAAACCGGGAAAGCTCTTTTTCGGCGCGCTCCTTGAATCCGTTTCCGCCGACGCCGTAAAGTTCGGCGTGAAAGCGGAGAAATTCCATGGCTGTCAGCTTTTCATACAGGTAGGGACGGTCCGGAATAAATCCGATCCTGCGTTTGGCCTCTTGCGGGGATTGGGCCATGTCGAAGCCGCAGATCCGCACGCGGCCCGAGGTCGGCGCCAGGATGCCGCCGAGCATCTTGATGGTGGTGGTCTTGCCGGCGCCGTTGGGGCCGATGAAGCCGAAAATCTGCCCTGGAGGCACGCAAAGGGTCAGGTCGGCTACGGCGGTGATGTCAGCGTAGGTCTTTGTCAACGATTCCAGCTCGATCATCTTTTTTCCGCTAATGTTTTAAGTTCTTCGGTTCACCGACGCCGGGCTCGACCACGGTCAGCCGCAAACGGCCGATCACCGACATCAGGTCGACCTGCTGCTCCGGAGAGCCGACGGCCAGGCGGATATGGGATACGTCGGCCGGGATCTGGTCGAACAAGGCGTCGACTGTGATCCACCGGCCCACGTAGACCCGGTTCCAGGCATGGTAGAAAAAACGGCCTCGAAGGTGGACGAGTCCGACTTCGATGTCGGCCGGAACCCCGGCGGCCCGCGCCAGAGCGGCCATGAGCACGGCATGCTCGTTGCAATCTCCGGCACGGTTTTGAAGCGTGGCCAAAGCGTCCGGCACGGAAACCACCGGACGCTGTTCGATGTTGGAATGGACCCAGGACAGCAGCCGCCTCACCCGCTCCAGGGGAGGGCGGCTCTTTTCGGTGATTTTCCCGGCCAATTGGCGGATCCGCGGGTGATCGGACTGGATGAACGGCGTCGGCGACAGGTAAGGATCGGCAAGGGACTCGATCGCATCATCGGAGAGCCGCAGGGGAAGGGTTGCCAGCGATTCTTTTTCCACGGTGAGCAGGTTTCCCGACAATTGCTGCCGTCCGCCGCCGAGATTCAGCCGATTCAGGTCGAAGCCGGAGATTTCCACCCGCAGCCGATCCAGCGCCTCGACCGGAGAAAAATCGATATTGGATGAAACCGATACCGCTTCGGTCATGTCTTCGCTGGCTTCCACCGGCAGACCGAACAGGGCCGATTCCCGGTCGGTCTTTTCGAGCATGATGCCCAGAAATCCCTGCTGGCGAAGCATTTCTCCCCCCTCACCGATCCAGGCTTCCTGATAGACGCCTTTGAAATCGAGGACCACTTTATGGGCCTGCACCGTTTTGCCCATGATCTGAACCGGTTCGATGCCGATGACTTCCACTTCCACCGGTTCCTGGCCCATGGTGGCCGGGTCGAACACCGGGATGACTTTCCGGATGCCGGGCTCGACTCCCGATGCCCAAATGGCATCGTATATGCCGGCGGCCAGGTATGGTTTGGACGCCAGGGGAACCTCCAGGCGCCGGCGGCTTCCTGCGCTTTCGGTCCGAACCACGAGGCGATCGCCTTCGACCGAACCGGCCGCCGAAAATTCGAACCGGCCCGAACTCATGAAAAACCGAAATCCCGCCAGCGTCATATCCGGGTTCATGCGGCCCTCGGTGTTCAGATGGATGCTGTGGATCATTCCCATGGTATTGATCCGCATAAACAGCGTCTGTTCAAGGAGAATGCCCTGACCCTCGCGGGATACGGCGGCATGGGAGTAGCCGATTTTTCGCTTGTTCTGGAATATGTTCATCCAGGTGCTTCGCTCGGAAACGGCAGCGGCGCTGGCCTTCGGAAGTGCCGGGCGCTGCCGGAGCCGGTCGATCATCCCGACCCTGTCCGCCATGAGCAGCGCGAAGACCAGGCCGAACACGACCGCTCCGATCCAATACCGTCGAATGGCTGAGTAAAAAAAAGGCAACAAGCCTCCTGACACCTTTTCTGTATGAAAACGGCCTCATCCCGCAGCGTTTGTTCATGATTCCGGCTGCTGCGAAATCATGACCGTCTCAATCATAATCCTTTGACAGGCAAATGCAAAGAGTCGGCCCGCAATGAGGCGCCGGCGGTATCATCCCGGGCTGCGGTTGTCTGGGCGCTCCTTTTTAGCCGATTTCTGCTGCAGCCCCAAAATACCGGATTTCCCGCCGGCAGGCCCGGTGACCCCTGTGCCGAAAGGAATCCCTTGACTTCCGAGACGGGCGCGTCTATCTTCAACATGAAACGTCGGTAAGGCGTTGGTCGGCCTTTCTTGTGCACTTCTCAGGGCTTATTTGGGCGTGAGGTCCTCCCGATTTTTCCCTCCTCCGGGTTCCGCTTCTTGATTGACCCAGGTAAACTTTCGACGATTTGCACTGAAAGCCATACACAGTCCACGCGAGGAGGAAGGCAATGGTCGAAGGCGTGATCAAGTGGTACGATGAAAAAAAAGGATATGGGTTCATCGAAACAGACGCTCAGGGCGATATCTTTTTTCACAAAAACGGGGTGGAGGATCCCGGTTTTTTCGGCATCCAGAAAATGGAGCGGGTGACATTCGAGATCAAGGATACGCCCAGGGGAAGGCAGGCGGTTCGCGTCAAGGTGCTGTAGCACCGATGGTGGTCACGATGGATTCGGCGGTAGCGCAGCGCACCGCCGTTTTTTTGCCAGAAAGGAGGCATCATGATGGATTTAGGCATCGATCTTTCCATGGATACGGACAACTTATACATCGAAGAGTCGTTTACGGACATGAAAGTCGGTACGATCCGCCGGCTGACCCCGGTACTGGCCGACGGCTCACCCGATGAAAAGCGACCGAAGCTCTACCTGGGACACACCCAGCTGATGTCGCCCAACGGCCCTTTGCCGGTAAGCTGCGAGATCGAAGCCGAAACGCTTTCCGAGGCGATGGAGCGATTTCCCAAGGCCATCACCGGCGAGGTGGAGCGGATCGTCGAGCAGGCCCAACAGGCCCAGGCCCAGCAAAAGCAGCAGCCGCAGAGATCTTCGGATTCCGGAATCATCATTCCCGGCCGTTAGAGCGCTTTCCGAAATAACGTTTCGATAGCAAGGGTTGACGCTTGACGGAAC
This sequence comes from uncultured Desulfobacterales bacterium, assembly GCA_964409825.1. GTDB lineage: Bacteria > Desulfobacterota > Desulfobacteria > Desulfobacterales > CAFBRK01 > JAIPEL01. Next base: position 2,284 of record CAYPFH010000139.1, on the reverse strand, counting down.
GAAAATATAGATAATCTCTGCCGCAGATCAAGCGGCCTCATCCCTTCCGAATTCGATTCCGGTCTAAGGGATCGCCCCGCCAGGCTGCCTCCAGGACCATGAGAAAATCGGTAAAGTCGAGCTCCTCCGGGTTGTAGAAAATCGAGCCGTCCTCCAGGGCATTTTCGGCGATCGCGGCAAGGCGCTCGGCCGGCACCATGGGGCGGCCGTCCTGGTTCCGAATTTCGGCCAGGTTCCGGGGATGGCGCCCTTCGGTGGCTTCGTGAAGGTCTTCGTTGAGCTGCCGAATGGTTGCGATGACCCGTTCGGCCCGCAGGTGCATCGGCGGTGCTCTCCTGAAAGGAAAACAGAAGAAAGGCCGCCTCCATGTGTTTGATCTCGATTCTGAGCTGGATCTCTCCGGCCGCGGTGTCCCCCAGGTATCTGATCGAGCCGCCGCTCTGCTTGGCCACGGTCATCCAGGGGCCGCCGGGCAGCACCCCGAGGGTGAAGATGAATCGGTCCGGGAGCCGGAAGAATTCCTTTCGAACGCCGGAATCCACCCTGTTCGCAGCGGCGACGGCCCGCCCCATGAACCAGAACGACACCTTCAGATACAGGCGTTTGAAGGGCTTTTTCCCCGGGAGTACCTCCCGATAGCCTCGGAGGTCTTCTCCGGCGGGGAGGCCGGGCGCTATCGGGATGCCGAGCCGGATCAGGGTGTCGCTGGTGGGGATTCCCTGCGGATCGTATCCCCTGAGCCGGTAGTAGTCGTCGAGCATCGTCTCTAAGGGAACCCCCCGGCTTTTGTCGTCGCAGGGGCGCTGTTCGTTCAGGAAGCGGGCCGGGAGGGTGTCGTCTTTTCGGCACACGCCCTCTTTCGTGTTCATGTGCCGCTCCAGGGTGTGGATCCGTTCTCCGGCGGCCAGCAGGCCGGACTGGTTCAAGGAGACCCCGGCCGCGGCGGAAAACAGCCGACTGTAGATCCGGACGTCCATGAGCGCCAGTGCGGCGGCGGGCAGGTACTGCATGAAAAACCCCAACAGCCGTTTGGGGGTGTATTTCGCCGCCGGCGGTTTTCAGGGCCATCCCGAAGGGACCTCCGCAGGAGGAGGATGTCATCAGCCCGGTCAGGGGGGATTTGGTCACGGCGGCAAAACGACCGGTGCACGGCGCGCCCGTGCCCAGCAAAACGCCTGTCATCACCGCCAGGACATTGTCTTTTTCCAACGGATCGGTTCCGGGACGAAGACGTTCGTAGAGGTATTTGAGCCCCAGCCCCTTGCCGCCAAGGTATTGCAGGCGGTCTTCGCCGGTGACGGCAAGTTCGGCCGTGCTTTTCAGCGACAGATCGATTTCAAGAATGCGCCCGCCGGAAGCGGAGATTTGGGCTTCACTCATGTTATAACATGCCGGTGGCGGATATCAGCTCCGCCGTCCCGTTGCAGAGGGAGTTGGATTATCCGGTTATCTATAAGGCTCAAGGAGGCTTGAGCCGGATGCCGATGGATGTCGGCTCTCCTGCCGGCCAAATCCCACCTTTGGCGGGACGCTGTTAAGGTCGCGTAAAGACGGCCGCTGGTGAAAATGTTCCAGGTCGCGACCCTATTTCGCCGCCTCCCGCCTGGCAAGATATCTTTGCGCATCCCTGTTGCCCAGTTCGGCGGCCTGGTAAAAATCGTCCATTGCCTTGTTCTCGGCGCCGAGCATCAGATAAATCCGCCCGCGGCCGTAATAGTAGAGCCCGGACTCAGGCTGCAGTTCGATGGCGCGATCCACGGCTTCGATGGCCTTGTCGAACCAGCGGATCTCTCCGTAGCTGACGGCCATCTGAAACCAGGCCTCGCTCCGGTTTGGATCCAGAGAAACGACTTTTTGGAAAAATTTTACCGCCAGGCGATCTCCGCCGTAGACGGAGGCCAGGGCGCCCTTTTCGTACCAGTAGTCCGGATCCTTTTCCTGGTTTGCCTGGGCCGGCAGCACAGTCGGAAAAAGGATCAGCGCTGCGGCAAGCAGCGGAATAAAAAAATATCGGCGCGGTTTCATGATCTCCTCCTTTTAAAATCATGCGCAACGACGGTCGATGTCGGCCGGGGGGCCTTCCCTCCGCTTTTACCGGAGGCCGCGACCGGCAGACCGCCGGTTGCGGCCAACTATCTGGGGGCGTAATTATGGTGACGATGGCTTCACCGCCGATGCCTCCGAGGATGCGCAGATGAATCTCTATAAGGTTTTCTCTGCGTTCTCTGTGCCTCGGCGGTGGGTGCTCTATGATCTGAAAACCGTCACCGAAATTATGCCATCG
>CAYPFH010000138.1:0-9754 GCA_964409825.1 uncultured Desulfobacterales bacterium | reverse complement strand
AGCTTGCCGCAGCCGGTGCTGATCCGTTCGGTGACGCCCCGGGTCCGGATCGGCCGGGGACGAGGCGCGATCCGGGTCGATTCTTCGCTCTCTTTGCCGAGTCTGAGCACCTGATGATGCCGGCTTCCATAGCGGTAGATGGTGACCCCCTTGCATCCCTGCTCGTAGGCCGCAAGGTACACCTTTTCCACGTCCGCGATGGCGGCCTCCGCTGGAAAATTCACGGTTTTGGAAACGGCGTTGTCCGTATAGCGCTGAAACGCCGCCTGAATCCGGACATGCCACTCCGGGGAAATGTCATGGGAGGTTCGGAAAAGCCGGCGGATCGGCTCCGGTATTTCTTCACAGCCTGTCAGGGTCCCGGCCTCGGCGATCCGCTCGACCAGCGCCTTGCTGTAGAACCCCTCCTTTTTCGCCATTTGCAAAAACAGGGGATGGATCTCGTAAAGCGCTCTTCCGTCCAGAACCCGGCGGGTGTGGGCCACGGCAAACAGCGGTTCGATGCCGCTGGAGGTGCCGGCGATAATGCTGATGGTGCCGGTGGGGGCGATGGTGGTGGTGGTGGCGTTTCGCATGAACGGCGTCGACGGGTCGTGGAAAATGCTTCCCTCATAGAAAGGAAAATTTCCCCGGTTTTTGGCCAGCTCCGCCGAGGCCTTTCGAGACTGCATTAGGATGAAGGCCATGACCCGTTCGCCTGCGTCCACGGCCTCCTCGGAGTCGTAGGGAATGCCCAATCCGATGAGCATGTCGGCAAATCCCATCACCCCGAGGCCGATTTTCCGCGTCCCTTTGCTCATCTCTTCGATCACCGGCAGCGGGTAGCGGTTGACCTCAATGACGTTGTCAAGAAAGTGGACGGCGTCTTTGACCGTGCGCTTGAGCCGGTTCCAGTGAACATCTCCGCGCCGCACCATCCGTGCCAGATTGACGGAGCCAAGGGTGCACGATTCGTAGGGGAGCAGGGGCTGCTCTCCGCAAGGATTGGTGGCCTCAATCTCTCCTAAATGCGGCGTCCGGTTGTTTTCGTTAATCCGGTCGATGAAGATCACGCCGGGCTCGCCGGTCTGCCATGCCGACCGGACGATGTGATCGAAGATTTTCCGAGCCGGGATCCGGCGCACCGTCTGGCCAATCCGCGGATTGACCAGATTGTAGTCCGTGCCGGCGGCCAGCGCCTCCATAAATGCGCCGGTCAGGGCGACCGAAATATTGAAGTTGTTCAAACGACCCAGGTCGTTTTTGGCGTCGATGAAGGCTTCGATGTCTGGATGGTCCACCCTCAGAACGCCCATGTTGGCCCCCCGCCGGGTGCCGCCCTGTTTGACCGTTTCGGTGGCCACATCAAAAACCGTCATAAAGGAGATCGGCCCGCTGGAGACTCCGGCCGTGGACAGGACCATGTCCTTCTCCGGCCGGATCCGGGAAAACGAAAATCCGGTGCCGCCGCCGCTTTTATGGATCTTGGCGGTGTTTTTCAGGGTTTCGAAAATGCTGTCCATGGAGTCTTCGATGGGCAGGACAAAGCAGGCGGCCAGCTGGCCGAGGCGCCGTCCGGCGTTCATCAGGGTCGGCGAATTGGGCAGAAACCACAGGTTGGACAGCAGGGCTGAAAATTTCTTCTCGGTTTTGCGGACGTCGGCGTCCAGATCGAACAGGGCGTCGGCTTCGGCAATACTCCGGGCCACCCGTTCAACCATCGCCTCGGGCGTTTCGACGACCTTGCTTTCGTCGTCTTTTTTCAAATACCGTTTTTCCAAAACGGTACGGGCGTTGGGCGTCAATGGCAGTTTCATGTTCGGTTCACGAATGCGGTTTCGCACCGTTCCGTTTTATCGTCTACACCCTGAGGGGTATCGGCCCCCCTCAGGCACCGGTCTTTGAGAAAGTCGGTAAAAGCCGTGCAAATCGGCGAGGGGCTGCGCTCCCGGTGCCGCGTCAAATAAAAGCGGCGTGTCAGCGTCACCCCGTCAACCTCCAATCCCGCCAGCAAGCCGGAATGCAGGCTTTCCTCCACCGCCCTGGCCGACAAAATCGAGGTTCCGACGCCGGCCTTGATCCCCTGGATGACCGACTGGGTGCTTCCCATCTCTGCGATCACGTTCAGGTCATCGATGCTGCGGCCCTGACTGGAAAGACGCTGCCGGATCGACTTCAGGGTTCCGGATCCGGCCTCCCGGACGATAAACGGCTCGCCGGCAAGTTCGTCGAGATTCACCCGGGCTCTCTTGGCCCAGCGATGCCCGGCGGGCACCACCAACAGCATCTGGTCTTCGATCAACGGCTCCTGGACGATCTTCTTGTCGCCGGTTCGTGCGCCGACGACGCCGATTTCCACGACCCCGTCGCGCACATCCTCGATAATCTTTGCCGTATCGCCGTTGACCAGGGCCACATGAACCTCGGGGTAGGATCGGCAAAAATCGCCGACGATCTGCGGAAGAAGATAGCCTGCCGGGATGGTGCTGCCGCCGATGGTAAGCTTGCCGCGGATTTTTCCCTGAAAATCGGCAAGCAGGGCCTCGGTTTCGTTTTTCAGGGCGATCATGCGGCGTGCGCAGTCGTACAGGAGGCTGCCGGCCCGGGTCGGGGCCGCCTCTTTGGAGAGTCGGTCAATCAACCGGCAGCCGAAGTGTTCCTCCAGGTCCTTGATGTGGCTGCTCACCGTCGGCTGGGACAGATAAACGGCCTTGCCGGCTTTTGAAAAACTCTTCAGCTCGACGACCTTGCAGAAGATATGAAGCTGCCAAAGATCCATGGTGTCCGTCACGGCTTCTGGTTCTTCTGTTCGAATCTTTCCCGGAGCCTCTGCTGGACGATGGGGGGCACCATTCCGTTGATGTTGGCGCCAAAATAGACGGCCTCCTTGATGATCGAAGAACTCACGTAGAGCCAGCGCAGGCTGGTCATTAAAAAAACGGTCTGGATGTCCCGATTCAGGCGCCGGTTCATGAGGGCAAGCTGAAATTCGTATTCAAAATCCGAAACGGCCCGCATGCCCCGCAAGATCGCCTGGGCATTGTGCTTGACGCAATAGTCGACCGTCAGACCGTAGAACGTATCCACTTCGATATTGCCAAGCCCCTGGAGGCTCTCTTCGAGCATTTCCACCCGTTCTTCCAGTGAAAAAAGAGAGGTCTTCTGAGGGTTGTGCAAAATGACGACGATGATCCGGTCGAAAAGCTCCAGACCGCGTTCGACCACGTCTACATGTCCATTGGTAACAGGATCGAAGCTTCCGGGATAGATGGCGGTTGTAGTCATAGGCATGTCCGATTTTTTCTAAAAGCTGTTCAGAATTCACAGGCAAGCAAGGTTATTTTTAAGACAGCTTCCTTGGGTGGTCTGTTTGCCCCGGACAGCCGGCGGGCTGCCGGAGCAGTCTCTATACCAAATAACGAATAAAGGATACAAGGGTATTTCCCCGGCGGCGCTGATCCTCGATCCCGAAAACGCCGGCATCCAGTCGGAGGGATTCGGCCGTGCTGTGTTCGACGACGATACAGGCGCCGGCAGCCGCCGACCCACTGCGGTGAAGATGCTCCAGGCTCCGGCAGGTCAAGTCACCGGCGTAGGGGGGGTCCATAAATATCAGGGAAAATGCCGGATCGGCACCTCGAAGACATGCCAGGTTCCGGCCGATATCCCAGCAAATCGTTCGGCTGATGCCTTCCAGGCGGCATGCCGTCAGATTTTTCCCGATCAGGGCCAGGGTTTGCCGGCTGCGATCCACGAACCAGACCGACGACGCCCCCCGGCTCAAGGCCTCGATGCCGAGGGCGCCGGTGCCGGCAAACAGGTCCAGAACCGCCGCGTCTTGGACCTCGACGGAAAGGATGTTGAAAATCGTCTCCCGCAACCGATCGGAAGTGGGTCTGACGGATCGATCTTTCGGGGAAAAAAGCCGCCTGCCCCGCATACTGCCGCCGATGATCCGCACCTGCTCCTCCCTGACACCGCACCGGCTCAGCTCAGTTTCTTGATCTTCCGGTGCAGATAGCTTCTCTCTACGCCGATCTGCTCGGCAGTTCGGCTGACGTTGTGGTCGTTTTCCGCAAGCTTTCGCTCGATGAACGTCTTTTCAAAAAGGCGCCTGGCTTCCTTCAGGCCGCCTGCGGCGAACAGTGCTTCCTGGGATGCGGCGATGTGCTCATGTTCGGGGTTGTAGGCCGGAGGGATATCCGCCACATCGATGGTGTTTCCGGAAACCAATATGTCCAGCCGCTCGACGAGATTTTTCAGCTCCCTTACGTTTCCGGGCCACGGGTAGCGGGCAAGCACCGCCATGGCCTCTGCGGTCATCTTTTTCTTTTTCCGGCGGTTCTGGCGGGAAGCCTCCGCCAGAAACACCTCGACGAGGATCGGGATGTCTTCGGCACGGTCCCTGAGGGGCGGAACTTTGATGGGAAAAACGTTGAGTCGGTAGTAAAGGTCCTCGCGAAAGGCCTCCTGCTCGATCTGCCTTTCCAGATCCTTGTTGCTGGCGGCGATCACCCGGACATTCACCCGAATGACCCGGCTTCCGCCGACCCGTTGAAATTCCCGCTCCTGCAGAACCCGAAGAATCTTGGCCTGGGTTTTCAGGCTCATGTCTCCGATCTCGTCGAGAAACAGGGTCCCGTTGTCCGCCAGCTCGAACTTGCCCCGCTTCTTGGAGGTGGCACCGGTGAAAGCCCCTTTTTCATGGCCGAACAGCTCGCTTTCGATCAGATCTTCGGGAATCGCCGCGCAATTGACGTCAATCAGCGGACCCTGGGCCCTCGGGCTGAGATGGTGAATCGTCCGCGCCACCAGCTCCTTTCCCGTGCCGTTTTCTCCGGTGATCAAAATCCACGCGTCGGTGGGCGCCGCCGCAGCGACCTGCTTTTTCAACGCCTCAACCGGGGCGCTGCTTCCGTCGATGGAATGCTTTTCAATGGTTTTTTTTCGAAGATACCGGTTTTCTTCCTCGAGCCGGTGAAAGTTGAGGGCGTTGTTGATGGCCACGATGACCCGATCGATGGACAGCGGCTTTTCGATAAAATCGTAGGCCCCGAGCTTGGTGGCCTTGATGGCGGTATCGATGGTCCCGTGCCCGGTGATCATGATCACCTGAATGAATGGATTTTCCTTTTTGATCTCTCCGAGAACTTCCAGGCCGTCCATGCCCGGCATCCAGATATCGAGCAGCACCAGGTCCGGCGACTCGGCATCGATGATTTTAAGGGCCTCATACCCATTGAAGGCCGACATCACCTCAAACCCCTCATCGGAAAGAAGACCGCCTAAGGACTGCAAAATCGACGGTTCATCGTCGACGATCAAAATGGATGGAAACATTTTCACTCCTTTGTTGCGGGATCATAGGTTCGGAGGTTCCGGGTTCGCTGCCTGCCGGAATGTACACCCCCTTGACTCCTTGAACCTCCGAACCCCTGAACCTCTGAACCTTTGAACTTTGAACCTCTAAACCTCTGAACCTTTGAACCCCTGAACCCTTGAGCCTCTGCACCCCTGAACGTTTGAACCTCAATACGGCAGCTCGATAACGAATTTGGCGCCCCGGGGCGAATTGTCCTCGACGCGGATCAGCCCTTCATGATCTTGGACGATGGTACTGACAATCGTCAACCCCAGCCCCATACCCGCCTTCTTGGTGGAAAAATTCGGCTCGAAGAGCCGGTTTTTGTCCCGGTCGGCAATGCCGGCACCGTCGTCTGCGATGGTCAGCCGGACACGCTTGAGCAGCGGATCGTGGCTTGCAGTCAGCCAGACGGTTCCCTGCCGTCGAATGGCTGCGACGGCGTTGTCGATCAAATTGATGAGCGCCTGCTTGATCTGCTGCCGGTCCAGGCTCAGTCGCGGCAGCCCCTCTCCTGCCTCTATCCTAAAATCGATATGCGGATGGCTCTCCCGATACAGCGCAACCGTCTCGTAGATGATCGGCGGCAGATCACAGGGCTTCGGGTCGGCCGTCGGAAATCGGGCAAAGGCCGAAAACTCATTGACGAGGTTGCGAATCAGCTCCACGTGATCGATGATGGTCTGGGTGCATTCGTCGAACACCGGTTCCCTGACCCGGTCGGAAAACTTTCGTTTCAGCCGCTGCGCAGAAAGGGAAATCGGCGTCAGGGGGTTTTTCACCTCGTGGGCAATCCGGCGGGCCACCTCCCGCCAGGCCGCCATTCGCTGCGCCTTTTCCAGTTCGGTCAAATCGTCGAAGACCATGACGATACCCATGTGTCGGCCGGCATCGTCCTGAAGCGCACTGATATTGACCAGAAAGCTTCGGGGGCGGCCTTCCACCGTTATCCGGAGGGGAAGCTCGACGCTTTCTTTCGGAGACCGGGTGATTTTTTCAGTGACCTCTTTTGCCAGAGCCAGGTGTTCACCCCGAAGCAGCGTTTTGTAGCTGGCGTTGAGCACCCCCTCGGCTTTCAGGCTGAGCATCCGCTCGGCTGACTTGTTGATGGTTGATACCGTACCGGCTTTGTCCAGGGTGATCACGCCGGTGGAGATGTTGCGCAGAACGATTTCCATGTACCGTCGGCGCTCTTCGATCTCCAGGTTCTGCTCCCGAAGCTTTTTTGCCGAGAGCTCGAGCTGCTCTCGCCCGGTTCGCAGATCCCGGGTCATCTTATTGAATGAATCCACCAGAGAGCCGATTTCATCGTCGGCCACCGGACTGATGGCGAATTTCAGGTCGCCTTCGGCCACCCGCCGGGTGCCTTCGGCCAACTCCATGATCGGGATCGTGATCGTCTTGGCCAGGGTGAAACCGAACCATATGGCACAAAAAACCACCAGCAGCCCGACGATGGAAAGCGTAATGTAGTAGGTGGCCCGAATCGGCTCCTTGAGCAGCTTGATCTGCTGATATTCCTCATATCCCCTAGAAATAGAGGCTAAGTCTTCGGCCAGGTCAGGAGGCACCAGGACACTGACCACGGCATAGGCCTGGGCCGCATCCGGGGAGGCTCCGAGGGGAACGGCACAAATCGTCCGGATCATCTCTCCGTCTTCTGCGGAAAGGGTCAGGGTCCGAAAGCCGTCAGGGGTCATTTTTTTTTGAAACTCTTCTGCGGCCAGGGATTCCAGGCCACGATCTTGAAGTTTGTCGGCCATGGCATAGCTGAGCCGCTGGAGATTGGTCCCGTAGATTTCCACAGCATCCAAATTGAACGCCCGCTGCACGATCTGGATGTATCGGGAAAGGCCCTTTTGCTTTTCGGGTTTATGAAACTCCCTGATTTTCACCTGATAGGCGATCCGCTCCAGGTAAAATCGGTTGTTTTCGTCCACGTACCCATACAGGCGGCGCCCCACTACCAGCGAATTTTCCAGGGCCTGTTCCACCGGAACGTTGAACCAGAATTCGATGCTGGTTGTGATGAAATTGATGGAAAAAAAGAAAAGCACAATGGTCGGCAGCAGGGTCAGGGCAACGAAGGCCGCCACCAGGCGTGTCCTGAGCCTGGCGCCCATGAGGCGCTTTTTCCGATCGTAGAGCAGTTTGACCAGGTTTCGAAAGACCAGAAACAAAAGCAGGATCAACAGCAGCAAGTTGATGTTGATCAGGATGAACATCAAGATGGTGTTGGAGATCGGAAAGTCGGCGCCGAAATGAATGATGCGGTTTTCGGCGTAGGTCAGGGCAGCTACCACGAACGGAATCAGGATCATGAGGATCCGCTCGCGCTTCCGTCTTCGGCGGTCGGCCTCGGAAATCTGGTGGGAATCAGCCTGAGAGAGGGTTTTGTTCATCGATCTGCGGCTATTCATGCCTCCAGCAGCCTGCCAGCCTCGAGCATTTATTATTTCGCGGAAGGCGAAAACTCATAAAATCGCGGCAGCTATTTTATCAATAGATGAAATCGATGGTGTACCAATCGGTTTCAAAGTCCCACAGGGAAACGAAGAACAGAACGTAATGAAGATAGAAAGGAAGTGTGTATTCGCTGAGTTCTGCCTTTGCCCGAAGCTGGTACTGGGCGCCTTTTTCAAGGCTGTTCAGGTCGATGATCGATAGGCTGTCGATCTCCGTCATCCATTTCCGGGCATCGGCAAAGGATTTGGTGGTTTTGCTTTTGTTCTGTTCCCAGGACCGCCGGACGTCGAATTCTTTTTTAAGATTGTCGTACTTGATGGTGTGGGTGACTTCCAGATCGGCCATTTTCTTGTCGAGCCAGAAATTGCGGGCCATATAAAGATGGATGAAAAAGGAAAAGGTTGTCGGCACCCCGGAAAGAATCGCATCCTTCATGTGTTCCGTGAAGGCCCCTTCGACGTTCATATATACCAGCAATTCATCCCTGGTATTGGTAACGACGATATTGGTCAGGGCAGCCTCCTGGGCGGCTCCCCTGATCGGGAGTGTCAACAAAAGAGTCAGAATCAGGGCAAAGGTCGTCTTTGAAAGTCGTCGCCCCAGCATGATACTCTGATTCCTTTCCCGGTCTTTGTGCCGCGCTTGTAAGAAGGCCCCTTCAACATGGCAGCGAATCAGCCTCCGGCGCCCGCCAACTCCGCAGCCACCGGAAATGCAGGAGACAAGACTGACCTAAAGACCGTCGCAAAAGCGATTTTATGAAAAAATGCCCGAAAAACACAAGTTTACTTTTTAGCCGAAGGCGGGTCAAATGGCAAGGGATTTTGGGTTCTCTGCTTCGGGATCCGCTGTAGGATGCAGCGTGCATGTGTGCCATGCCGCTTTGTTCTCGAAGAAGGCCTTCAAAAAGGTGTGGTTGAAGGCATGGCCGGACTTGCTCACTACCATATGGCCGATGACCGGCATTCCGAGCAGGGCCAAATCGCCGATACAGTCGAGAATCTTGTGGCGGACGAACTCATCTTCGTAACGGAGGCCGTCATCGTTGACGACGCCGGTCTCGCTCACAACGACGACGTTTTCCAGGGAGCATCCCCCGGCGAGGCCGTATCGTTTCAAATATTCGTATTCATGAAGAAAACCGTATGTCCGGGCCCAGGCGATCTCTTTTTGAAAGGATGCCGGCGATCCGTCGAAGGTTCGGGTCTGCTTCTGGATCAAGGGATGATCATATTCGATGGTGTAGGTGAGTTTGAATCGGGAAAGAGGGTAGAGTCCTACGAATTTTCCGTTTTCATGTAATTCGATCGGTTCGGTGACGGTAAAATAACATCGGGGGCCGGCCTGGGGATCAAGGCCCGCATTTTGGATCATCTCGGCAAATGGGCCTGCGCTTCCGTCCATAATCGGCATCTCGTGGCCGTCGAGTTCCACCAGTGCGTTGTCCACCGCCATGCCCGTCAGGCATGCCATCAGATGTTCGATGGTCGAGACAATGGCGCCTTCTTCGCCGATCACCGTTGCGTTGCTGGTGTCGACCACATGGTTGAAATGGGCCGGAATGACGGGCCTGGCCGGCAAATCGACCCGAACGAATTTGATGCCGTGATTGATCGGTGCCGGCCTCAGGGTCAGGTTGACCTGCCTGCCGGAATGGACACCGACGCCCGTGCAGCCTACCGCCCGCTTCAAGGTGTGTTGCTGGGTATGAATATGCATGACGCTTCGGTTCGGCCTCCTTTAAAAGATTGTTCTCTATATCGGTATTTGGTATGAAAAACAAGGGAGTTCAGTCAAGGCGGGCATGAAATCGGGAGCTGCGATATGCTCGCCAAGGTTCTCAGCAGCGCCGTCATCGGCATCGATGCCTACCTGGTGGAGGTGGAGGTGGACATCGCCTCCGGTCTTCCCGCCTTTACCACAGTGGGACTGCCCGAGGCCTCCGTC
>CAYPFH010000137.1:0-9760 GCA_964409825.1 uncultured Desulfobacterales bacterium | reverse complement strand
CATCCACAAACCCGTCGGTTGCCACAGCTTCCGGCACAGCTTTGCAACGCATCTTCTTGCCGACGGATACGATATCCGAACCGTGCAGGAACTGCCGGGGCACAAGGACGTTTCCACCACGATGATTTACACCCACGTGTTGAACAAAAGCGGCCGTGCCGTACGGAGTCCCATCGACTGAGCTGTTCATGATCTTTCCAATCGATAAAACGGCTGAATCAAGCATACTTGCATTATCCTTGAGCTACTGCGATTTCAAGGATTCGGACGGTATGTTTGAATCCACAGAGTACGGATCAGCGAGGAACGCTGCCAATAGTCTGCAAGCCACGTCAGACCGCATCAACCGCGCACTATTACCCCGGCAATATTCCGGCTTTGCCTGGCAAATTCCCATTACGCAAGATATAAACTTTGTTTAGCAGGCGTCCGCGCCATAGGTCAATTTTTACATACCGAATGGAAAAAAATATATCCGTTGCCGAAGCAAAGGCCACCATTTCAGAGCTCTTGCGCCCACGGCCCGCATCAACCTATGTGAAGAGATGCGAATGAAGCGCAGCAGAATGAGCATCCTTCTCCAAGCTGATGTTCGGCTGTAATATTATCCAGGATCGGAGAGGGGCTCAAGGTGGAGACTGCCGAAGACCGGAAACCATTCATCCAGGCCCCAAAAAGCGGCCGAAAAATGGATCTTTATTGCTCCGGCGTCAGGGCCGAGACGAGTTCCTGAACGATTTCGTTCTGCTCTGATAAGGAGGGTTTGAAAGGAAGGCTGTCCACGTGCTGTCGAATGACGGCGAGCCGCCGCCGGATTGAAGTTGCATCCTGGAACCGGGCGTTTCCGGCACGGACGATCGCATCCATCTGTTTGTCGAGGTCCGCCGCTGGCAACTTTTTCAGTGCATCCACGGCTGAAAGATAAGCGGTCAGGTACCGGTCCATGACCGCCTGGTGGCGGGCAAGCGCACTGGCAGACTCTTTTCGCTGCCTACGTACCGACGACAGTTCCACCTCCGGCACTGCGGTTTCGCTCAACGCCTCGAGTTCGGCAAGCCGCGATTGCAGCCGCTCGATCCGCCGAAAATAGGTCAATACGGTTTCGGCGGAAAAAAGCGTCTGCCAAAGGGCGCTTTGCACCGAAGCGGCAACGGCGTCCGCCGAGGGGCCGATCCCCTCTTGCTCCGCCGCCGAACCCGACCTCTCCGGTGATCCGAGGCGCGCCCATTCCGCTTCGAGTGGATCGATGCGGCCTCGCGGTGTTACAATGGCCGACAGCACCACCCTGAACCCCACGTCCTTTCTGCGAAACGCACCCGTGTCGAGAAAATACGGCAGCTCCTCCCGGCGGCCCGGCAGAATTCCGTTGCGTTGCATGCCAAAGCTTCCCCCTTTGATCAAAAACCCGCCGGCTGCACCGTGATGTCTTGCGCCGACCACGAGCCTAAACGGCTCCAGCATCATTTCGGCGGCATTGCCCGCCGTGTCGAACAGTCCCAGCGGGTTGGCGCATTTGGAGCCAATCCAGGCAAGCTGCTCCGGCGGCTTTGGGGCATTGACCGCCGTGTAGACAGCGTAGTCGGAGAGGGGACGGCCGGCAAGCGGGAAGAAATCTTCCCAGTTCAGCTCCTCCCAGCTAACCCGGTGACCGCCCCGGGCCGCGTATTCCCATTCGGCTTCGGTCGGCAGCCGCAGATGCGCAAACCGGCCGTCTGCAAAGCGGGGCAGCTGATCTGGATGCTCCTTCAGCAGCCACTCCGTGTATCGACGGGTGAATTGTACCGCCTCGAACCAGGAGATGTCGGTGACCGGTCTCGGGTCATCTTCGGTCACCAGCCGGTTCCACCCGGGACAATCGTCGTCCATGACCGCATTCCACTGAAACCGGCTGATTTCGTATTTCCCGATGAAGTAGTACAGCGCTGCTCCCGGGCGGTCCTCGGGATTCGGACAGCGGCCGTCGCCGTCTGCAGCGATGGCTGCGATCTTCTCCTGCCAGGGGGCCGAAAGATCGGAAGGGGTAAATGCACCGGCAAGATGCATCGAACGTTTGGCCTCCATGAAGGCCGCCGTCGTGCGGCCGCAATCTGCGCAACCGGCGGAAAACCGCGAATCGCCGAGCAGACCGGTGGACGGAACGCAGACATGACGGAGGATCAGCTTCCCGCCGCAGGGCATCGGCAGGGTGAAGTCGCCTTCGATGGGATTGGGGTCGACCATATTCCGGATGAGCGGCACGCGGTTGGAAAGCCGGTGGCGCTCAACGGAGGGACACTCCTGGCCTGCAGCAGCCGTGGGAAAAAGGCAAGCAGCCGACAGCGCCGCTGCAGAAAACAGAAGCAGGTGAGCAAAAAGGCGCTGCAGCCGGGTAAAAGAGCGCTCATACATCGCGGATGACCCTCGACGGCTCGATCCCCGTCGTCCGGATGCCGGCAAAGGCCGAGGCAAGCACGGCCATGGCCAGTGTCAGAAACAGGGCGACAAGATAGTGGCCGGAAGACAGGCGGCACACGGTCTCGCCTTCGGCAAGGTATTTCGCAAAAGCGTGGTTGATGGTCAGCTCGGTCGCCCCGTAGAGCAAAAACGCAACCGCAGCACCGAAAACCGCCGTGGCCATCGCCTGTACCACCGGAAACCACACGATGCTGCGCGTGGAAAAGCCGATCAGCCGGACGACGCCCAGGTGCCGGCTCTTGCGGTTCACATTGGCCAGCACATTGCTGGCCAGTGATGCGAAATACCCGAGAATCGCCACCACCGCAATCAACTGGAATACGAGCGTAAACGAACGGTCCAGGCTCCGGACCACCTCGATTTCCGCCGCCCGGGTGTAAACCTCCACGCCCTGCTCGTTGAGGGTTTCGGCCAGGGAGGCCACATCGAAGATGCTGCGGGCGTACATTCGAAAGCTCGGATACGATTCACGGACGTGCGGCCGGCTTCTTCCCGGCCAACCAAACCGGGAAACACCGAATCCGTCCCGGTAATCTTCGGTGGCCCGGAGCAGATCGAGAGAAACGAAGGCCGCCTCCCGAAAAACGGCCTCCGCCGGAAGCACACCCGAAACGGTGAGGACGATCTCCACCTGCTCTTTTCGACCATTGATCGACCGACCCACTACGCCGGTGACCATCTCTTTTTTTTCGACGCCCAAATTTCGCGCCGCGGACTCGGACAGGACAACAAAACCGGGCCCTTCGGGGACGCGAGCGTATTTTCGAATCAGCGGATCGTCTTCGCCGGTGGCGACCAGGTCGACGGCGACGGTGGACGGAACCGCAGGCTCGGGGTTGACGAGCACGATGGAAGCGGCGATGGATCGGGTCTGCGGAATGACGAAGGCAACCTCCGCTCTTTTTGCCATGCGGTCGAACCAATCCGGTTCGAAATGCCCGCTTCCGACCGGCGAGATTTCGAGATTGCGTGGATCTTTTACGAGGCGTTCTGTCAGGGTGGAGACGATGCCGTTTTTCACTCCGAAAATCACCAGCAGCGGCGCCAGCACCGCCGCCAATCCCAAAATGGCGCAGGCGGAAAGCAGCCGCTCGTGAAAATAGTCCCGAAGCGATATCCGGACGATCGTCTTGAGTCGATGCATATTCGTGTTCGAACACAGGGTTCCGGTGAGGGGTTTCAAAGAGAAGACTCACCGAGAAGCCGCATCGGGTGGTGAATCTCGCTCTGGAAACCCAAAGGCCCGGACCTACGCCGGGCAGGCGTTTTTCTATAACGTTGCTTTGCAGCTGCGGCCCTGCAGGGCTGTCATTCGCCCTTTACCCTGGACCGGACGGCCCCGCCGGAATCGGCGCCGTCGAGGTCGAAACGGACTTTCCGAAAGCCAAGCTCGGCAACCCGGTCCCATTCGTGGGTGGCGACGATCAGAGTCGTCCGGTGTTCTTCGGCAAGCTCGGTAAACAGCCGCATGATTTTTTCCGCGTTGATCGGATCCAAGGAGGCGGTCGGTTCGTCTGCCATCACCACGGCCGGATCGTGGGCCATGGCCCGGGCGATGGCCACCCGCTGGCGCTCTCCTACCGACAACTGGGCGGGCAGCTTCTTGAGATGGCGATCGATCCCGAGCCGCTTGGCCAGATTGGTCACCCGGCCCTCGTCTTCCAACCCCATTGCCCGGCGACTCAGACCGATGTTTTCCTCCACGGACAAAAACGGCAGCAGGCCGCCGGTCTGAAGCACGTAGCCGATCCGCTGCATCCGGCGTGCGGCCAGACGGTTCTGGTCGTTTTCCTTCCAGCAGCGGTCTACATCCAGCGGTTCGCCCGGGCCGGCACCGAACTTGAAGCAGCCGGCTTCGTCGGGCCGGAGAATCAGGGCCAGCAAATCGAGCAGGGTGCTCTTGCCGCAGCCGCTGAAACCGACGAAAGCGATCTTTTCCGCGGGACGGATCACAAGCTTTGCCACTGTGAGGATGAAATCGGCTTCTCCCGGCCAGACCTTTTTCACGTCCCGGAGAAGAAAAACCGGCCCGGTATCGGAATCGGAAGCATCAGATCGATTGTTCCTCGAGTCGGCAGCCAAGGCGGTTTCCGTGAAAAAGGCTTAAAAGCGAACTTGTGTTTGCAATCTGTTTGAGCCCCTTTTCGGGGGTATACCGAGATCTCCCTGTTTGCAGGAGGCGGGCTCAATGAGTACATGCCGGCGCAATTATGCCGCCGGGCATTAGGGCATCATGCTCAGCGGCACCCGGTAGACCATCTCCCCGGGATTTTTCGTCCCGAAACTGACCCAATTGTCCACGTCGTCGTGGTACAGGCGGTACCGTGCGATTTTCGACTTCAGATCGTCCACGATCGCCTGCTGTTCGCCGACGCTCATTCGATACCAGTCGTCTTCTTCCAGCCGCATGATGCTGCTTCGATAGGGAAGATCTTCAACGAATTCACCGAGCAAGCCGAGGTCGCCGAGGTTGCGGTCCGGCCGCCGGCTGAACTGCTCCGGATCCCTGGAAATCCGGGCCGAGGCCGACAGAATGCTCTGAAAAAAGTCCCGGGCACCGGTGCGCTTGGTGCGCTGCGCCTGTTCCAGTATGGTTCTGAGCCGCTGGTACAGGTCGCTGAGCTGATTTTTTGTGAGCAACACCGTCACCTGGAAAGACGGGGTGTCGGGCCGGGCCAGGTCCATGTCCGACACCCACGCTTTGATCACCTTCGGGGCCCGGGTGCGGTCCTGGCGGCCGAGAAAATCGAGCTGCATGGCGTAGCCCAGCACTGCGGCTTTTCGCCGGGCCTCGGCCACCGTGCCAGCTTCGATTTCCGCATCGATTTCCGCCGCCAGATCCAGGCGCTGTCCGGCGCCGGTGGCGCGCACCAGCTCCACCATCTGGTTGGACACCTCCTCGACCACCTTGCCGAAGGTTTCCACCCCGCCGGAGGGACCGCCGGCCTCGATCGGCACGTACAGGTCGCCGATGAACGGATCGGGCTGTCCGGTCAAGGACCGATATTGGGCCTCTGCAGCGCTGTGGTTCAGCGCACGTCTTCCGGCCGGCGTCTTCAGATGCAGAACGAAGATTTTGATGTTTTCGGTCGACGCCAGGTCGGCAATCTGGGCGGCGTTCATGCCGGTGGCCGAATACGGATCGTCGTTTCCGAGTGCGCCGGCATCGGTGATTAAAAACAGAATGCGGGACGAGTATCCGGTCCAGTCGAGCGTCTCGATGGCTGTTTTGATGCCGGCAAATGCGTCTTCGTCGAAGGCGTGGGAGGAGGTCTCGGCCTCCCGGGCCTGTGACAGGGCCTGTTCGAAGACGTTTCGCTGGCTGCCGTCGCGAAGGGGAGAGAGCACTTTCGCCACGTATTCCAATCCCGGGGTTCTTTCCGTGCTGTTTCGGTAGGCCACCAGGCCGAATGCGACCCTTTCGGTCTGTCCGGCGGACTCGATGCGGTCGCAGATGTTCCGGACCGCTCGCCGGGTCCGATCGATGTATGGCTTCATGGAAATGGTGGTGTCGATGACAAAGGCAATCGCCGTCTTGAGTTCGCCTTCGACCGGCAGCTGCCAGGAGCCCGGGTCGATGGAGGCCACCTCGAGAAATTTGACTCCTTCATAGAGCTGAACGGTGTTAAAGATCGGCATCAGGTAGAACCGTTCACGGGACACCGCTTTTTCGGGCGGTTCCATCGCCACCACGGGAAAATCACTCAGTACCGTGCCTCCGTTTTGTTCGACGGCTTCAAATTTTCCGGTCAGCTGGGCCGCATGGCCGGCCGGGTCATCGGAACCGGCCACCTGTTCCAGGTCCTCTAAGTCTTCGAAGAAAAGAACCGGCTGACGGCCCATTCGCTCGGTGAACTTGAGGGTCAGCGACTGCCGCCAGTCGGAGGCTTGCGTTGCCCGAATCCATCCGGCGATTTCGCATTGGCTGCCGTAGCCCACCTTGAGCCATTGGCTCCCATCCATTTCGGTCCGCTCGTACACGTAAAGAACGGAAAAAGACGGGATCAGTCCGCCGGCGATCCGGGCCGCTGCGCTCGGCTCGGCGGAAAGGGTCGCTCCGGGGTGGGTGACAACGCGCTGGAAAAGCGCCTTCTTTCCCGGGATTTTCAGCGGCCGGCACCCTTGCTGGGCATGAAGTTCGGAAAAGAGGCCGGTTTCTGCCAGCAGGAGTCCGGCGGCAAACAGCAGTGCAAGGACCGGAGTCGATGCCTTGCAGATCGATCGGATCCGTGAAGTCATGATGGCTTTTCCCAGCGATCAAGCAGTTTCCGTGCTTCTATGGAGCCTTCCTGGGCCTTTTGCCGGGCCCACCGGACAAGCTCGGCCATCCTCGGTTCGGCTTCCGGCTGTCCGCCGGCCGATGCGGTGCGATACCACTGAAAGGCCGTTGCCGGATTCTTTCGGATGGTGCCGCTGTCGATGGCTGCGGTGGGATCGTAATAGCGCCCCACTTCAAGGGCAGCCTCGGTGTTGCCGGCTTCTGCCGCGTATTCCAGAAGGAGAAAGGCGGCGTCGGCCCGCTCTGGACTCTCGGGCAGTGCGCCGGCCATGTCGACGGCCTCCGCCGGCGAGATTCCGCCTGCCAGCGCCTCTCGCACCTGTTGCAATACCGGGGCGTCCGTTGTGTAGGAAGGCGCAGGCGGCGCTTCGACCAGCTCCTTTTTTTCCGGCAGGTTCGCCATCCGTTTCATCTTTTCGGGCCGGACCGCCTGAAGGGCAGAGGTCCGGGAATCGTCTGTGTCACCCGACAGCAGGCTGTAAGCGAGATACCCGATCACGGCCACTGCCGCAAGTCCTGCGATGGCGACCGCCCACCGGCCTTTGGTGTTGAGAAGGGCCATGTATGCGCTCCGAAGCAAAAACGCCTCCCTGTATGGAGAAGGCGGATGAATGTAAATGATTTCACAACAAAATCATAAGGTTCGAACTTTGTCAAACCGGGAAGGCGCCTCGTTCAATGAACCTAACCAAATTGCGCCATCGACGAAGAATGCATTATGTATTGATCGGACTTTCCATCTTTGTTCCTCCTTTTCATGATAGATACTCGCTTTCTTAACATATTGGGAAGGCTCGATGCCCGGGCATCGTAGCTTCCCTCCTGTCCATCGTCAAGGACCGCCTGGCTGCTGGTAAGGATGCGCTCGTCTCCAAGGGGCGAACTACTTCAATTCGTATAATGATCCTGAGTCTTTTCATCCCGTTTTATCCAGAACCTCTCGCACCTTGACGGCCAGACCCTGCTTGGAAAACGGCTTTTGAATGAAATGCACCCCCTCATCCAAGACCCCATGGTGGGCGATCACATTCGCTGTATAGCCGGACATGAACAAGCGCTTGAGATTCGGATAAAGCGACAACAGGTTCTTTGCAAGTTCCCGTCCGTTCATCTCGGGCATGACCACATCGGTCATGAGAAGATGAATCTCGCCGGGGTGCTCACGGGCCGATTCGATGGCTTCCCCCGGCGTACCGGCGGACAATACGGTATAGCCCAGCCGTTCGAGCATGGTCTTTGTCATTGCCAGAATCGCGGGTTCATCTTCCACCAGAAGAATGGCTTCGCTGCCCCGCGCATCAGGCCCAGCCGGTGCTTTTTTGCGCATCCGTTCTGGGGCGGCTTCATGCCGGGGCAGATAGATCTTGACGGCTGTCCCCTGGCCCGGCTCGCTGTAAACGTTGATAAAGCCGTGGTTCTGCTTGACGATGCCGTATACCGTGGCAAGCCCAAGCCCGGTGCCCTTGTCCGCCTGCTTGGTGGTGAAAAACGGCTCAAACAGCTTGCTCAGTATCTCTCGATCCATGCCGCAGCCGTCGTCGCTGACGGCCAGAAGCACGAAGTCTCCTGGAATAAAACCGGGATGCTTGGCACAGTAGGCTTCGTCAAATGCCGTTTTGCCCGTTTCGATGGTGATCTTGCCCACATCCGCGATGGCGTCGCGGGCATTGACACACAGATTGGCCAGGACCTGATCGATCTGTGCCGGGTCCATTCTGACCGGCCAGATTTTCGCTTCGGGCAGCCAGGCCAGGTCGATGTCCTCGCCGATCAGCCGCCGCAGCATTTTGAGCATTCCCTCGACCGTTTCGTTCAGGTCGAGCACCTTCGGGGCGATGGTCTGTTTGCGACCGAAGGCAAGCAGCTGCCGGGTTAGATTGGCCGAGCGCTCGGCGGCCTTGTGGATTTCCCGGAAACTGTTATAAAATGGGTGCATCGGATCTACCACCTTCTCCAGCGCCATCTCCGTGTAGCCGAGTATAACGCTGAGCATGTTGTTGAAATCGTGGGCCACTCCGCCTGCAAGGCGTCCCACGGATTCCATTTTCTGGGCCTGGCGAAGCTGTTGCTCCAGATTTTTCTGCTCGGTGATGTCGGTCAGATTCACCACCATTCCGGTGCCGTCACCTTCGCCCCCCTTGATAATTGCAGCGCTGACAATGACATCGAGGGTCTTGCCCTGTTTTGTCAGCCTCTGACCGACAAACCTTGCAGGGACGCCGGAGCTATAGATCTCTTTGATTTTAGCCTCTGTGGTCTCTTTATGGTCCTCGGGAACGAAGGGAATCCGCTGCCCAATCAATTCATCCAAGGTCCAGCCGAATACCATCGTAAAAGCTGGATTCAAGTACTGTGGAAAGCCTTCGGCATCGTAGACCACAATGGGATTGGCATTGGATTCCAGAATGGCTTGCAGTCTTTGTTCGCTCTCTTTCAGTGCCTCTTCTGCCTGCTTTCGCTCGGTGACATCCCAAACGGTGGATATCATCACCTGCTTGCCCTTTAGCGGTATATTGCGGGCGCAAATGAAAAACGGGCCTTCACCCTTTCGGGTAAACGGTATATCTTCCCAGTACATTCTGTCCGGGTCGCCGCCGGCACAATCCTCCATCACCCTGTTCCTGATTTCTTGACGAAAGTCAGGGTCTTCATAAACCACATCCCAGAATGAGTCGGGATCTGCGAGCGCTTCTCTGGTCGTTCGATAGATCTTGGGAAAATTGTCGTTCATGTAGCTGAACTCGACTTCGGGATCTACTGAGTTCACAGCTACCCCGATGGGAAGGTGATCCAGGACCGCCCTGGTGAATGCTTCGTTCTCCCGAAGCGCCTCCTCGGCCTGTTTGCGCTCGGTGATGTCCTGGGCGCATACAAGCACCCGCTGGCTGCCGTCGATTTGCAAAAAAGCAGTGGAGATAAGCAGGCACCGCTCCTGGGTGGATTCTTCCCGGGGAAAGGGAAGCCATTCTTCGATCTCGTTGTGGCTGATGCCCGTTTCGAATGTGTCCAAAAGCGCCTTCCGAACAT
>CAYPFH010000136.1:0-9827 GCA_964409825.1 uncultured Desulfobacterales bacterium | reverse complement strand
ATTATGCCACTTCTGGCCAAGATGTGAGCGGAGACAGCACAGTGGGGATGGAAGAGGTGATTCACATTTTGCAGGAGGTTTCTGGGCAGAGGTGATCGAATATTTGGGAAAGGCTTATCGAATAAATTATGCAATATGAAGATTTAATTGCAAAATCATCAATTATGGCGAATTGACTGCGGCAAAAACAGTCTCTTCAAACGCTCGGTTTTGCTGCTGCATCTTGTGCTACTCTTTTTCAATAAATTAAGATGCAATAATGGTAATCCTCGCTGCGGCATTTCAAAAAAGCCAATAATACCGAAATAGTTCGACGATTCTGGAAGCCGTTCAGTTTTTTTTGGACTGAGAGCAGCGGAGCGAATTAGCTTACCGTAGAAAAAGGCGGAGTCAGATATTTGTCTGGAGCAATAGTGTTCTGCTTGCTATTTTTGGTGCTGCCCTTGCTACGAATCCAGCTGAGGTTAGTTTTTCAATTAAGGATGGTTTTCCTGAGAGAACTTTGGTTTCTGTTCTTGAGATAATGTTTACCATTGTTTTCGATATTTTGGCAGCATTACCAACAGAATTTGTGTTACAAGAGCTTATCTCTCATCGGCAGACTAACTCTCAAAGGGAACATCCGTTGAGATAAAACCCTAAACCGGCGGCTCCGTTCCCCGGTTCAGAATCTGCAGGTATTTCTTGTAGCTGAATACCCTGTTGCGCTTGCGTTCGGTCAACTCTTGCACGATTCCGAGCCCCTGCAAATGTCTGAGACTTTTGTTGACGGTGGCAGGGGTTATTCCGGTTTGCTCTACCAGCCAGTTCGAATCGGTGATCGGCCGAACCATCATTTCCCGGTGTACCTTCAGCGCCGATTCCGATGCCCTTCCGAGTGCAGCTATCCGATCCCGGTCGTCTTTGGCAAGATCAACCAGGTGCTTTGAAGTTTCTACAGCTTGATCGGCGGTGACGGTAACCGCATCGCCAAAAAATTCGAGCCAGGCTTCCCAATCCCCGGTCAGACGAACATTGTCGAGCAGTTCATAATACCGCCGCCGATGGGTCTTGAAATACAGGCTAAGGTATAAAATGGGGTGACTCAACAGCTTTTGCTCGCACAGAAGCATCGTGATCAGCAAGCGGCCGAGCCTGCCGTTGCCATCTAAAAAAGGGTGAATGGTTTCAAACTGGACATGGGATAGCGCCGCTTTGAGCAACGGCGGTGTAGGCTTTGGGCGATCATGTAAAAACCATTCCAGTTTGTCCAGGCAAGTCATCATCTGGTCGGCAGGCGGCGGCACAAAAGAAGCGTTACCGGGTCGGGTTCCGCCGATCCAGTTCTGGCTCTTTCGAAATTCCCCCGGTGTCTGATTGCTCCCCCTGCCCTTGGAGAGCAGTATCCAGTGCATCTCCTTAATCAAGCGCAAAGACAGAGGAAACCCCTCTTGAAGACGTTCCAAACCATGGTACATGGCCGCCACATAGTTGCTGACCTCTTGGACATCATCCAACGGAACTCCGGGCTCTATGTCCAGTTCAAAAAGCAGAAGGTCTGAAAGCGACGATTGTGTTCCCTCGATCATGGACGAAAGAACTGCCTCTTTGCGAACATAAACGTAAAGCAGAATCGAAATCTCAGGCAATAAATTCGAGATGCTGTCCAGCCTCCCGATCGCCATGTGGGCCGCATCAAATTTGGTTCGAAGCTCTGCAGACCAATTGATGGGGGGTCGCGGTTGGAGCGGGGATGGAACAAAGGCCCTGACATTTTCCCCTACTGTCGATACGGTAACGTAATGTCCCTGCAATTTGCGCTTCATTCCCTATCCTAAAATAGTGGCTGTTTTTATTTTAACCTTACACCAGAAGATAAAATAAATGGATTTGGGGCGAAAGTCAATGAATTTGAAATGCGGCAGGATGAAGGTCGGATATTCGGGGCTATCCCCTTGCCGTTAAATGACGATTTTCTGGCTTCTTATACCAAGCAATGCCGAACCATTCCTACGAACATCTCCCCGCAGACTACACTCCCACTACTATGATATTCCTGCATTTTCGCCGACCCCAACACTTTGTGTACCAAGCTCCGCAATTTTTCGGCGCCCGAGCCAGGAAAATACGCAATCCAGGCGCTTCGACGAACAATGCAAACGTCGGGGGGTCTTGGCGGTTGACATGAAGACTTTGGACTGGCTAAAGAGCTTTTCAGGAAAAGTGTTTGGCTACCAATCTGTACCGTATACAGCATCCCTTCCCGATATGGCCGATTTGAATGCCGATGGCAGCCTCGACCTAAGAGATATCATTTTTCGCCTACAGGTTTTTGGAGGGGTGCGATAGAGAATGAATTCTATTATAGCGGTTGCCACACACCCTCCGGGGGTGGTGAAGTGGGACCGGCTATGCCGGTCCCGGATGGCCATGGCCTGAAAGGCCGGCCACTGCTATCCTTGCAATGCGTTGTTGTCGCAACGTCAAAGCAAGGAGGAAGCAGTGAGCCGGTTCCGTAAACCATCACCATCACACACGATATGGCATTGTCAGTACCACTATTATTCACGCAAGGTGCTTGCATGCTGAAGGATATACAAAACCTCGGCCATGCCGATCTTGCCGTCGCCGTTTACATCTCCTTTCAGGGAAACGCCGGTGCCCGGAAGCTGGTTTTTCTCTCACTGGAGAGTAGCCGGTTAAGGCCTGGGTCCGAAATGCTTTTGGATGAGCTTATAGGTTTCATTTTCCGACCGCCGAGCAGATTGCAGCGGCCGCAGGGTGGATCCATTTCGGTGAAAACCAACTGGCTCCATATCACCGAAAAATGACAAAAAGGATACCCTCCGAGTGCCAAAATATAGTTGTTTTTTGTTGTATTCGGATGTATTTATATAGAATACAAAGGAGGCACGCGATGAAAGCAACAACAGTTCGGATGGATGAGGATATCTTAGGCCGCATTGACGGCTTGGCCAAGGAATTAAAGCGTTCTCGTTCCTGGGTGATCAAGGAAGCCATAGAGCGCTTTCTTGATTATGAAGAGTGGTATATTCAAGAGGTACGAAAAGGCATTGATGAGGTGTCTCGGGGCGAAATTGCAACTCCTGAAGAGGTCAATGACCGATTTCGAAAATATGGCGTAAATGTTGGTTAGATGGACGCAAAAGGCGCTGGATAACCTCGAAGACGCTGTGGAATATATTGCGGCGGATAATCCAACGGCTGCATCAGGTGTTGCGAAAAAAATCTGGGATACGGCCCGATTGCTTGTAGACCAGCCTGGAATGGGGCGTCCCGGAAGGGTTTCGGGTACTCGCGAACTCATCATAACAGGCCTTCCCTATATTTTGGCCTACATAGAAAAAGAAGGGGTCATTTTCATTTTACGAGTCATGCACACCTCCATGAAATGGCCACAGGGATTTTAAGTTGAAAATTCCCTGTCCCGCCATGGCGGGACTGCAGGGACAGACTTGTTTTTTTCCGCTTCTATTTTTCCAAAACAAGCCTTGGAAGCCAGTACTCGGCAGGAGAAACAGAAAAAGAGACAGAACCGGTCCAAGCCCCGCTGGGTCAACTGGCCCCGACCGTCTGTATCGCCCTGGCCGGGGAGGTCAGCGGCGGCCATGGACCCAACATACCGGTCCCGGTGTCGGGCAAAGCCCCGGCTGATCCTCCAAAGGCCGTAGCCGGCCACCTCCGATTCGATCAGGTAGCAGTCGGTAAAAAGCCGGGCAACTCGACCGTTTCCGTCCAGAAAGGGATGGATCCAGGCCAGCCGGTGATGGGAAGCTGCAGCGGCAAGAACCCGGTTGATTCCCCGGCAGGCTGCCGGGGCGTAGATCTTAGCAAACCAATCCATCAGACCGGCGATCTGACCCGGATACGGCGGGATGTGTCGTCCTACCCGGACAGTGGCGTCACGAAATTGTCCAGGCACTACCTGCTGCTCTTCTCCGGTTTCGTCATTTCGGATGATACGAAGCTCATCGGGAAGCTGCTCGTAAAACAGCCGGTGGATCAGGCAAATAAACTCTGAGGTGCAAAGTCGCTTCACTTGGACTTTGAGCTTTTGCTCGATAATCTTTTGCACCTCCACATGAACTCTGGCCTCTACCTGCCGAGTTCGCACGGGCGGCTCAGGGGCAAGATCACCCTTGATGGCCCGCTCGATGTCAAACGGATGAGTGTAATGCCCTTCAATCAGGTTTGAATAGTAGCTGTTGGTCAACCTCAGAAAGTCGATCAGCGACTGCTGCGTGATCGGATGCAGCCGGCCGGTAAGCGCCGCGGATTTGCGGTAAACATTCAGGGCCATCCACAGACAGCGCCGAGTCTGTGCTTTTAGCCTCGACAGAATAAGCGAATCATGGTACAAATTAAGAAGCTAAAATTATAACGTCATGTTGAGCTAAATTCCGAGCAACACTAAAAGCGAATAGCAGGGGCAATGGCCACTTCACATGAAAAACTGGCCGCCTCACTTCAAATCCTGCGGTCTTTCCAAAACCGCGGTGCCGTTGCCATGCGCTCGCGCGATTTGACTCGCACCCATCGTGAGCGCCTGACAAAAAACGGCTTCCTGCAAGAGATCTTCAAGGGCTGGTACTTGATTGCACATGGATGCCCTGGAAAGCGCCAGCGTCATGCAGAACATCTTGCCGTTTGTCCGTTTTCTCCGGAGCCTGCTGTAAATGCCGGGAAGTAAGATCGAAAAGATCTTCCCCTAAATATTGAGAATGTCCTCAACGCGGCATCGGATAGACAATTTCCTCCCGATTTGCTATATTCTTTCAAGTCCTTCCACTGGGCCTCCTCACCCGAACCTATATGTAAAATGCTCCTCCTGAAGATCATGCCCGCTGGAACCCACCGAAACGGTCTTTGACAGGAGTGCGGCGATGAAAAAAATCCTCTTTACCGTATTCGCGTTGTTGGGGGTGTTGGTTGCCGTCGGCCTGGGTAACGCAGACGCAGCATTGAACTGGCGGATCGAAGACATCGACGCGCCCAAGGTCTTCAGTACCGCCAGAACCGCGGTGGCCGTCGATGACGCCGGCTATGCCCACATCGCCTACGGCGGAGACCGCCTCTACTATGCCTACGAAAACGCCAGCGGCTGGCATATCCAGACCGCCGATACCGCACCGCAGGTCGGCACCCATCTGTCCATGGCGCTGGACGCCGACGGCCACGCCCACATCAGCTATTTCGACGAACGAAACGAAGACCTGAAATACGCCACGAATGCCTCGGGCGTATGGACGGCGGTAACGCTGGACAGCGACGGGCGCGTGGGCGAATACACCGCCATCGCCATCGATGCCGGCGGTGTTGTTCACATCAGCTATTACTACAATGACCTTCCCACCTTGAGATATGCCACCAACGCCGGCGGCTCCTGGAGTACCGAAGACGTTCACAAAAGCAGCCCCTCTACCAGCGGCAATGTCGGCTGGTTCAGCGACATCGCCGTGGACGTTGCCGGCGTCGTTCACATCAGTTACACTTGGCAGGAAAAGGGAAAGCTCGGGTATGCAAACAATGCCTTTGGAGGATTTTTCGCACGGCAAATCGCCGACCTGTGGCCGGCAAGTGAATTTTTCTCGGGCCAGCCGGTGCAGACTTCCATCGCCGTCGACCCTTCCCAACACGTGCACATCATCTATGGCTATTCGGCCGCGACGCCAAGCAACAGCGTGATCCTGAAGCATGCCAATGATCAAAATGTCGAAGACATATTCAACGACGAATGGGACATCGAGACCGTCGACAGCCTTGTCTCCGACGTCGGCTGGTACAACGACCTGGCCGTGGACAGCGCCGGCAACCTGCATGTGAGCTACACCACCGGAAACACCGAAAACAGTGAAGACGACTGGAATCTTCGCTACGCGACCAACGCCGGCGGCACCTGGGCGCGTACGACTGTGGACAACGGCAACCCCGGCGCTACTTTATCCGGCGGCACAGAGGTCGGCCTATATTCGGCCATTGCCGTGGACGGCAGCGACGCGGTGCACATTTCCTATGTGAACACCACCCACTATCCCTATGCCGGATGTGACGGAACCGGCACCTACCCCTGCCGGGAGATCGACTTGCTTGACCGGCTCTGGCACGCCGAAAACACCGGAAGCGGCTGGACCTATGCCGAAGTCGACAAAACCGGCCGGGTGGGGGACACCCCGGCCCTGGCGCTCGACCCCACCTCGGGAAAGGTGCATATCATCTATCACGAAGAACTGGTCGACACCCTCAAGTATGCCGCCGGAAGTTTCGGAAACTGGGCGGTGGAAACCGCCGGAGACACCGGCTATGCGGGGACCCCGGAAGGCGACCGGTCCGGGGCGATCGGGGTCGATTCGGACGGCACCGTTCACATCGCGTTTTCCAACTTAGAGACCTACGATGATGAAAACGGTGTGATTGCCGGCTCCGCGCTGATTTACAATTACCGGCCGAAGATGGACGGCTGGCAGGTGTCGCAGGTGCTGGCCTACCGGGATCCGATAGGCATGCCCCACGACGGGTATGTGCCGTCGCTCGCCGTGGACAGCACCGATGTGATCCACGTCAGCTTTTCCAGCGGCACCGGCATCTACTATGCCAATTCCGCGGAAAACTGGGCGCTGGCTTCGGTCACCCAGGGAGAGAGCGTGGGGGACTATTCGGCCATCGACGTCGACTCCCAAAACCGGCCGCACCTGCTGTATGTCACCAGCACCGGCGGCCTCAAATACCGGTTTCTGGACGCCGGCGGATGGAGCGCGGCAGAGGATGTGGACAGCAACTTGGGCGTCAACCGGCGGATGAACATCGTGGTGGATGCCGCAGACAGGGTTCATGCCACTTACAACACCGGAGACGGGCACACTCACGCCACCAACGGCAGCGGTAGCTGGGTCACCCAGACCCTGGCCGGCGGCACCGGAGGCTTGGCCGTGGACGGCGGCGGCCATCTGCACATCTGCTACGGCAGCGGAAACGACCTGTATTATATGACCAATGCCTCCGGCGACTTTTTGCAAGAACTGGTGGACACGGGCGTTTCCACCGGCAGCCGGTGCGCGATCGGCGCCGGCGACTCGGGCCGGATCCATATCGCCTACTACAACAACGCCATGTACGACTTGAAATACGCCACGGCGGTGTCCGGCTTTCCGGATATCGTGGTCACTCCCGATGCCCATGATTTTGGTGCAGTGGGCTTGTCGACCACCGCAAGCCAGGTATTTACCCTAAAAAATTTCGGCGACGAGCAGTTGCAGGTGACCGATGTCTACCTTAACGGCCAGGGCCCGGTGGAATATTACACCCTTGATCTTAACGGCGGCGGCCAGCCGTGCGGGAGCTCTTCTTTCCCGCTGGTGCCGGCCGGGAGCTGCACGGTCGCCGTCGAATTCACTCCTACGGAAATCGGCCCCCACTATGCCGTCTTGAACGTCGCCTCCAACGACCCGGACGAACCGGCAAAGACTGCTACTTTAGCCGGGACCGCCCTGGACCCGAACGTGGACCTGGCGGACCTGATCCTGGTGCTCAAGGTGCTCGTCGATGTGCCCGTCAGCGGTGCAGACACCGCCCAGCGCATCGACGGCGACCCCCTGGGCCTTTCCGAAGCCATCTACATCCTCCAGACCCTGGCCGGTATTCAAAGATAGCAACACCATGTTCTCAGCGCCTCTGCGTCTCTGCGCGAGATGATGGGCGCTGGCGCCTACTTTTCTAAAACCGTCCTCGCACCGAAAACACACTTGACATAAGTAAAATTCGTTTGTATTAGACGAATATGTCTGGTTATAAGCGAAATTTGGCGCATTACATCAACGATCTGCTGCGATTTTTTCCGGTTGTGATCATTCTGGGGGTGCGCCAGTGCGGTAAAACCACTCTCTCCAGGATGCTGAGGCCGGGCTGGGAGTATTTCGATCTGGAACGCGGCAGGGATTTTGAGTTTGTCACCGGGGATTTCGAATTTTTCATCAAAGAGCATCCCCATTCAGTGATCATCGATGAGGCACAACGATATCCGGCGCTGTTCCAAGAGTTGCGAAGCGCGGTGGACCGGGACCGAAAACGGAAGAATCGGTTTCTATTGACGGGTTCAAGCTCTCCGGATCTGATCAAAAATGTCTCGGAAAGTTTGGCCGGTAGGGTGGGGACTGTCGATCTGGGAACCTTCAAGATAAACGAAATCCATTCCCTGGAACTTTCCGGGTTTTATCAAATTTTTCAAAAAGAACTGGATCATGAGACCGGCGAATTTTTAAAAAAATTAAAAACCGAAATATCTCATGATCAATTGATGGAGGCCTTTTTAAGCGGGGGATATCCGGAACCGGTATTGGAAAAAGACAGCCGGTTCCACGATGTATGGATGGAGAACTATATTCAGACCTATGTTCAAAGAGATATCAGGGCACTTTTCCCGAAACTGGATATCGTTAAATTCCAGCGCTTTGTCACCATGCTTTCGGCACTCAGCGGGACGGTGATCAACCGTTCTCAGGTGGGAAGATCTTTGGATGTTTCCGAAAAGGCGATCCGGGATTACTTGCAGATCGCCGAAGGCAGCTATCTTTGGCGAAACGTCCCGAGCTACGCAAAAAGCAAAAGCAAGTCGGTGATCAAAATGCCGAAGGGCTATATCCGGGATAGCGGCCTGACCCACCACCTGCAGGGCATCACGCGTAGGGAACAGTTGAGGAATCACCCCCATGTCGGTGCTGCATTCGAGGCGTTTGTATCAGAAGAGATCATCAAAGGGGTTCAAGCCACCGGCGTTGTCAATTGGAGCTATTATTATTTCCGGACAAAAAACGGTGCAGAGGTCGATTTGATCCTGGAAGGTCTTTTTGGGACCTTGCCGATCGAAATCAAGTTCGGCAGCCTGGTTAAACAGCGTCAGATAGCAGCGTTGAAACAGTTTGTCTATGCAAACGACCTGCCGTTGGGGATTGTTGTAAACAACAGCGACGAGGTTCGCATGGTTGCGGATCGAATTCTTCAACTTCCTGCAATATATGTCTGATAGCCAACCAGAGGCTGTCGTGGGCGCCGCAGCTTAGAAAGCCCTGCCTTTTTCCTTATGGTAATCTGACAAGCGCTCTAATCGCATCCTCGATGCATAGACTGAATATCGCTGGGCAATATTTTCTGAAATGTTTCCTGAAAGAAATCCACTGCCAAGGGGTCTATTTTTGACAAAACCAACGCGGACAAAATGTTTTTTCAACCCTGACTTGAAGCGGCGCTAATGGCAGGAATTGGTTTTAGGAATATCCGAAATGCCGCCACGTGTCATGCACCTCCATCATGATGCAAGCCCCACTGACCGGCGGAGCGGGTCGGCGGCGCCCGCTCCGCATTTTTCCCGGTTCGAGGACCGACCGGGAACAGGCTTGGATCAACGGCGGGGAAAAGGACAATACGATGCCGTCTGTGTGATGTGTTGCCGGCGGCGGGATCGGACGGGTCATTGGCGCAAGATTCCTCAAAGCGGGGTCGATCGCGAATCCGAGCGATTGCCCAAAAGCATCTGCGCAGATTGCTCGATAAAGCGGTTTCCCTGGTTTTACAATGAAATAATTTCATAATATCAACAAATTAACTTCATAATTGCTGAAATTTTCATTTGACTTTACCGATGGATTCCTCTATCCGAAAAAGGAGTATGCGGTTCTCTATAAAGCTCAAGTAACCTCATGGAGGGCCACGCTCCGTCGTGGCCGCGTTGCCTTTAACGACCAAATCCCGGCCACGACGGAGCGTGGCCCTCCAAGCCAAAAACCCCACGGCCTAAGGCTCCCCGAAACCGGAGCTTGAGGATTCCGGATAAGCGC
>CAYPFH010000135.1:0-9874 GCA_964409825.1 uncultured Desulfobacterales bacterium | reverse complement strand
AGACAGGTACAAACAGGCTGCGATCATGCCCTTCCATCCGCAAGAAAGCCATGGCAGATTCGCTGATTCGAACATTTTTATCGCACGCGGGCCGGAAGTGCGTGCCGGGGCAGGTCGTGATCCAGGTCACCGACCGGTGCAATGCCCGATGTCCCCAGTGCGGCATGCGCGCCACCGAGCCCTATTCCCGGTCCACCCTGGAAGACGGCGAGGTGCGGCGGATCCTGGAAGCCGCGGCGGCAAACCGGGTCGGGGCGGTATCCTTTACCGGCGGCGAGCCGATGCTGTTCTTCGACAAGCTGCTCGGGTGGATCGACTATGCTGCTCAGGTCGGGATTCCCTGTATTCGGACGGGGACCAACGGTTTTTTCTTCCGCAATCCGGACGCTGCCGACTTCGATGCGCGGGTCGAACGGGTGGCCCGGCGGCTTGCCGCCACCCCGCTTCGCAACTTCTGGATCAGCCTCGATTCCTGCATCCCCGAAGTCCATGAACAGATGCGGGGCTTTTCCGGCCTGGTGGAAGGCGTCCGCCGGGCCCTGCCCGTTTTTCATGGCTACAGCCTCTATCCGTCGGCCAATCTCGGCATCAACCGCAACGTCGGCGGCGCTATGACCCGCAGCCTGACCCCCGGCCGGTTTTCTTCCGATGGCGCATATCTGGACGCGTTTTACCGAACCTATCGGGCGGCGTTTCGGCGCTTTTACCGAATGGTGATCGATCTGGGTTTTACCATGGTCAACACCTGCTATCCGATGAGCGTCGGAGCACCGGAGACCGACGGCGGCCTCGATGCGGTATATGCGGCCACGGCCGTCGGAGACATCGTCCGCTTCACCTCTCAGGAGAAAGTCCGGCTGTTTCGGGCCCTGCGGGAGGCGATCGCCGAGTTTCGATCCCGGCTGCGGATTTTTTCACCGATGAGCAGCCTGTACACGCTGGAGCGTCAGTATGCCGGAGAGCCGAAAAAGAGCGCGGCGTGCCGGGGTGGGATCGACTTTTTCTTCATCGACGCCAAAGACGGCTGCGCCTATCCCTGCGGCTACCGGGGAAAGGAGCGCTTCGGCCCGTACCGGAGCCCGATGCCGAAAGCGCGGCAAGACATCGACTGCCGGCTGTGCGACTGGGAATGCTTCCGGGATCCTTCCGAAATGTTTGCACCGGTGCTGGCCGTGGCCGGGTTCCCGCTTTCCCTGCCGGCGGCCGCGGCCAAAGATCCATTCTACTACCGGTTGTGGCTGAAGGATATCCTCTACTACCGGGCCTGCAACTTCTTCGACGGGCGGCGGCCGCCGAACTTCCGACGGCTGGCCCGGTTTTCCAGGTAACCCGGATTCTCCACAATATGCTCCGCCATATCGTCCTCGCCGCCACAAAATGCTGCGTTTGGCTCACAAAAATTTCGCAAGATCTTAATGGCGCTAAAACATGAGGCTGCTTTACCCGCGGGCAACGGGCGGCATGGGCCGTGATGCCCTGCGGCGTTGCCCCTGCCCATTTCAACGACAAAGGAGAGCGAAAATGCGCGTGGATTTGCACGTTCACTCCAAGCATTCCCGGCGGCCGACCCAGTGGTTTTTGAAGAAAATCGGCTGTCCGGAAAGCTTTACCGAACCGCTCCAGCTCAATCGGATTGCGCTGGGCCGGGGGATGACCCATCTGACCATCTCCGACCACAACTGTATCGACGGGGCGCTGGAGATCGCGCACCTGGAAAATACGTTCATCAGCGAGGAGCTGACCTCCTATTTTCCCGAGGACGGCTGCAAGCTGCACGTGCTGGCGTGGCACATCACCGAAGCCCAGCATCGGGAGCTTCAAAAGGTCAGAAAGAACATCTTTGAACTGGTCGACTATCTGAACCGGGAGTGCATCGCCCATGGCCTGGCCCATCCCCTGTATTCCATCAACGACAAGATGAGCGCGGCGCATTTTGAACAGTGCCTGCTGCTGTTCAAAATCTTCGAGCTCAACGGTGCGCGAAACGACCGGGAAAACCGGTGCCTGGAGGCGGTGACGCCGGCCCTGACCCCGGAAGACATCGACCGGCTCGCGAACCATTACGGGTTTGCACCGAAGATGGAAGAACCCTGGAAGAAATCCCTGGTGGGGGGCTCCGACGACCACAGTTCCCTGACCATCGCCAAGACCTACACCGAGATGGAAGGAGAAGACCGCATCGAGCCGTTTTTCGCCGGTGTCTTGTCCGGGGCGGCTACTGTGAGACGAACCCCGGCCACACCCAAGACCCTGGCGCACAACCTATACGGCATCGCTTATCAATATTACAAGCACAAGCTCGGGCTCGAGCGGTACGTGAAAAAGGACCTGCTCATGAAGTTTTTGGACCGATCCCTGCGGTGTGCCGACGACGCAGAGCCGAGGCTGATTTCCAGGCTCTATTTTTTCTGGAACCACCGCCGCCGGGCGAAGCAAAAACCACCGGTGTCGGAAAATCTGACCCACCTCCTCGGCCGGGAGACCCGGCGCCTCATCCAGGAGACGCCGGAATTTTCCGCGGTGGCGGAAAACGGCGGAAAATCTTGCCCCCATCCGGAGCAGACATGGTTCAATTTTGTCAACCGTGCGGCCAACGGCGCGCTGACCCATTTTGCCGATCACTTGATGGACCGCCTGTCCGGAGCCAATGTCTTTGACCTGTTTCAGACCATGGGCTCGGCCGGCGGACTCTACACCCTGATGGGGCCTTACTTCATCTCTTATTCGCTCTACTGCCAGGACCGGGAGATGAGCCGGGCGTTGACGGAAAAGTTTGTCAGACGGGGGATGGCGGCCGAACCTCCGGTGAACATCGCCCACTTCACCGACACGTTTTATGAAGTCAACGGCGTGGCCCTGACCCTCCAGCAGAAGGTCCGGCTGGCGCTGAAAAACGAAAAGCAGTTCACCCTGATCACCTGCGAGGTCGAGGGCTGCGACCGGCGGCCGGGGGTGGAAAATTTCCGGCCGGTCGGCGTATACAGCCTCCCCGAATATCCCGAGCAGAAAATCTTCTACCCGCCGCTGCTGGAAATGCTCGATTTCTGCTACGAAAAGGGCTTCAACCAGATTCACACGGCAACCCCGGGTCCCATCGGCCTGGCCGCCTTGACGATCGCCCGGATCTTGAAACTTCCCATCAGCGGGACCTACCATACCCAAATTCCGCAGTACGCTGAATTTCTGACCGGGGATCCGGCGGTGGAGGAGCTCGCTTGGAAATACACCCTCTGGTACTACGACCAGTTGGACGCTATCTATGCCCCTTCCCGAAGCACGAAGGAGGAATTGGTTGAAAAAGGAATCGCCGCAGAGAAAATCCGGGTGTATCCCCGGGGCATCGACATCGATCGGTTTCGGCCGGATAAGCGAAACGGCTTTTTCCAGCGCCGCTACGGAATCGGCAGCCGGATCAAGCTGCTGTACGTGGGCCGGGTATCCAAGGAAAAAAACCTGCACATCCTCCAGAAGGCTTATCGGAAGCTGCTGGAACAGATGGGCGGCCTTCACTTGGTGGTGGTCGGCGACGGCCCCTACCTGGACGAAATGAAAAGGGCCATGGCAGCGGTGCCGTGCACCTTTACCGGCTATCTGACGGGCGAAGCGCTCTGCGCTGCCTACGCTTCCAGCGACGTCTTTGTCTTTCCAAGCGCTACGGACACTTTCGGCAACGTGGTGCTGGAGGCCCAGGCGTCGGGACTGCCCGTGATCGTCACCGATGAAGGCGGGCCGGCGGAGAATGTGCTTTCGGACCGGACCGGACTTGTGGTGCCGGCAAACGACGCCCGGCTGCTCGAAGCGGCGATGCATCGCCTTGCCACCGACGATGGCCTTCGGCTGCGAATGGGCGCCGCGGCCCGCCGCTATATGGAGGACCGGAGCTTTGAAGCGGCGTTTATCCGGACCTGGGAAATGTATCAAAGCCCGTCGTCGGCAGCAGAGCCTCCGGTTTCCCTGGCCGGATGAAGTTTAACCGATTTCTCATTTTCTTCTAACCGGATCCTAACAGTTCGATTCTAACCTCGGCCACCGGATCGATCATGGGCGGAGACGACCTGAGTCGGTTCATCCGCCTGGAAGACTGAAGGAAAGGGGGGAACGAGGAGCTTACACAACTTTAACCGGTTGCTAACAAAACGCTAACAAAAAAAGGCCAGTTTTTTCACTTCACGGTGTAAGGAGGATTACATGAGAAAGTCAATTATCGTGCTGACTGTCGTATTCGCATCGCTGGTACTGATCTGCTCTCCGGCGCTTGCCGGCTCCATCGTCATCAAGGGATCGACCACGGTGCTGCCCATCGCTCAAAAGGTGGTCGAAGCTTACATGGCGGCCCACCCGGAAACCAAGATCTCTCTTTCCGGCGGCGGTTCCAGCAACGGGATCAAGGCCATGATCGATTCGAGCACCGACATCGCCAACGCCTCCCGGTTCATCAAGGATAAGGAAGTCAAGATGGCTGTAGACCGCGGCGTCTACCCGGTGCCCTTTGCCGTGGCTTATGACAGCATCATCCCGATTGTCCATCCAAGCAACAATATCGACAATATTTCCACAGATCAGCTCAAGGCGATCTATCAGGGGGAAATCCGGAACTTCAAGCAAATCGGTGGGCCGGATCTTGAGATCGTGGTCGTCTCCCGGGACACTTCCTCGGGCACCTTCGAGACCTGGGAGGGCAAGGTCATGGAAAAAACCAAGGTCACCCCCCGGGCCCAGCTTCTGGCTTCCAACGGCGCCGTGGTCCAGGCGGTCTCCAAGAACAAGTACGCCATCGGCTACATCGGCATCGGCTATCTCGATGACAGCGTTAAGCCGCTGACGGTCAACGGCATCGAAGGCAACGAGGAGACCACCTTAAGCGGGGTCTTTCCCATCAGCCGGGCGCTGTTCATGTTCACCAACGGCTGGCCCAAGGGTGAGGTGCTCAAATTCATGAACTTCGTGCTCAACCCGAAAACCGGCCAGAAATACGTGGCTGAAAGCGGATATGTCCGGCTTTACTGATTGATTGCTCGACGGCATCATTTCTGTGACGTGTGCGCAAATCATACTGATACTCACCGCGGAGGCGCAGAGGGCGCAGAGAAAACGAGAAAATCTTCTCAGAGAGACCTCCGCGCCCTCAGCGACTCGGCGGTGAAGCAATCGTCATCGCAATTGCGCCAACATTCAGGCTGAAACAGCTGATACAGCAGTTACGCCTTTCGGGGCGCTTGGCAACAGACCCCCTGCGGCCGTGCGCTCCGCCTTTTTTCCCTGGAGAATGCAGAATGCTGCGGCGAAACACCGTCGAACGATCCATGAGGTCCCTCTTTTTCATGATCGCCACCGCCTCCATCGCGATCCTGGCGGCGATCATGGTATTTCTCTTCGCCGAGGGGCTGCCGATCTTCGAGACGGTGTCGGTGACCGACTTTGTCTTCGGCAAATACTGGTATCCGACCTTCGAACCGCCCGAGTTCGGGATCCTGTCGCTGATCGTGGCCTCGGTGCTGGTGACCCTCGTCTCGGCGTCGATCTCCGTCCCCCTGGGGGTGATGACGGCGGTCTATCTGGCGGAAATCGCCCGGCCGAAGGTCGCCGAGATCGTCAAGCCCGTGGTCGAGCTTCTGGCCGCTCTGCCGTCGGTGGTCATCGGGTTTTTTGGGATGGTCCTGGTCGCCCCCTTTCTGCAGCGGGTGTTTGACATCCCCACGGGGCTGAACCTGTTCAACGCATCGCTCATGCTTGCCTTCATGTCGATTCCGACCATCTGCTCCATCTCCGAGGACGCGATCCACAGCGTGCCCACCGCCTTGAGAGAAGCGTCCCTGGCCCTGGGAGCCACGCACCTGGAAACCATCGTAAAGGTGATCATTCCGGCTTCGATCTCGGGCATCTCGACGGCGGTTATTTTGGGCATGTCCCGGGCCATCGGAGAGACCATGGTGGTGCTGATGGTCGCCGGCGGCGCCGCCATGATTCCCGAATCGATCTTCGACCCGGTGCGGCCGATGCCGGCGAGCATCGCCGCGGAAATGGCCGAGGCCCCGTTTCGCGGCGACCATTATTATGCCCTCTTTGCCACCGGCGTGGTCCTATTCCTGTTTACGTTCCTGTTCAACCTGATTGCCGACTATATCTCCAACAGGTACCGCCAGGTCGGCGAGGCCAGCCTATAAAAAGGTAGATGAAAAGGCCTGACATGGACAGTCAACGGACGGCATCGGAAGAGGATCTGTTCCAAACCGACAGCAGGAAAAGACCCATGGAAAAGGAAAGCCCCTTTCACAAAATGTCCAGGGTCGGACTGCGGCGCCGTAAAACCCTCCAGCACGCGGTATTTTCCTTGATTCGGCTGGCTGTGTTGATCAACGGAGCCGCCCTGTTCGTGATTCTTTTTTTCATGGTGAAAAACGGGATCGGAGCGATCAACTGGACCTTTCTTTCCCAGCCGCCCATCGACTCCATGACCCGGGGAGGCATTCTGCCCTGCATCGTGGGCACCCTGGCGCTGAGCCTTGGGGCCATCGTCATCGCAATGCCCATCGGGGTAGCCTCCGCCATTTACTTAAACGAGTACGCCCGTCCCGGAAAAGTCTTGCGGATCATCCGGCTTGGCATCAACAACCTGGCCGGCGTGCCGTCTATCGTCTTCGGCCTCTTCGGGCTGGCCCTGTTCGTAGTCTACTTCAAGATGGGGGTAAGCATCGCGGCCGGCGCCCTGACCCTGGGCGCCATGACCCTGCCGGTGATCATCGGCGCCACCGAAGAGGCCCTTCGGGCAGTGCCCGACACCTACCGGGAGGCGTCGCTGGGATTAGGGGCCACCAAATGGCAGACGATCTACAGGGTGGTCCTGCCGACGGCCATGCCCGGTATTCTGACCGGCGGCATCCTGGGCATCAGCCGGGCGGCCGGGGAAACCGCCCCGATCATGTTCACCGCGGCGGTATTTTTCACTCCGGTGCTGCCGGCTTCGATTTTCGACGAGGTCATGGCCCTGCCCTACCACATCTATGTCCTGGCCACGGCCGGCACCGAGATCGCAAAGACCCGGCCCCTGCAGTACGGCACGGCCCTGGTGCTCATCTTCCTGGTGCTGGGGATGAACTTGTTGGCGATCATTTACCGTTCCCATCTGCGCAAAAAAATGAGAAACTAATGCGTCTGCCAAACCGCTCTTTCAGGTTCATTTTTTTTTGATGTTGGCAGGGAGAGACCTCCGGTCAAGCCGGGACAACCATCCTGAAAACGCGTCCGACGCCGGAAAGAAACGACATGAGCCAGACGAACGAAGCTGCAAAAATCCCGGATCCGGGCAGTGAAAAGCCCCTGAAAATGGCCTCCGAGCACCTGAATTTTTTCTACGGGGATTTTGAGGCCCTCCACGACGTCAGCCTCGAATTTTACAAAAACGAGGTGACCGCCCTGATCGGGCCGTCCGGCTGCGGAAAGAGCACCTACCTGCGGTGCCTGAACCGGATGAACGATCTGATTCCGATCAGCCGTGTCGAAGGGAAGATCCTGCTGGACGGCGACGACATCTACGCCCCGGACGTGGATGTGGTCAGTCTCCGGAGCCGGATCGGCATGGTGTTCCAAAAGCCGAACCCCTTTCCCAAAACGATCTTCGAAAACATCGCCTACGGCATGAAGGTCAACGGTTTGCGCAAAAAATCGGAGATCGAAGTGCGGGTGGAGCGCAGCCTGAAGCAGGCGGCGCTCTGGGACGAGGTCAAGGACCGGCTCAACAACACGGCCCTGGGGCTTTCCGGCGGTCAGCAGCAGCGGCTGTGCATCGCCCGGGCGCTTGCCGTGGAGCCTGAAGTGCTCCTGATGGACGAACCTTGCTCGGCATTAGATCCGATCGCCACCCAGAAGATCGAGGAGCTGATTCACCAGCTCAAGGACTTGTACACGATCATCATCGTCACCCATAATATGCAGCAGGCCGCCCGGGTGTCGGATATCACGGCGTTTTTCTACATTGGAAAGCTGATCGAAATCGGAGACACCGACACCTTGTTCACCCGGCCGAAGCTCAAGCAGACCGAAGACTACATCACGGGACGGTTCGGATAATCAACTCGCTGACGCGATTTGATTCGGATTTCGCGTTCCGCGAAATATTAGAACAGAATACCAAAGGAAAGATACCATGGCGGTTCACCTTCAAAAAGAGCTGGATAAAATCAAAAAGCGTATCCTGTCCCTGGGCGCCCTGGTCGAAGAAAGGGTGCATCTGGCGGCCAAGGCCATCGAGAGCAGGGACGGCGAGGTGTGCGAGCGGATCATCCGGCAGGACCACGATATCGACGAGATGGAAGTCGAGATCGAAGAAGAATGCCTCAAGATTCTGGCGTTGCACCAACCGGTGGCCATCGATCTGCGCTTTATCATCGCCGTGATCAAGATCAACAACGATCTGGAGCGAATCGGCGATCAGGCAGTCAACATCGCCCAGCGCGTGGCGTTCATGGCCACCCGGCGCCCTTACGAATTCGCCTTCGACTATTCGACCATGGCGGAAAAATCCCAGGACATGCTTCGAAAAAGCCTCGACGCGCTGGTCAACTTCGATCTGGACCTGGCCTTCAAGGTCCTGACCATGGACGACGAGGTCGACCGGCTAAAGGACGAAGCTTATGACCAGATCAAGTTCGAGATCCGGAAAAACCCGGACCG
The DNA here is from genome assembly GCA_964409825.1 of uncultured Desulfobacterales bacterium. Lineage (GTDB taxonomy): Bacteria > Desulfobacterota > Desulfobacteria > Desulfobacterales > CAFBRK01 > JAIPEL01. Next base: position 1,204 of record CAYPFH010000135.1, on the reverse strand, counting down.
GGTCGGCTATCTGATCAATATGCTGCTGGTTTCCCGCCACCTGGAGCGGCTGGCCGATCACGCCACCAACATCGCCGAAGAGGTGGTCTACCTGATCGAAGGCGAGATCATCCGCCACGGCAATTTCTAAGCGCCGGACAGTTCCCCTTCTCACGCAGCTTCTTCTCGACGGCAAGCTTCCGCCACCCCGGTGCTTCGTCAATGCGGGGCATTCGAGATTGTTTTTAACTTTTTGTAAATATTATAAAATCGCGCAGCGATTTTATTTTGACATCCCCTTCCGATTCCGATACATCATCTGGAGCCGGCGTTTTTCCGGTATGGCGATGCGTGAACATGCTTTTGCCGGGGGTGCTACCGCGATGGAAGAGCAGGGAGACCGGAGAAGAAGCGAAAGAATCGAGGTACAATGGCCGGTTTCAGTGGAAACCGACACCGGACCCATCAAGGGAGAGACCGTCAATATTTCCGAGGGCGGTGTGGCGATCTGCTGCGACGAAGGGCTTCCCCTGGACGAAGTGATGAAGATGTCGATCATGCCCCCGGATTACCGGATCGTCGAGGTCTCCGGGCAGGTCAGCTGGTCCGATCTTTGCGGGATCGACGAGCAGAACCGGGCTGTCGGGCTCGGCATCTGTTTCATGGAGATCGCAGAATCGGACAGGCAGTATTTTATCGAATTCATACGGCGGCATACCGGTTCCAAGGCCGCCGAAGCCTAACCTATTGATTCCCAAGACCGTTCCACTGTCCGCAGTTCGGGCACTGCCAGATGATCCCGTTGCACGACATGCCCCAGAAATTTTCCTCCATGCAGGCCTGACAGAGGGCAAAACCGCAGCGGCAGGTCCAGCAAAAGGGAACCTGTCCTCCGCAGCAGTGGCACTGTTGAAGGCTGCCCGGCTTTCTTCTTTTTCTTTTCTTTCTTCGATATGCTGTCGTCAAAGCGATTTCTCCGATGGCAACCCGATAGCGGTAGCGATTTGATTTGAGCCCCGCCGCCGGCCGCGAGGCGATCGGTTTGATCAAGGGTGAAACTTTCAGCACGTTGCCCTAGTGGTCTGGGCATGGGTCCGGTTGCGCTCTTGCAGCGAGCTATGACTGCGAAATACGGAATCCGGCGGGCAAAAAAATCCCAAGCACCAAATACCAAATTTCAAACAAGCACCAAGCACCAAATCACAATATCCAAACCTGAAAAACC
>CAYPFH010000134.1:0-9895 GCA_964409825.1 uncultured Desulfobacterales bacterium | reverse complement strand
CGCGCAGGGAGAAGCGGGGCGCAGGGCGCCCTTTCTTTTGGTTACTTTTCTTTGGGCGAGCAAAGAAAAGTAACAAGATAAATGTAAAAATTTCATCGTATTATATAAAAAAGTTTCGTTCCTGACCAAACTGGACAGGTAAAGCCAAGAGATTCCAGCGAGGGAAAAACCATGGGAAAAACTGCAGCGGAAAAGATCTTCGGCGCCCACCTGGTGGATCGGCCCGAAGAAAACGTCTTCGTGCTTTGCCTCGATGCCGTGTTCTGCCATGAAATCACCACGCCCCTTGCCATCAAGGACCTCGAGGCCCGGGGAAAGGACCGGGTGTTCGATCCGGGGCGGATCAAGGCGGTGATCGACCATGTCACCCCGGCCAAGGATTCCAAAACGGCAGAACAGGGCAGGGTGCTCCGGTTGTGGGCGCGGCGCCACGGCATCAGGGATTTTTTCGACATCGGCAGAAACGGCATCTGCCACGCGCTCTTTCCGGAAAAAGGCTTTGTCCGGCCCGGCAGCACCATCATCATGGGCGACTCGCACACCTGTACCCACGGGGCCTTCGGTGCGTTTGCCGCAGGGGTGGGAACGACCGATCTGGAGGTCGGCATCCTCAAAGGGGTTTGCGCCTTTCGCCGTCCGGTGACCGTCAAGATCGAGATCGGCGGCGGCCTGAAGGAAGGGGTATATGCCAAAGACGTCATCTTGTCGATCATCGGCCGGATCGGGGTCAACGGCGCAACGGACCGGGTGATCGAGTTCTCCGGTCCGGTGGTGGAAAAGATGACCATGGAAGAGCGCATGACCCTGTGCAACATGGCCGTCGAGGCCGGCGCCACCTGCGGCATCTGTGCGGCAGACCGGACCACCGTCGATTATCTGTGGCCGTTCATCAAAGACGAGTTCTCATCGCCCGAGAAGGCCCTGGCGGCCTACCGAAAATTCGGCCCGGATGCCGACGCCGATTACGAGGCGGTTCTTTCCCACGATGTCTCGGATCTGGAGCCGATGAGCACCTTCGGATACAAACCCGATCAGGTGCGGCCGGTGCGGGAGATGGAAGACACCCCGATCGATCAGGTGTATATCGGCTCCTGCACCAACGGGAGAATCGAAGACCTGCGAGTGGCTGCGGGCGTTCTCCGGAGCCGGAAAATCGCCGATTCGGTCCGTGGGATCGTTTCTCCGGCCACTCCGGGAATCTACCGCCGGGCCATGGAGGAAGGCCTGCTGGCGATATTCCTGGAAGCCGGATTTTGCGTCGCCAACCCCACCTGCGGGGCCTGTCTGGGAATGAGCACCGGCGTGCTGGCCGAAGGGGAAGTCTGTGCATCGACCACGAACCGAAATTTCAGCGGCCGGATGGGCAAAGGAGCAATGGTCCACCTGGTCAGCCCGGCGACGGCCGCGGCCAGCGCCTTGGCCGGCCGCATCGCCAACTCGACGCTCTACAGGGGGTAGCGCCATGAAACGCTTCGGCGGAAAGGTCCTGTTTCTCGATCGATCCGACATCAACACCGATGAGATCATCCCGGCCCGATACCTGACCGAACCGAGCCGGGAGGCCCTGAAACCCTATCTTCTGGAGGACATCCAGCTGGAGGGGTTTTCTCCGGCTGTCGATCTGCCCGGCAAGGGGGCGATCGTCACCCGGGCGAATTTCGGCTGCGGATCCTCACGGGAGCATGCGGCATGGGCCCTGGAGGTCAACGGGATCGAACTGGTGGCGGCGGAAAGCTTCGCCCGGATCTTCCGCCAGAACATGTTCAACTGCGGGATGCTGGCTGTTTCCCTTGCAGCGGAGAGTATCGACCGGCTCTTTGACGAATTTGCCGGCACAGAGACCGAGGTGGCGGTCGATCTGGAGGCCCCTTCCTTTACCTTCACCGCAGACGGCTCGACCCTGGAAGTGCCCTTTACCCTGTCCCGGTTCGAACGGGATTTAATCGAGGCAGGGGGTTGGGTCGAGCTGGCGGATGCGCGGTATTAGTTGATTACTACAAGGATCGCTATAAAGGCCTTGTTTTGTATGGTTCCACGGCAAAAGGCAGGGCCGGTGTTTCCAGCGATATTGATCTTCTCGTACTTTTGGAAGCTCCAGTCGATTACATCCACTCCTGCGGCGGGGTCTTCAAAAACCGCTCCAGCGGGATGCCCTGGGCACCGACCAGCAGCTTTCGTTTGGTGGGGAATTCTTTGGAGAACGCCTCGGTTCCGGGCAGGTTCGTTTTCCGCCGGCTGCTTTTCACCTCGATGGCGACGCGGCTGTCCCCACGCGCCAGAACAAAATCGACCTCCCGGCTGCGGCTGAGCCAATAATAGAGATGGAACTCGGACCCCTTCAGCTGATTGGCCAGCGTGCTTCCGACCGCCGTTTCTACCAGCCGGCCCCAATATGCCGGCGTCTGCTTGGCTTCGGGCAGGCTCAATAGCTGAAGGGCCGACATCAGGGCGGTGTTGAGCACCAGGAGCTTCGGACTCGACGCCCGCTGCCGCACCTTTTGGCCGGCATATTTTTGAAGACCCATGACCAGTCCGGCGCTTTGAAGAAGATCGAGATAGTGAGCCAGGGTGGTCGTGTTTCCCGCATCCTGCAGTTGTCCTATCATTTTCTGATAGGAGAGCGCCTGCCCGGAATACTCGCACGCCAAGTGAAACAGGCGGCGCAGCAGCGCCGGTTTGTCCACCCGGGTCATCAGCAGAATATCTCTTGAGATGGTGGTCTCAATCAGCGCGTCTTTGATGTAATTGCCCCACCGTTGTCGATCCGCAACCAGAAAGGCCGCTCCGGGATAGCCGCCGTAATAGATGTAGGCGTCGAGGTCCCAGCCGAAGGCCTCCTGCATCTCTGAAAAGGTCCAGTGGGAAACGGGGATGGCTTCAAAGCGGCCTGCCAGGCTTTCGGTCAATCCCTGCTGCATCAGCAGGGAGGATGAGCCCAGCAGCAGCAGCACCTGCAGCGGCAGGCGGCTTGCCGTGTCTTCGTCCCAAAGCCGTTTCACCGTCTCGGACCATCCCTGGATCTTTTGCACCTCGTCGACGATCAGCAGCACGCTCTTGCGTTCGGCTTCTGCCGGAATCATCGCCCGTGCGGCCTCCCACTGCTGCTCGATCCAGATTCGATCCTTAAGCGCGGGTTCGTCCGCAGACGAATAGTGACAGGGAAAATCGATGGATTGGGCCACCTGATGGGCGAGGGTGGTCTTGCCGGTCTGCCTCGGGCCCCAAAGCACCTGGATGAATCGCCTCGGTTCGGAGAATCGTTCTTCTAAGACCTTGAAATGTTTGCGCGTATACATAGTTATTTCATCAATTAACAATTAACTCAATTGATTGAGTAAATTTACTCAATAACGCGGGCAAATGTCAATAAAAAAGGCGGAACCTGTCGATTTGCGAATGGTAAGAGCAAGGCTGAGTATAAAAAATATTCTGTTAAATTTACGTTGACATCGTAAAATTTACAGCATATTTGTAGTTTATGAAAGAAAACATTCATATAAAACGGTTTCTGTCGAATATTCTACCTACATCCGAAACCAAGCGAATTGTCGTCGTCACTGGGGCGAGACAGACGGGAAAGACCACATTGAGCCGGCGGCTGTATCGTGAATTAAACTACATTAACCTTGATTCGCCGGAGAACAGAGACATCCTCCGCCGGGTTTCGGCGGCCGGTTGGGCGGCAACGGTGGGCAATACAGTCATCGACGAGGCCCAAAAAGAGCCGTCGGTTTTCGAAAAGGTGAAGTACGCCTATGACGAAGGCAATGTTTCGTTTACGGTGCTGACCGGATCCAGCCAAATCCTGTTGCTCAAGAAAATCAGGGAATCGCTCGCCGGAAGAGCGTTCTTTTACGAGCTATGGCCCCTGATGCAGTGCGAACTTTATCGGCTGGGCAATGCGGCCCAAGCGGCTGCGCCGTTATTCGACAGTCTGCTGTCGGGCCGGCCGGTCGGCGAAATATTGAAAACGGTGCCGGCCATCCTTCTCGATGACCAGGATCACCGCTATCGGGTCGCAGAGGATCATATTCTTCAGTGGGGCGGCATGCCGGCACTGCTGCCGCTGTCTGAGCAAGATCGCTGGCAGTGGCTTAAAAATTACAGCTACACTTATCTGGAACGGGATGTGGAGGACCTTGCTCGCCTGGACGACCTGTTGCCGTTTCGCAAGTTCCAAAGGGCGACTGCACTGCGCAGCGCAGGACTTCTCAATTATTCCGAGTTGGCGCGTGATACCGGCGTCAGCGTCGATACCGCCAGACGGTATCTGGAATATCTCAGAATTTCATATCAGGCGGTGCTTCTTCAACCCTACCACCGGAATCTGACCAGTTCTTTGGTCAAAACACCGAAGCTCTACTGGACCGATGTCGGCATCCTTCGGCAGATTACCGGTTTCAAGGGAACCATTACAGGAGATCTGTACGAAACGATGGTGGTCGGTGAAATGATCAAATGGATACGAACCCGGTCGCGGGAGGCCACGATTTATTTTTATCGGACCCGTTCCGGCATGGAGGTCGACTTGCTGATCGAGACGTCGGATGGCCTGATCGGGGTTGAAATCAAGTCGCGGGAAACCGTGAGCGCAAGAGACGTTCGGGCCATGAAGGATGTCGCAGATCGCATCGGCAAGCGCTGGAAAGGCGGCCTGTCGGTGTACACTGGAAAACAGATCTTTCAGATCGACGAGCCCGACATCTGGGCCATTCCATCCCGCAGATTGTTCCAGCCGCCCATTCTTTCGTTACCATGAATTGGGCCTGGTAATTGTCATAGACGGCGAAATCTGGGCATTTGAGATCAAACTGTCTGCCATGGTAGCCCGAAACGATGTCGATCGGCTTCGAAAAACGGCTTCCATGGTCGGCGCAACAAAGAGCCTTCTCGTCTCTCGATCGGAAGAACCCATCGAAGGGGATACGGTCACCGTGGCCAACCTTCCCGATACGCTGCGCATCCTTTTGGATTGAACCCATCTCCCATCCCGCCGGACAACGCTGAATTTTGAAGTGTTCAGCCTGCTGTAGGATGCGGCTTGCCCGGGGCATAGCCACAGGCGAGACTGAGTGGTATTGGATGACTCAGGAACGCGTTCGAGGCAGGTTTTTTGATAAGCCTGCCCCGCACTTGATGCGGGGCGGGAATGACGTAAAAAAGAATTCGATGTGAATGACCAATGACACCCAATCAACCAATCAACCAGTCAACCAATCAACTATTCAACCACTCGACGAATCCACCACCTCATTGCAGATCTTCCCGATTGCCTCGATCGCGCATTCGACCACGTCGCCGGCCTTGAGCAGCACCGGAGGATCCCGAAAGATGCCGACGCCGGCCGGCGTGCCGGTGAAGATAACGTCGCCGGCTTCCAGGCTGATGTCGCAGGTGATATCCTCGATGATCGATGCAACGTCAAAGAGCATGCCGGCCGTGGTCCCCTCCTGCATGATTCGTCCGTTGACCGTCGCGGTGAGCCGCAGGTTTTCTAAGTTCCCGATTTCGTCGGGGGTGACCAGGGCCGGGCCGAGGGGGGCGAAGGTGTCGAAGCTCTTTCCACGGAACCATTGGGAGTCTGCGAACTGGGCGTCCCGGCCGGAAACGTCGTTGGCCGTGCAAAAGCCGGCGATGTAGTCTGTGGCCCGGCTCCTGTCCACACGGCGGGCCCGGCGGCCGATCACCACCGCAAGCTCCACCTCCCAGTCGACCTGATGGCTGCTCTTTGGCAGCAGAATCGGGTCGAAAGGCCCGTTAAGCGCGCTGGGCGCCTTGCAAAACAGCAGGGGCCGCTCCGGCCGTTGGTTGCCGCCCTCTTTGGCGTGCTCGGCGTAGTTTCTTCCCAGGCAGACGATCTTGGACGGTCGATGCACCGGAGGCCCTATCCGACCCTTCAGGGGGCGGCCCTCTGCGGCCAGCGTCCGGACCCGTTCGATCCAACCTTTCTCGAAAAAATCTCTATCGATATCGGGAATTTCCGGGAAGTGCTCCGGCAGGTCGATGATACGGTCGTCTTTAAGGAGCCCGGGTCGCTCCTTTCCTTTTTCTCCGTAACGGACAAGTCGCATGACGCTCCTTCGTCGCTAGGTGGATTCGTTGAATAGTTGATTGGTTTAATGGCCAAAGCGGGTTGGTTGGTTAAGTCGCTGATTCGTTAAATGGTCAAAACAAGAGCCATATAGATGCTTTTCCCACTCGACCATTCAACCAATTAGAGCGCTTGGCAAAATAACGTTCCGAAAGCAGCCGAATCTCGACCGCCATTGATCTACCAACCCGATGGCCCTTGATCAAGCCAAGCGCTCTAAATGTGTTTTATTTTTCCATCCCCTCGTTTGAGGCTGCCGCCCGCTGCCCCTCCGCCAGTCCATCCCGGTACCGCTTTTCCGCATACCAGTCCACCTGTCGGCACAGCCCGCGGATGATGCTCACCTCCTTGGCTCTGAGGCGGATTCGGGTGAAGTACTGGCGGATCCGGTGCAGAAAGTAGTCTGGATTTTCCGGGTTGATATAGCTGATCCGGACCAGCAAATCCCGCAGTCCGTCGTACATCCCGTCGAGTTCGTGCCGGCTGGCCATGCGGGGGATGAATCCGGGTTTTTCGGGCAGGGCGGCCTTGAAGAGCTCATAGCAGATCACCATGACGGCCTGGGCCAGGTTCAGGGAAGCAAAGTCCGCCGTCGGGATCGTGGCCAGGCGATGGCAGAGCCGAAGCTCTTCGTTGGTCAGCCCCCGGTCTTCCGGCCCGAAAACCAGGGCGATTTGATTGTTTGCTCCGATGGGGATAAGCTCCCGGGACAGGGCTTCAGGCGAAAGGAGACGGTCCCGCTGCCCTCCGCGCCGGGCTGTTGTGCCGGCCACGTAGTTGAAGGGCGCCAGGGCTTCGGCCAGCGAATCGAAGCGCTGGATCCGGTCGACGGTCTCTGCGGCGCCATGGGTGGCCAGGCGAAGAATCCGTTCGCGGTCAAAGTCGACCGGGGCGACCACCAGCAGCTGCCCGATGCCCATGTTGCGCATGGCCCGCACGGCGGAGCCGATATTTTCCGGAAACCGGGGCCGGTGAAGCACGATGGCGACATTGCCTAGATTCAGCGCTTCGGTCATCCGGCAACGATTTCCAGAGCGCTGAAGAAATAGCCGATTTCAAAGGCGGCGGTGTCCGGGGCGTCTGAGCCGTGGACGACGTTTTTTTCGATGTCGGTGGCAAAATCCGCCCGGATCGTCCCCGGAGCGGCCTCCTTGTAATTGGTGGCCCCCATCAGCTCCCGGTTTTTGGCGATGGCGTTTTCTCCTTCCAGCACCATCACCACGGCCGGTCCCGAAGACATGAAATCGGTCAGACTGTCGTAAAAGGGCTTGCCGCGGTGGACCGCGTAAAATCCCTGGGCCTCTTCCTTGCTCATCTTGATAATTTTCATGGCGGCGATCTTGAGGCCGTTTTTCTCGAAGCGGCGGACCACTTCCCCGATCAGTCCCCGGCCGACACCATCCGGCTTGACGATGGACAACGTGCGTTCTGACATGGAGTATCATCCTTTCTTTTCAAAAGCCCGCCGGCTCTCAGACAAGCCGACATGCCAGCTTGGAGTCTAAAAAAGTGCGCAGCGCCGATCCAATTTTGACAAGCGCTCTAACAGAAGAACATGGGCAAGTCAACAAAGTCGCCAACCGGCGCGGATCCGCGCACTGCCCCCTGTCTTGACAACCCGTTTCATTTGCCTTAGAAAAGGTTTCCGCCTTGGACGTTTGCAAGCGAAAAGAAACCCCGCGCCGTTTCCGGCGGCGGCCGCAAATCCGGTGACCGGCGCCAGGCCGGTTTTTCCATTCGAGAGCTGGGCTGCATGAAGAAAAAAAAGAGCAAGAATATCCGCAATATCGGCATTATCGCCCATATCGACGCCGGCAAGACGACCGTCACCGAGCGGGTGCTGTATTATACCGGCCGTTCCCACAAGATCGGGGAGGTGCACAACGGCGAGGCGGTAATGGACTGGATGCCCGACGAGCAGGAGAGGGGGATCACCATCACCTCTGCGGTGACCACCTGCGACTGGAAGGACAGCGAGATTCACATCATCGACACCCCGGGCCACGTCGACTTCACCATCGAAGTGGAGCGGTCTTTGCGGGTGCTCGACGGGGCCATCGGCGTGTTCTGTGCCGTGGGCGGCGTAGAACCCCAGTCCGAAACCGTATGGCGGCAGGCAGATAAATACAAGGTTCCGAAGATCGCTTTCGTCAACAAGCTCGACCGGATCGGTGCGGACTTCTTCCGAACGGTCGACATGCTGGAAAAACGCCTGCACGCCGTTCCCTTGGTGCTCACCCTGCCTGTGGGACTCGAAGACGGGTTCATCGGGGTGATCGATCTGGTTTCCATGAAGCAGATCATCTGGGACGACGACAGCCTCGGGGCCACCTTTCGCGAGGAAGAAATCGATCCTGTTCATCAGGAGCAGGCAAAGGAATACCGGGAAAAAATGCTCGAGACGGTTGCAGAGGTTGATGACGGGTTCATGGAAGCATACCTGTCCGAAGCCGTCATCGAAGAAGAACAGCTGTTGGCGGCCATTCGAAAGGCGACTTGCAGCCTCCATCTGGTGCCGGTGCTTTGCGGCAGCGCGCTGAAAAACAAAGGGATTCAGCCGCTGCTCGATGCGATCGTCCGCTACCTGCCCAACCCGGAGGAGGTGGCCGCCATCCAGGGAACCGATCCGCAAACCGGAGAGATCATCCCCTGTCCGGCCCAGGTTTCCGCACCGCTGGCTGCCCTGATCTTTAAAGTGGCGATGACAGAAGGCAGAAAGCTTTCCTATGTGCGGCTTTACAGCGGAAAGATTCGAGCCGGCCAGGATGTCTACAACCCGGTCCGAAATAAAACCGAGAAGATCTCCCGAATTTTGCTCATGCACGCCAACAAACGCGAGCGGATCGACGAGGTGGAAGCCGGCCACATCGTCGGCATTGTCGGGTTGAAGGAGTCTTCCACCGGAGAGACCCTCTGCTCCAAGGACCGCCCGGTGTTGCTGGAGAATATCGAGTTTTACGAGCCGGTGATATCGGTGGCGATCGAACCCAAAACCCACCAGGACCAGGAGAAACTGGAACAGGTGCTGGAAAAGTTTCTGGCAGAGGATCCCACATTGCGGGTTCGCCAGGACGAGGACACAGGCCAGACGATTTTATCGGGCATGGGAGAACTTCATCTTGAGGTGATCACCAGCCGGATGCAGCGGGAGTTCAACACCCAGGTAAACGTGGGCAAACCCCAGGTCGTGTACCGGGAAACCATCGGGAAAACCGCCGAGGCCGCAGCGGTTTTCGACCGAGAGGTGGCCGGCCAGAACCATTACGGCGAGGTTCGCATCCGGATTCAGCCCCTGGTCCGCGGCGAGGGAAACCGGTTTGCCTCCGAGGTTTCCGAAGAGGTCGTGCCGGCCGCCTATCGCCGTGCCGTAGAGCAGGGAATCATGGAATCGCTGGAAAGCGGCGCGATGCTGGGATATCCGGTGGTAGACGTCAAGGCCGCATTGGTGGGCGGTGCCTACCGAGAGTCGGCCGGAAGCGAGCTGGCCTATCGGGTCAGCGCCTCCATGGCGACGCAGGAAGCCCTGCGGCAGGCCGATTCCTTTCTGCTGGACCCGTTTATGAAAACCGAGGTCCTGGTGCCGGAGGCATTCATGGGAGACGTCATCGGCGATCTCAACGCCCGGGGCGGGAAGATCGAATCGATCGAGCCCAGGGGAGGACTTCAAGTGATCGAAGCCATCGTTCCCCTGGCCAACATGTTCGGCTACTCCACCGACCTTCGCTCCGCCACCCAGGGTCGGGGCACTTTTACCATGCAGTTTTCCCACTTCGACAAAAAATAGCGGCGAGGCGCAGCATCGCC